>CACYGY010000010.1 GCA_902774025.1 uncultured Eubacteriales bacterium
TTGTAACAAAAAAGCAGAGTTGCATTCAAGCACTCTGCTTTTTTTGAGCGGAGCTGGTAAAGCGGCTTCGCCCGCTTGGCGGGCGATTGGGTCCAAAATCTCCCTGAGTCAGGGAGATTCTGCTCTTATTCGTCCTCATCCACTTCTGAGTCTTCATCCATACGCAGGGTGGCGATTTCCACAAGCTTTTCTTCCAGTTCCGGATCATCAATGGAACTGAACTCGTCCAGGTCCTCCCCGTTCTCATCCTTGATACTCCGCACTTCCATGACGAAGCAGTCCATCTCCATGGGTTCATCCGTGTCCCGCTCCGCCTCTTCCTCATCATATTCCGAGAGAACGGCGTATTCCTTTCCGTTATAGAAGAAATAATCCACCACCATGAAGACGGTCGTGTTGCCCTCTTCATCCGTCAGTTCGATGAGATCGGGCTCCATGTCCTGATTTTCCCTTTCATTCTCCAGCATGTATGTGCCTCCTTTCCATGCCGGGCCATTATACATGAAGCAATGGGCATTTGCAATGGCAGAAAATGATGGAAAACCGGTCCTTTCTGTGATATGATCCCCTCTGTGCATCCCATGGATGCAGTATCTGAAAGAGACGGGGACATGACATGATCATTGGTCAGTTTGTGGATACGTACCCTCCGGCAGTGGACGGGGTGGGCAGGGTGACCCTTGCCTACTGCAGAACGCTGAAGGAAATGGGACATGAAACCTACTACGTAGCACCCAGAGCACCGAGGACAGACCCACCGGAAGGCACAAATGTCCTGCTCTCAGCATCCCTGAGTTTTCCCGGAGAACTGTTCAGGGTGGGGGTGCCGGATCTGGATCCGGTGTTTCTCAAAAAGCTCAGGGCGATTCCCTTTGACATTGTGCATGCCCAGAGTCCTTTTCTCGCGGGCATGGAGGCTTCCAGAATTGCCAGGAAGCGTGATATTCCCCTGGTGAGTACGTTCCATTCCAAGTACTATGACGACGTGCTCCTCAAGACACATTCCAAATTCCTGGCCAGGGAGGTCACCCGGCGCCTGGTCAGATTCTATGACCAGTGTGACGGGGTGTGGACTGTGAACAACGCCACGGCCCAGGTGCTTCATGATTACGGCTACCGGGGACATATTCTGGTGATGGAGAACGGCACCAACCGGGAAAAGCCCAAGGAAGCAGCCCGGACACAGCTCATGGAAAAGCTTCACCTGAAGCCGCATGTGCCCATTCTGCTCTTTGTTGGGCAGCACAACTACAAGAAAAACCTTCACGGTGTTCTGGGCGCCTGCCGTATCCTGAAGGAGGAGGGCAAGCCCTTTCAGCTGATTACCGCCGGGGACGGACCTGACTTTGACGCCATCGTGGAGGAGGCAAAGTCCATCGGCATCGGGGAGGACTGCACTTTTCTGGGATTCATCCAGGACAGGGATCAGCTCATGCATCTCTATGCTCTGTCGGATCTTCTGGTGTTTCCCTCCCTGTATGACAACGCCCCCATGGTGCTGAGGGAAGCCGCTGTCATGGGCACTCCCGGCCTTCTGGTAAAGAACAGCTGCGCTTCAGAGGGGATCAATGACGGATATAACGGTTTTATCGCCGCTGACGAATCGGCCCGGGCGATCGCCGACGCGATTCTCCGGGGGCTGCCCATGGCCCAGGAGGCGGGGGCGCGGGCAGCGGACACGATTCCCGTGAGCTGGGAGCAGATCATGCAGCAGGTGTTGGAGGAATATGAGCGCCTGATTGACTGTCACGGCGGGGAGCATTGAAAGGACAGGTGACTTTGGAACAGATACATGGCCATGTGGAAGGCATCCGGGACAGTGTTCTGAAGGCGATGGCGGAGATGTATGACATGGACACGGAGAGCGGGGACTATGTGTCCCGGGAACTGCTCCGGACCATGGCCATGTTTTCCTGCCGCCTGAAGCGGGAGCTTGGCGTGTACTTGTCCCGGGACGGAGAAGTCCTGGACATCCAGGTGGGCACACTGGGCCAGGTAGACGTCCAGGCGATGAGCCTGCGGCGGAATCAGAACCGATTGTCCCGGGTCCGCTTTATCCATACGCATCCGGGCGGAGACGGACGTCTCAGTGACGTGGACCTGTCCGCTCTTCGTTCCCTGCATCTGGATGCCATGACCGCGGTGGGGGTCCTGGAGGACAGGCCTACCAATGTACAGTCGGCCTTTCTCTGGACGGATGGGGAGATCCGGATGGATCCCCCGGTGGCCTTTGAGCATATTCCCGACGGAAAATGGCTCCGGCAGATCGAGGAGAGTGACCGGGCTTTTTCCGGGCCTCAGACATCCGGACAGAAGGAGCGGGCCGTGCTGATGGGCATGGAAAGCGAGAGCTCCCTGGATGAACTGGGACGCCTTGCGGAATCAGCGGGCGCGGAAGTGGTGGGTTCTTTTCTCCAGAAGCGGGATCAGAAGAACGCCCGGTATCTCATCGGAAGCGGCAGGGTCCGGGAACTGGCTCTGCAGGCACAGGCGCTGGAAGCAGACCTGTGCATATTCGATGAGGAGCTGACGGGACTTCAGGTGCGGAACCTGGAGGAAGAACTCCGGGTCCGGGTCATTGACCGCACCACCCTGATTCTGGATATCTTTGCCCTCAGAGCCAGGTCCGCTGAGGGCCGGCTGCAGGTGGAGCTGGCACAGCTGGAATATCAGTCCACCCATCTCCTGGGACAGGGACTTGTCCTCTCCCGGCTGGGAGGCGGCATAGGGACACGGGGCCCCGGCGAAACCAGGCTGGAGATGAACCGGCGCAGAATCCGTCAGAGAATGACAGAGGTGCGGCGGAGTCTTCAGGAAGTGGAAAGCCAGAGGAGTCTTCGGAGGAAGAAGCGGGAAAAGCAGGATGTACCTGCGGTCGCCCTGGTGGGGTATACAAACGCGGGCAAGTCCACATTGCTCAACGCTCTGACGGATTCCGATGTTTATGTACGGGACCAGCTGTTTGCCACGCTGGACGCTGTAAGCCGGCGGGTCACTGACGGGGGCAGGGTATATCTCCTCACGGATACCGTGGGTTTTATCCGGAAACTGCCCCATACCCTGGTGAAGGCCTTCCGTTCCACCCTGGAGGAAGCGGTGCAGGCACAGGTCCTGGTTCTGGTGCATGACGGACATGCTCCGGAGGCGCTGGAACAGCGGGATACGGTGGAACAGGTGCTGGAGAGTCTGGGAGCGGTGGAGCAGCCCCGGATTCATGTGCTGAACAAGACGGACCTGGGCGTCTGTGTGGAGATGCCGGGGGCGATTCCCATCAGTGCGGCCACCGGAGAAGGCCTGGAGGAACTGAGGAAGGCGATCCTGGACCGGCTGGATCCGGAGGAATGGTGCCTGGTGTATGTTCCCTTTGACCGCTACGGACTGATGCAGAAAATCAGGTTTCTGGGGTGCGTGGAGGACGAAAAATACACGGAGGACGGAGCCTGCGTCCGGATACGGCTGCGTCCGGAAAACCGGGAGCGGGTGGAAACACAATACGGTCTTCGGACCGGTGACTGGAAGGAAGGACAGGCATGAATCTGATCATACCCCGGAATTATAATCCGGTGCTGAATCTTCGGGATACGGAGATTGCCATCAAGCTGGTGAAGGACTTTTTTGAGACGGAACTGGCCAGGGCGCTGAACCTGACCCGCGTGTCCGCGCCGATCATGGTGACGCCGGAGAGCGGTCTCAACGACAACCTGAATGGTGTGGAGCGTCCGGTGGCTTTCGATGTGCTGGAGACGGGACGAACGGTGGAAATCGTTCATTCTCTGGCCAAGTGGAAGCGCATGGCCCTGAAGAATTACGGGTTCAGCGAGGGAGAAGGCCTGTATACGGACATGAACGCCATCCGCCGGGATGAGGAGACGGACAATATCCATTCCATTTTTGTGGATCAGTGGGACTGGGAGCGGATTCTGAGGGCGGATGAGCGGAACATGGAAACCCTGCAGCGCATTGTCCGTCAGATTTACCTCACCTTCCGGAAAACCGAAGGCTTTGTTTGCGCCCATTATCCCTTTATCCGCCCGGAACTCCCGGATGAGATCGCCTTTGTCAGCACACAGGAACTGGAGGACCGGTATCCCGACAAGTCTCCCAAGGAGCGGGAGTATGAGGCGGCCAGACAATACGGAGCCGTGTTCATCACCGGCATCGGAGGCCGACTGCGCAGCGGAAAAATCCATGACGGACGTGCCCCGGACTATGATGACTGGTCATTGAACGGAGATCTGTTCCTGTATGATCCGCTTCTGGACATCGGCCTGGAAGTCAGTTCCATGGGCATCCGGGTCAATCCTGAGGCCCTGACGCGCCAGCTTCAGGAACGGGGGTGCATGGAGCGGGCGGAACTTCCGTTCCAGAAAGCCCTGCTTCAGGGCGAACTGCCCCAGACCATTGGCGGAGGCATCGGGCAGAGCCGCATGTGCGTCTACTTCCTGCGCAAGGCTCATGTGGGTGAGGTGCAGGCATCCATCTGGCCGGAAGATGTGGTTCTTGCCTGTCACAGGGCGGGAATTCAGCTGCTGTGAGCCGAAGGCAACCGTGAGATGTCCAAAATAGAAGGATCCGGCCAGACCTTGGGGTCTGGCCGGATCCTTTTTTCCGGAGCGGATGTGTGCGGATAACGACACCGGAAAGGGAAGGATTTCCGGTGTCGGAAAATCCCGTTCAGGCATCTGAAGAGCCGCGGATTCAGGCCGTTTCCCCGGCTGTCTCAGTGCCGTCTGCCTCTGGAGAACCTGCCCTTTGGCGGCTTTGTGTTTTCCTGCCTGCCTTCCGGTTTCTCCGCTGAACCAGTGGAGTCTTCCTGTGCGGTGTTCGGGGGAGTATCTGCCGTGACTTCTTCTTCTTCCTCAGGAACGGAAGACCAGCGCCTGTGGATCGTCCGCATCAGTGCCCTGGCGTCCCGGACCATGGTTCTGCGTGAATCCCCTTCCCACAGTGTCACCAGAACGGTGGCCACCACGGGACCTCCGATCAGGCCCATGAGACCGCCCGCCTGAAGGCCCGCGAACATGCCGATCAGGCCGACCAGCGGAGTGACGCCCGTGGAACGGGAGAAGAGCTTGGGCTCTGTCACGCGGCGGATGAGAAGAAGGAAAAGGAAGAGGGCCAGAGCCAGAATGCCGCTGCGGGTACGGCCTGAGAGGAAGGCGATGGCTGCCCAGGGCAGATAGATGGTGCCATTGCCTACAATGGGAAGGAATTCCAGGATGGCCGCCGCGATGGAGATGAGGATGGCATACTGATACTGGAAGACAGACCAGTAGACGGAGCCCACGACAAGAGACAGGACAGCGTAGACAAACTGCATGTGCAGCCAGCCCATGAGTCCGGTAATGGCGGATGAGGTGATCTGTCCCGTGGAGGTGTTGGGGTTTCCCATGAACCCGTTGCGCCAGTAGCTGACAAGGCGGTTATAGTCCTTTGAGATGAAATACAGGCCGAAAATCAGAAAGTTGATGTACAGGAGCAGGGAGGGGAGCCCGGCCGCCCAGTTCACGGTCTTGGTTACCAGCTCTCCTGCCAGGGCAGTAAGCTGGGAGGTGATGTAGTTGAGAAAATTATCCGTCCATCCCTCCGTCAGGTTCAGATGGTCATGGGTGAAGGAACCCAGAGTGCTCAGAGCTCTCCGGATCAGGTCTGAGGCCTGGGAAAGGAGTTCAGGGGAATGGCTGAGGAGATAGTTGATCTGGTTGATGCCGAAGGAAGCGAACCAGGCCAGGAGTGTCAGGCACAGCAGGCACAGCAGCACGACCGGGATCATGACGGCCCAGAAATGGCTGAAGCGGAAACGATTCTCCAGCGTCCGGATCACGGGCTGCAGGGAGGCGGCCATGGCCAGACCCAGGATAAAGGGAGAAAAATACTTCCAGACAGCCGGTATCAGGAACAGTGCCAGGCCAGACACCGTGATGAGGACCAGGGTATAGGTGGTGAACCGCTCCGCACTGCGTCTTTCAGGGGTCACAGATCTTCTCTCCTTCCGTGTCCTTCAGTCCCCACAAAAGTGGATCCGGACGGTACTGACCGGGACGCTTCCGGAAAATGCCGAACCGGATGGGCAGTCCCTGAGCCATGAAACGCTGTTCATGCTCGGTGATGTAATTGGGCTGAAAACCGCTGGCACTCAGGTCATCCAGAAGGCAGACAGCCTCAAAACCGCAGGCTTCCATGGCCTGAAGAGTGAAAAGGTACAGAGGGTCGTCATCGGTTTTGAACCAGATTTCCCCTTTATCCCGCAGGATCTCCCGGTACTGCAGGAGCTGCCGGGGATGCGTGAGACGGCGCTTGGCGTGACGGTGCCGGGGCCAGGGATTGCAGAAAGGGATCATGATCCGGTCCACCCGGTCCTCCGGGGACACATAGGCCTCAATATCGGAGATGTCCAGCTTGACCAGTTTCAGGTTGTCCACGGGACGGTCATAGACCTGTTCCACCTGCCGGCGTGCGTCCCCCAGGACGTCATCGGAGAGATCCACCGCCACGATGGCCATCTCCGGATGCTCATAGCCCATCCGGGCAGTGCCCACGCCCTTGCCGCATCCCAGTTCCAGGACCAGTTCCCCCTGGCGGGGAAAGGCCATGCGCCACCGGCCCCGCATATCTTCGGGCCAGGAGAGGTAATAGGGACACTGAGCCAGTTCGGGCCTGGCCCATTTCTTCTTCCGCATATGCACGAACAATTTCCCCCTTCCGGGTTCATCCGTGAAAGTATAAGGAAAGGAATGCGGCTTGTCAAACCGGGCAGGAAAGGGTATAATTCCTCTCGCTTTGAAGGGCCCGGAGAGTGGGAAAACGCCTCAGCGAGCGCATGAGGGTGAGAGATGCGCGCGGACCTGTCTCCAACCCAGCCCGGAGCTGCGGCCAATCCCCGCCGTTCCCGTTCACGTTACAGACGGTTTCAATGAAGGGAGAGCATAGGCTCTAAGCCGGGTGGTACCGCGGAAGATGCATTGGCAGCCTCCGTCCCAGCAAGGAAGGGGCGGGGGCTTTTTCTCTGCCCGACAGAATTACAGGAGGGAAACATGGCAGACAGGAAACAGGAGTTTGTAACCCATATCACTCCGAGAAACGAGGATTTCTCCCAGTGGTACACTGACGTGATCACCCAGACGGGACTGTGTGACTATGCCCCTGTGCGGGGCTGCATGATTTTCCGCCCCTACGGCTATGCCATCTGGGAGCGGATTCAGGCGGAGATGGACAGACGGTTCAAGGAGACCGGCCATGAGAATGTCTATTTTCCCATGCTGATTCCGGAAAGCCTGCTGCTGAAGGAGGCTGAGCATGTGGAAGGCTTCGCGCCGGAAGTGGCCTGGGTGACCCAGGGGGGCAGCGAAAAGCTGCAGGAGCGCCTGGCAGTGCGGCCCACCTCCGAAACCATTTTCTGCGCCATGTTCTCCAAGTGGGTGCAGACATGGCGGGATCTTCCCATGAAATACAATCAGTGGTGCTCTGTGATGCGCTGGGAAAAGGCTACCCGTCCTTTCCTGCGCACATCGGAATTCCTGTGGCAGGAAGGTCATACCCTGCACGCGACGCCGGAGGAAGCGCAGGAGGAGACCCTGCAGATGCTGGAAATCTACAGGGATGTGGCGGAAAGCGTTCTGGCTCTGCCGGTGTATGTGGGCCAGAAGAGCGAAAAGGAAAAGTTCGCAGGTGCCCGGGCCACCTATTCCATGGAAGCCATGATGCAGGACGGCAAGGCGCTGCAGGCAGGAACCAGTCACAATTTCGGCACCAATTTCTCCGAGGCCTATGACATCCAGTTCCAGAACCGGGAAGGAAAGCTGGAGCATGCCTATGAGACCAGCTGGGGTGTATCCACCCGCCTTATCGGAGCGATTATCATGACCCACGGGGATGAGCGGGGTCTGCGTCTGCCGCCCAGAATCGCCCCCGTTCAGGCCGTGATCCTGCCCATTGCCAGTCACAAGCCCGGTGTGACAGAAGCCTGCGGGAAGCTTTTCAGGGAGCTTACGGAGGCCGGGTACAGGGTGAAGCTGGATGACCGGGATACCGTGAGCGCCGGCTTCAAGTTCAATGACTGGGAACTGAAGGGCGTGCCGGTACGCCTGGAAGTGGGACCCAGGGACCTGGAAAACGGAGTCGTTACCGTATTCCGCCGGGATCTGTGCGAGAAAACGACCCTGCCCCTGGAGAATCTCGCGTCCCGTCTCGGGGAGCTTCTCCAGGAGATTCAGGATGAACTGTACCGTCAGGCCCGTGCCTTCCGGGACGAGCGTACTGTGGAGGTGCACGACATGGAAGAACTGGGGAAAGCGGTGGAAACCGGTTTTGCCCGGGCTATGTGGTGCGGGGAGCAGGCCTGTGAGGATGCCATCAAGGAGCGTTTCAATGCCAGCTCCCGGAATATGCCCTTTGACCAGGAGCGGTACAGGTTCGGGGACAGGTGTGTGTGCTGCGGAAAGGAAGCCCGGCACGTCATGTATTTCGCCAAGGCCTACTGATGCCCGTCTGTCCGGACGGAAAGACAGAAGATCCGTGGATTCCGCGGATCTTTTGTCTTTTCCAGCGCCGGGGAGAGGCGGCTTGGATGGTTTCTTTATGGAGCCGGACTGCACCGCCGCCCGGAAGGATATGCCCCTGTGCATCATCAGGGAACTTAACCGTGGGCTTCCGGTTTTACGCCTTCCGGGAAGGAAAAGCATGGAAGGTGCGGCCGGGACAGTCCAAATGGACGGGTTGCCTCTGGACTGTAGGGAAACGATGACATGGAAAAATCCCACCCGCATCACTTAAGACCGGAGTGGGACTCTTTTCCTCAGAAAGCCGGTATGCCTTCAGGAAACAGAAGGGTTCCGCCTGCCCGTTCTTCCCTTCAGAGGGATGACCGGGACCGGAGCGGATTACCGGGCACACAGGCGCAGCAGGGCTTCCGCATAGATTTTGGCCGTGAGGATCATCTTGTCCAGATCCACATACTCATTGGCCTGATGTGCCAGGTCCGGATCCCCGGGGAAGTTGGCGCCGAAGGCGACACCCTCTTCCAGTTCCTTGGCATAGGTGCCGCCGCCGGTGGATTCGGGGATGGGGTCAAGACCGGTGAGGTCGTGATAGGCGCCCAGGAGGCAGGTGACCAGTTCGCTCTCCGGAGGCACATGATGAGGTTCCACCCGGTGCAGGTCATCCACGACAAAACCGGACAGCTTTTCCCGGAGGATGCTTTCCAGTCTGTCCAGATCCGCCTTCACGGGAACCCGGTTATCCAGCGTGGCGCGGACCGTGCCCTGCTCCACGTGGAGGATGCCCATGTTGCAGGTGAGGGCGCCGGAGAGATCATCATGGCAGGCGATGCCCAGGGAGGCACCGTCATGCTCCAGGCCATAGAGGTCGGCCAGTTTCCGCAGGGGACCCTGCACACCCAGATCCCGGAGAAGCAGGAGCATCATGCCGATGGCGTTTCTCCTTCCCTCGGGATAGGCAGAGTGTCCGGGAATTCCCTCAGTGGTCAGGCAGACGCCCCGGTCCGTTTTCTCGGCCGTGGCGGGAAGGCCTGTTTTTTCCGACCAGGCCCTGACAGCCTCCACGATATCCTCTCCTCCCTCCACCAGACAGGTGGAGAGGCCGGGAATGACATTGACCCTCTCGCCGGTGCGCATTTCCAGAACCTGCAGGCCTTCCTTTGCCAGAGGCGCATGGAAACGCACCTGGATCATGGCCTTTTCCGTGTTGATCAGCGGGAAGGAGGCGTCCGGTGAAAAACCGATGCGGGGCATGACGGTCTTTGTCTTGTAATAGGCGATATCCTCACTCCCGCTTTCCTCATCGCAGCCCAGAATCAGGCGGATGGAGCGTTTCAGGGGAATGCCGGCTTCCCGGATGGCCCGCATGGCGAAAAGAGCGCAGAGCGCGGGGCCCTTGTCATCCCCGGTACCGCGGCCGTACATTCTGCCGTCCCGGATCACGGGCTCAAAGGGCTGAGTCTCCCACCCGTCCCCGGCGGGCACCACATCCAGGTGTGCCAGGACCGCCAGGGCATCCTTCTCCGTCCCCAGAATGGCCTCACCGCAGTAGCCGTCGTATTCCCGGGTCTCAAGACCGAAGAAACGGCAGTCTTCCATGGCAATGTCCAGCATGCGCCGCAGCTCATGCCCGAAGGGCGCCTGATCATGCCCGCCGGCCTTGAGACTGGGGACGCTGACCCACTTTTTCAGGACGGCTGTGTATTCGTCCTTCCATTCGTCCAGAAGGCGGAAAACCTGTTCATGCATATCCTGTCATCCTTTCTTGTCACGCGTTTCTCGGATCCTGAGAACGCTTCTTTGGGGCGTCCGGATCGATATACTCGATTTCAAGGCGCTCAAAGTTTACAGATTCCATGAAATCATCCGGCAGAAAGCGGGTCTGGCCGAATTCATCCCATTCCCGCTGGTGTTTTTCCAGCCACAGGGGACGGGACAGGTCCAGCTTTTCCAGAGCCAGCTGCAGAGCTTCCTGAGGGTGCTTTCGTGTGCAGGGGACCACCAGCTGCCGATCCAGACGATGGTGACGGATGGTCCGAACCCAGAGAGATGTCGACATGATGGGCCTCCGGTTTCGTTTTTCCGGATCATTATGCCATGAAGCACGGTGTGAAGCAAGGGCTGATCTCAAATGGAACCCCTGAAAGTTTTTTCCCCGCCTCAGGCAGGAAAAGCGGAAAGGGAGGCGAATAAGGAACACTGAGAAAAGGGACAGACAAGTGCAGAGGGATCTGCCGCATCCAGTGATCAAGAGAAAGAAGGTGTCTCCGATGGCCTCACAGATGCCGCGGAGGCAGCGCCTGATTTAGCTGCCTCTGCATGAAATGATTCGTGCCGAAAGGAGCATAGCCATGAAACTGACCATCAATGCCAGAAATATGATCGTAACCCCCGGAATCACACAGCGCATTGAAAAGAAAACAAGGAAAATGGAACGGTATCTCCTGAGTGAAACGGAGATGCAGGTGAAACTGCACAAGGACAAGGGCGACCTGCGGGTCGTGGAAATTACCGTTCCCATGGGAAACAACGTAATCCTCCGCTCCGAAGCTTCAGCCCAGGGGAATCTCTTTGCAGCCATTGACGAAGCTCTGACCAGGATGGAGCGGCAGATTCACCGTCACCGCACCAAGCTGGGCAAGAGGCTGCGGGAGGATGCTTTCCCCGCTGAGCCGATCTATATCGAGGACACAGAGCCGGAAGAGGATATACCGCAGATTGTACGCCACAAGACGTACCCTGTGCGGCCGATGTCCGTGGAGGATGCAGCCATTCAGATGGAGCTGCTGGGACACAGTTTCTTCGTTTTCATCAATGCGGAGACGGAGACGACCAATGTGCTGTATCAGAGAAAGGATGGCGGTTTGGGCCTGCTGGAACCGGAGGCATGAATCCCTGCGGGCAAATAAGGAACGAACCGGGGATGGGCTTTGCCCATCCCCTTTTTAGGGGCTGTGAGATAAGAAGGAGGATACCATGGAACTCAGGATCCTGGGCATGAACGGCCCATTTCCGGCGCCCGGAGGTGCTGCCAGCGGTTATTATTTCAGGGAAGGGGATACCAGACTGATTCTGGATCTGGGAAGCGGCACCCTTTCCCGCCTCACGCTGGAGACAGTGCCTGAGGACATGGACGCTCTGCTGATTTCCCACTGGCACGCGGACCATACATCGGACCTGCAGGTTCTGGGGTACAGGCTGCAGGCCCTGGGAAAGACCATGCCTCTGTACGGTCCGGGAGATAAAGTGAGTTTCACCTCTCAGGCCGCAGACAGGGACAGTGCCTTTACAGTGACCCGAGTGGCCCCGGGAGACCGGTTCCGGGTGGGTGAGCTGTCCGTGGAGGTTTTCGGAGCCAGGCATCCCGTGCCCTCTGTGATGTACCGCATTACAGGGCGGGAAGGCATATTCTGCTACACGGGGGATACCAATCTGTTTCCCGGGCTTTCGGACTTTGCCCGGGGTGCGGACTGGCTTCTGGCGGATGCCGCCTTCGATGACAGGACCTGGGGAGAGGGGAAGCCCCATCTGTCCGGCAGACTCTGCGGGCAGATCGCCCGGGAGGCGGGCGTGAAAAAGCTGATCCTCACGCATCTGAATCCGCTGGTGGACCATGACGCGGTACTGCGGGAGGCGCGGGAAGCGTTCCCTGATTGCCTTCTGGCCCGGCAGGGCATGCGGATCGGGGGGTGACGCACTTTGGACCGGCGGGAGTTGAACCGGCAGATCCGGGAAGGGCAGATCCGGGGCGTCTATCTTCTGGACGGGACGGAGGAGAACATAAAACAGGAGTGCCTTGCGGCCATCCGGAAGAGCCTTTTTCCGGATGACATGGGGGATTTCGACACCACGGTTCTGGAAAATGCCACCGTGGACGATCTCATTCTGGCCTGCGACACGCTTCCCATGCTGAATGAGCGGCGCCTGGTGCTGGACATGGACGATCCCATGATCACGGGCAGAAAGGACGTGCATCCCGATGTGACAAAGTATATCAGCGACATGCCGGATACAGCGGTGCTGATTTTCTACTGTCACGGCAAGACGGACAGCCGTCGGAGTCTGGTGAAGACGCTTGCAAGGATGAACCGTCAGGTCACTTTCAATCCCCTGAGGGAAAAGGAACTGCTGGAGTGGATCATGCAGACCTTCCGGGCCTGCGGAAAGACCTGCTCATCCGAAGCGGCCATGGAACTCACCTTTGTCTCCGGCGAGGATACGGCGGCCCTCCGGGGGGAGATCGGGAAGATCAGCGCCTTTACGGGATCCAGAGAGGAAATCAGCCTTCAGGATATCCACGCCATGGCGACGCCTTCCGGGTCCTATCGAGTCTGGGAACTGACGGACCGCGTCGTGGCCGGGGAAGCGACCCGGGCCTTCGGACTGCTCCGGGATATGCACGCAGGCGGTGAGTCGGATTTTCTGGTGATTTACATGCTCACCCGCCAGTACCGGAACATGCTGGCTCTGATGGACATGGCGGGATCCGGCCGGGAGGAGATCCTGGCGAAAACAGGGATCCAGCCTCAGGTCCTTGGACGCATGCAGGCCCTGGTGAAGCAGTATGAGCGGGGGCAGGTCCTGTCTTCTCTGGAAATGTGCATTGATACGGAATATCAGATGAAAAGCGGACAGATGGTCCAGACGGGGGCGGCGGAAAATCTGATCCTCCGTCTCCTGGCCCTGCGGAAAGGAGTGAGTTCGTGATCAGGGATGACGGCATTGAACTCAACACGAAGCTGGAGAAGCCGGAAGGCGCGGAACGCTGCCCCCTGGCGGTGATCATTCACGGGTTTACCGGACATATGGAGGAAAGGCATATTCAGGCCACGGCGGAGACGTTTCTCTCTCTGGGCTGTGCCACCCTGCGGGTGGACATGTACGGTCACGGGAAGAGCGGAGGAACCTTCCGTGAGCACAATCTCTACAAGTGGATCAACAACAGTCTCAGAGTGCTGGATGAAGCCCGGAAGATGGATTTTGTGACGGACCTGTATCTCTGCGGGCATTCCCAGGGCGGGCTCACAGCCATGATGGCCGCTGGTCTGAAGCATGAGATGATTCAGGGTCTGATTCCCATGTCCCCCGCCTGGATGATCCCGGAAGCGGCCCGGAAAGGGGAAATCCTGGGTGTCACCTTTGATCCCGCGCGGATCCCGGAGGTGATCCGGAGTCCTCACGGGTGGGAACTGGATGGTAATTATGTCCGTGTTGCCCAGACCCTGCATGTGGAGGAAATGATCGACCGTTATACGGGTCCGGTGCTTCTGATTCACGGGGACGCGGACGAGGCTGTGCCGGTTGAGTACGCAAGGAAGGCCGCCGGGCGCTACAGGAACGCGCGTCTGGTGATCCTGAAGGGTGATACACACTGTTACGATCATCATCTGCCGGATGCCATGGAGGCCATACGGCAATGGATGATCGGGCGATGAGAAAGGAATGGACAGAATGACACTGGGGGAAAAGATCAGAGAGGCGAGGACGGGGGCGGGACTGACACAGGAGAAGCTGGCGGAAAGGATTGAAGGCATGAGTGCCGCTGATCTGAGCCGTGCGGAAAGGGACCTGTACGTACCTGCCCAGTCCGTACTCAGGGAGATCGCAAGAGCCACGGGGGTCACACAGGCTTCCCTTCTGAACCTGGCCAGGGATACGGGGAAGAGCGAGGGAAAGAGCAGGGAAAAAGCCCGGACTTCGGCATCGTCCGGGAAAACCGGTGGGAAAACCACGGGCCGGACAGACGGGAAAACAGGCGGGAAAACCACGGGCCGGACAGACGGGAAAACCGGCGGCAAAACCACCGCCGGCACAAAGAAGACCGCAAAGGAAACGGGTCTGACCCTCACCGCCGCGGAAAAGAATCTGGTGGAAGTATGGCGCCGCTCTTCCGCGGAGCAGCGGAAGAACGCCCTGAAGATCCTGAAAGGCGAGGATGTGGGCAGCATGGTGGACAGCCTGGGGGAGAGTGTGGGCAAAGTCCTGGGATCCGTTCTGGGTTCATCCGTCGAGTCTCTCCTGGGAGGCAAAAAATGAAAGGACCGGAGCCGCAGCGGCTCCGGTCCTTTCGTGTCAGTTCCAGTCCAGAGGGGTCAGGTGCCAGATCCGTTCGTTGTACTCCCGGATGGTTCTGTCCGAGGAGAAGATGCCGGACATGGCGGTGTTGATCACGGCCATGGACCACCACTTCTCAGGGTTCATGTAGTCGTCATTGAGACGGCGCTGAGCCATGGAATAGGAACCGAAATCCTTGAGGACAAAGTAGGGGTCTGCCATGCTGCCGTAATCGCCCATGAGGAGAGAATGGTACAGGTCCTGCAGAGCCGCAGGGGCATTGGGCAGGAGGGTGCCGTCGATCATCTGGGTCATGGCCTGGCGGATTTCGTGGTTGGTCTCAAAAATGGACATGGGGTTGTACGTGCGCTCGGCATACAGGTTCCGGACGGTATCGGAACGCATGCCGAAGATGTAGATGTTGTCCATGCCTACCTGTTCGGCGATTTCCACATTGGCGCCGTCCATGGTGCCGATGGTCACCGCGCCGTTCATCATGAACTTCATGTTGCCGGTTCCGCTGGCCTCCTTGGAAGCGGTGGACAGCTGTTCGGAGACCTCGGAGGCGGGGATGAGAATTTCCGCGGAGGACACGTCGTAGTTCTCCAGGAAAACCACCTTCAGGAACTGGCGGGCCCGGGGATGACTGTCCACGAGCCTGGCAATGGCATTGATCATGCGGATGATCTGCTTGGCCCGGTAGTATCCCGGACTGGCTTTGGCGCCGAAGAAGAAGACCCGGGGCTGCATGGTGAAGCCGGAATCCGAGACAATGCGGTTATAGAGCACCAGGATATGCAGGGCGTTGAGCATCTGCCGCTTGTACTCGTGCAGGCGTTTGCTCTGGCAGTCGAACATGAAGGAGGGATCTACCACAACGTCCTGGCGGTCCCTGAGGAACTTCACCAGACGGTCCTTGTTGGCCTGCTTCACCGCGGCGAACTTTTCCCGGAAAGCGGCGTCATTTGCCATGGGTTTCAGTTCACTGAGGCGCTCAGGGTCTGTGAACCAGGCATCTCCGATGCTCTCACAGATCAGGTCCGTGAGACGGGGGTTGCAGGACATGAGCCAGCGGCGGTGGGTGATGCCGTTGGTGATGGCAGTGAACTTCTCGGGCATGATCTGATAGAAATCATGGAAGGTTTCTTCCTTCAGAATGTCTCCGTGGAGCTGGCTGACGCCGTTGACGGAATGGGTCATGGCCACACAGAGATTGGCCATGAACACCTGGTCATAGGCCAGGATGGCCATATGGGCAATGCGGTCCCACTCTCCGGGGAAATGATTCCACAGCCGCTGGCACAGACGGCGGTTCATTTCCTCCAGGATCATGTAAATCCTGGGCAGCTGCTGACGCACCATGGCATCCGGCCACTTCTCAAGAGCCTCTGCCATGATGGTATGGTTGGTGTAGGCGATGGTCTTTTCCACGATCTGGGCGCTCTCGTCCCAGCCCAGGCCTTCCTGGTCCATGAGGAGACGCATCAGTTCAGGAATGGCCAGTCCCGGGTGCGTGTCGTTGATATGGATGCACACCTTGTCCGGGAAAATCGACCAGTCTGTGCCGTGGAGCTTCTTGAAGTCCCGGATGATGTACTGGAGGGTGGCGGAGGTAAAGAAGTAGTGCTGCTTCAGGCGCAGCATTTTGCCTTCATAGTGATTGTCCTCGGGATAGAGCACCTTGGAAATGGCCTCCGCCAGATCGATCTCCTGGGAAGCCTGGGCATAATTGCCCCGTCCGAAGGAGTTCAGGTCAATGCGCTGCTTGCTCCGGGCTGACCAGGTGCGCAGCGTATTGACAGTCTGGGTATGATAGCCCACAATGGGCATGTCATAGGGGACGGCCACCACGGAGTAGTAGTCCCGGTGCACGAAATGCGTGCCCGTCTCATCCTCGACCGTATCCACATGGCCGCCGTAGTGGACTTCGCAGGCATCCTCCATCACGGGCATTTCCCAGACATTGCCGTTTTCCAGCCAGGAATCGGGAAATTCCACCTGCTGGCCGTCAATGATCTTCTGGCGGAAAAGGCCGTACTCATAACGGATGGTGCAGCCCATGGCGGGCAGATCCAGAGAGGAAAGGGAGTCCAGGAAGCAGGCCGCCAGACGGCCGAGGCCGCCGTTGCCCAGGCCGGGTTCCGGCTCTTCCTTCAGGATGTCATCCAGATTGATGCCCAGTTCCTGAAGCGCCTCCCGGTATTCCCTGGTGGATACCAGGTTGAGCATGTTGCAGTACATGCTGCGGCCCATAAGGAATTCCACGGAAAGGTAATAGAGACGCTTGGACTTGTTGGCCTTCCGCTCCTCCCGGGCTGCGGTGAACTTCTGCATGATCTGGTCCCGCACCGTGGAAGCGACGGCCTTGTAGATCTGCTGCGGACTGGCTTCCTGGAGGCTGCGGCCGTTGTAGCGCTGAAGCTTTCCGATAATGGAAGCCTTGATGGATTCTTTATCAAATGTGGTGGTAGGCAATGTGGTTCCCCTTTCTTTCCACGAAATCGGATGATTCTGAACGTCAGGAATCCGCGGATACAGGGCGCCTGAGGGCAGGAAGATGTATCCCATGGCATCCGGGAAGCCGTTCCTGCGGGGTTTGTCCTGACGATCGCATCATACAACAGGAGCCCGGCGGATTATACTGCGAACGACTGGTTCCCGCAAGCACCGGGCCGCTGCGGCACACAGTCTGAGAGAAAAGGAACAGGAGACAGGAACATGCAGAACAGAAAAAACTGGAAGCGGCGGGTCTTTGACATCATTCAGGTCGGGAATGTCTCCGACCTGCCCTCCCGCGCTTTTGATTATACACTGGCCATTGCCATCCTCTTGAACATCGTCTCCATGTTCCTGGAGACCTTTGACAGCCTGAAATCAGCCTGGCCCTTCCTTTCGGCAGTGGAGAACGTCACTCTGGGCTTTTTCTGCATGGAATATGTCCTGCGCCTCTGGACCAGTGAATACCGCTACCCGATGGTTTCCAGGGGGAAAGCCATGCTGAGGTTCATGATCTCCTTTGACGGGATCGTGGAAATCCTGACCATCCTTCCCATGTTCTTCCTCTACGGAGCCGTGGCCTTCCGGATCCTGAGGGTGGTCCGGATCCTGCATCTCTTCCGCATCAATGCCAGAATGGACTCCTTCAGCATTATCACCCAGGTTCTGAAGGAAAAAAAGAACCAGATGATGTTTTCCCTGATCATCATTCTGGTTCTGATGCTGGCCTCCTCCATGTTCATGTACGCCCTGGAACATGACGCCCAGCCGGACAAGTTTCAGAATGCTCTGTCCGGCATGTGGTGGAGCGTATCCGCGCTTCTGACGGTGGGCTACGGAGATATCTATCCCATTACGCCCCTCGGCAGGGTTTTTGCCGTGGTGCTGTCCTTTCTGGGGGTTCTGGCGGTGGCCATTCCCACCGGTATTCTCAGCGCCGGTTTTGTGGAACACTATACCCGGGCCCAGACGGCCGGAGATGAGGACGTAAAGTGCATGACCATCCGGGAAGACAGCCGGTGGCTGGACATGGAGCGGGAAGCGGTGGAAAGGGATGCGGGGATGGCCCTTCTCATGGTGAGCCGGGAAGGGAAAGCCTTCCGTCCCGGTCAGGACTTCCGGGTCAGAGTCCATGACAAGCTGATCTTCTGGGATGATCTGAACGTGCCGTAATCCCGGTGTTCTGAGAGAGGGTGAAACGGGTGGTTCCGCTTCAGGGCTGCAGCAGCTTTTCCGGAGGACCGGATGCGGGGAGAGGGAAGGCGAAAAGGCACCTGCAGGCCGGGTGCGTCTTCCTTCATCCGGGTCTGAAGAAAACCCGCCCGGAAACGAAAAGCTGAATTCAGGGCGACGGAACCGATGAAGGAATTCCGCGAAGGGTCCCCGGGGAATCGGGCGGCACGGAAAGGATCTTTCAGGAAATCACGGGTCCGGCACACAGCAGTGCCGGACCCGTGATTCATTTCAGGCAAGAACCGTATGAAGCGTTTTGCGAACCGCGCCTTTTCCGGCGATCATCTCCGCGAAAAGACGCTGAACCTTCTCAGCAATCCCGGCCTCCTTCAGGCTGATGCCGAACAGATCCGCGTTCTCCAGAAGAGGCTGGAGACAGCTGCCGATGGTTTCGGGCTTTCCGAAGACAATGGAATTCATCTGCTGCTTCAGCACAGGGAGCATGGGATCCGGGGAAAGTTCCATGGGATTGCCCTCATCATCGATGCCCATGAGATAACGCAGCCAGCCCGCCAGGGCCAGGGGGAGAGCCGTGAGACTTGCGGGATCCCGGTCCGGGGCGGCGACATAGCTTTTCAGGGTTTCGCCGAAGCGGATGGGAACCTTCTGAGAGGTATCCGTGGCGATGCGCTGGGGGGCATCCGGCATAAAGGGATTGGGGAGGCGTTCCTGAATGACCTCGTCCAGGAAGGCGCGGGGCTCCAGAATCCCGGGGTGACGTACCACTGGCAGACCCTCTTCATAGCCGATTTTCCGGATCATGTTCACCAGATCCGGATCCTTCATTTCCTCCCAGATGCGGGTATAGCCCAGGAGACAGCCGTAGACAGCCAGCGCGGTGTGCAGGGGATTCAGGCAGGTGGTGACCTTCATTCTCTCGGAAAGGTGCACGTGCTCCCGGTCCGTCATGAGCACGCCGGCTTTTTCCAGCGGCGGCCGGCCGTTGGGGAAGCGGTCCTCCATCACCAGATACTGGGGAGCTTCCGCGTTCACGAAAGGCGCGATATAGGTGCGTTTTCCCGTGATCACGGGAGCCATATCCTCAATGCCGTCCCTGGTCAGCATTTCCAGAATGGTATCATCGGGCCGCGGGGTGATCTTATCAATCATGGTCCAGGGGAAGGAAACCCTGTTCTCATCCTCCACATAGAGGACGAAGGCGTGAGGGACAAAACCCTTTTCTTCCCAGACTCTGCACAGGGTCAGGACCGCGTCCCGGAGCTTTTCCCCATTGCGCGCACAGTTGTCCAGGCTGACCAGGGCCATGGGTAACTGTCCGGCCTGGAAGCGCTCGTAAAGCATGCCGGAGAGAATCCCGGGCACCGTCCGGGCCTGCTGAGGACCCGCGTCCCTGTCGTGAGCAGCAAAGGGCGTCCATTCTCCCTTCAGGTCCTTAAGCGCGTATCCCTTTTCCGTAATGGTCATGGTTGCCATCTGGAGGCTGGGGGAACGGAAGGCCTGTTTCAGTGTTTCCCAGTCAGGGTGTTCCTGATCCCCGTGGAGACAGGCGGCCAGGGAGGCCAGAACCTCCCGGTCGGTTTCTCCGTTGGCGTGCAGGGTGACGTTCAGCGTCATGCAGTCATGAGGCGTGCAGATGACATCCGGGATTTCCAGGTCAAAGCTCTCCACGGCCAGGATCCCCGTTTCGGTGAGCCCCTGGTTCAGAAGACTCTGCTGGAGGCTGGCGATAAACCCGCGGAAAATGTTCCCGGTTCCGAAATGCACCCAGGCGGGGCTTCTGAGGGTTTTTTCCGACATGGCCTTCCAGTCAAAGGCAGGCAGTCCGACGCCCGCCTTTTTCCAGGCCGCGGTATCCTTCAGACCTTCATAGGACAGAATCACAGGCAAAACCTCCTTCTTACGTTTTCAGCCCTTCAGGCGTTCCAGGGCCTCCCAGAGGCCATTGATATAGGTGGCTCCAAGGGCCCGGTCGTACAGGCCGTAGCCCGGGCGGCCCTGTTCATCCCAGATCATTCTGCCATGGTCCGGACGGATATAGGTGTCAGGGCAGGTGTCATGGATGGCTTCCATGATGGCGAACATGTCCAGGTCTCCCTCACGGCTCAGGTGGGAGGCTTCCCTGAAATGGTGGAATCCCAGATACTTGACGTTGCGTACGTGCATGGCACCGATGCGGTTCATGCTGCCGAAATGCCGGATGGCGGCGGGCACGTCGTTGTCAGGATTGGAGCCCAGAGACCCGGTGCACAGGCACAGGGTGTTGGCGGGTGAATCGTGCAGGGCACAGATTTTGTCAAAGTCCTCCTGACTGTGGGCAATGCGCGGCAGACCGAAAATGGGCCAGGCGGGATCGTCGGGATGGCAGGCCATGCGGACGCCGGACTCCTCGCACACCGGGATGATGGCGTCCAGGAAGTACTTGTAGTTTTTCCTCAGATCGTCTCCGGTCATGCCTTCATACTGTTTCAGCGTCGTCTCCAGCAGGGCCAGACGTTCCGGCTCCCAGCCGGGCAGCGTGAAGCCGTGGCTGTCCTCGGCGGTCTTGCGGACAATCTCCAGGGGACCCATCTGTCCCAGATCCTTTTCGTCAAAATACAGGCTGTTGCTGCCGTCCTCCGGGATGACCCGGGCCAGGTCCGTGCGCAGCCAGTCAAAGACGGGCATGAAGTTGTAGACGATGACCTTGATGCCGTATTCCGCCAGGTTCCGGATGGTGGAGATGTAATTCTCAATGTACCGGTCTCTGGTGGGAAGCCCCATCTTGATGTCCTCATGGACATTGACGCTTTCAATGACTTCGCACTCCAGTCCCGCCTCATGCACTTCATCCACGTAGGCGCGGATTTCCTCCTTTTCCCAGTTCTCCCCCGCCGCCTTGTCCAGGAATCCCATCAGGCCGGTCATGCCCGGGATCTGGCGGACATAACGCAGGGGAATGGGGTCGATCTTGCTGCCATACCAGCGGAATGTCATCTTCATGTTGCTTTCCTCCATCAGGCACAGAATCTGTACGTCTTCCGGGTTCAGTATAAAGCATACAGTCTCTGAGTGCAAGCATGCCGTGGTCCGGGGAAACTGTACAGGAAGGAGAAAACATGGTATCTTCCACGGGGAAGGGGGAGATGGAATGCAGTATCGGGAAAACCCCCGCAACGGGGATCAGCTTTCCGCTCTGGGCTATGGCTGCATGCGTTTTACCCGCAAAGGCGGGGTGATTGACCAGGAAAAGGCAGACCGGGAGCTTGCACTGGCCCTGGAGAAAGGCGTCAACTATTTTGATACCGCCTATATTTACCCGGGCAGTGAAGCATGCCTGGGGGAGTTTCTTCGGGACCATGACTGCCGGGAGAGGGTGAAGATCGCCACCAAACTGCCCCAGTACAGGATCAGGAAGACGGAGGATTTCGAGCGCTTTTTCCGGGAGGAGCTGGACAGGCTGCAGACGGATTATGTGGACTATTACCTCATGCACATGCTCAATGACCGCACCAGCTGGGAGCGGCTCTGCGCCCTGGGGCTGAGGGAATGGGTGGAGGAAAAGAAAAAAAGCGGGGCTGTCCGGAATATCGGGTTTTCCTTCCACGGAGGACAGGCGCCTTTCCGGGAACTGCTGGATGCCTATGACTGGGATTTCTGCCAGATCCAGTATAATTACCTGGACGAGCACGCCCAGGCGGGGGTGGAAGGCCTGCGGTATGCGCACGAAAAGGGGATGCCGGTGATCATCATGGAACCGCTCCGGGGCGGACGGCTCACGCATGCCCTCCCGGTGGCGGCCCGGCAGGTTTTCGAAAAGGCGGCGCCCGGAAGAAGCCTGGCGGACTGGGGTTTTTCCTGGCTGCTGAATCAGCGGGAGGTGACGGTGGTCCTCTCCGGCATGAATGATCCGGGGCAGGTGGAGGAAAACTGCGGGATATTCAGCCGGGTAATGCCGGACAGTCTGACAGAGGCGGAAATGGAGGCCTACCGCCTGGCGGTGGAGGCCATCCGGGACAGCGGGGAAATCGGATGCACCGGATGCGGCTATTGCCAGCCCTGTCCCCGGCATGTGGATATTCCCACCTGCTTTGCCATCTACAATCATTCCAGATCGGATCATTATATGACGGCCCTGAAGGAATACATGATGTGCACGACCCTCCGGAATGTCAGAACCAACGCCAGTCAGTGCGTGGGCTGCGGTAAATGCGAGGAACACTGTCCGCAGCACCTGAAGATCCGGGAGGAACTCAGGAAGGTGACAAAGCGTCTGGAGACGCCCGTGTACAGGATCGGCGCCCTGGTGCTCAGCCGTGTCATGAAATACTGAAAAAAACCGGATGCGCTGCATCCGGTTTTTTGGGTTACATGGCCTGAAGCAGGGACCTGGCCAGCGCCTCCAGGGCGGTGTCATCTCCTGTTTTGACAGCGCCCCGCAGCGTGACCACGGGTTCCACCAGGGTCACGTCCTTCAGCTTTTCAAGCTCGGCACGCATGCATCTGGCAGCGCTGGGGGCCCAGGAGCCGTTCTCCACGAGGCCGAACACGCGTTTCTGAAGATTCTTGGCCTTCAGATGCTGCAGGAAGGTCTCCATGGCGGGCATCATGCCGGCGTTGTAAGTGGAGGCACAAAGGACAATGACGGGATAACGGAAGGCAGCACTGAGCACTTCGGATTCATCCACCCGGGCCAGGTCCGCCAGCATGATATCCTTGCCGCTCATGCGGTCCAGAATATCCGCCAGACGGTCCGCGCCCATCTCCGTATTTCCGTGGAGAGAGGCATAGGCGATGAGGATGCCGTCCTGTTCGGGAGTGTAGGTGCTCCACAGCTGGTATTTTTCCAGCACATGGGGAATGGTATCGGTGAGGACGGGACCGTGGAGGGGACAGATGCAGGCGATATCCAGGCCCGCGGCTTTTTTCAGAACCGCCTGAACCTGGGGACCGTACTTGCCCACGATATTGGTGTAATATCTTCTGGCTTCATCATCCCATGCGGCGGGTTCTGTCTCCATGCCGCCGAAACGTCCGAAGGCGTCGGCGCTGAAGAGGATTTTCTCCGTGTCCTCATAGGACATCATGACCTCGGGCCAGTGCACCATGGGGGCCATGATAAAGTGCAGGTGATGCTTCCCCAGATCCAGAACGTCCTGATCCTTGACCACCAGACGCGATACGCCCTCAAGGGAAAAGTACTGTTCCAGCATCTGGAAGGTCTTGGCATTGCCCACCAGGGTGACGCCGGGATAGGCATCCAGGAACATCTGCAGGGAACCGGCGTGGTCCGGTTCCACATGATGGATGACCAGATAATCCGGCTGCCGGCCCTTCAGGGCTGCAGCCGCCTTTTCCATGAACTCGCCGCCCCTGCGGCTGTCCACCGTATCCATGACGGCGGTTTTCTCGTCCAGGATCAGATAGGAATTATAGGAAATGCCTTCCGGCACCACATACTGTCCTTCAAACAGGTCGATGTCTTCGTCCATGACGCCAAGCTCCAGGATATCGGAACTCAACATACTCTCACCTCTTTCTGGGAAATACAGGGATTATACACGATCGGACCGTCTCTGTACAGGTCAGGTCATGCCCAGCAGCATACGGTCATTGTTCAGCGCACTGCCGCTGAGCTCCCTGAATCTCTCCGTCAGGTCGCGTACGGTCAGCCCCTGCCGTTCCCTGCCGCTGACATCCAGAATGATGCGGCCGCTGTTCATCATGAGGGTCCGGTTACCCAGGTCCAGGGCGGACTGCATGTTGTGGGTGATCATGAGACAGGTGATGTGGTTGTTTTCCACAATCTCCCGGGTGAGGTTCAGGACCTTTTCCGCGGTGCCGGGGTCCAGGGCTGCGGTATGCTCGTCCAGGAGCAGAACCCGGGGAACATGGTAGGTGGCCATGAGAAGGGTGAGTGCCTGCCGCTGTCCGCCGGAGAGAAGCCCCACAGGCGCGCGCATCCGGTCCTCCAGCCCCATGCCCAGAAGACTCAGGCGTTCCCGGAAGGCTGCCCGGTCACGGGCATTGATTCTGTGCATCCATTTTCCGCTTCCCGCGGCCAGGGCCAGGTTTTCCTCAATGCTCATATCCGGGGCGCTGCCCCGCATGGGATCCTGAAAGAGCCTTCCGATGTCCCTGGACCGGACATGCGGGGGAAGGGCAGAGATCTCCCGGCCCGCAAGGCGGACAGATCCGCTGTCGAGGGTGAAGTTCCCGCAGATGGCATTGAACAGGGTGGACTTTCCGGCGCCGTTGGCACCGATGATGCTGACAAAGTCCCCTTCCTGCACGTGCAGGTCAATGTGATCCAGGGCGACTTTCTCATCTGCGGTGCCGGGATGAAAAACCTTGCGCACATTCTGCAGCATCAGCATCCGTCCCGCCTCCTTTCCCGGGCGGCGCGCATGTGCTGCCGCATCACAGGGAGCTGACTGTGAAGGTAAGGGCCGGAAATGGCCAGGATCACGATGATGGAGGAGACGGCTTTCAGCATGAAGGCAGGCATGTCCAGACGCAGGGCCAGGGCATACACCAGGCGGAAGAGGAAGGCGCCCAGCACCACCCCCAGCACCCGCAGGGGGATGGGGCGGTGCTTCCCGAAGAAAACGCCCCCGATGAGCAGGGAGGCCAGAGCCACCGTGACCATGCCGGAACCCATGTTAATGTCAAAGCTCTTCTGCTGCTGAGCCATGAGACAGCCGCTGAGGGCAGTGAAGGAATTGGAAATGCACAAGCCCACCGTGGTGGTGAAGGCCGGGTTGATGGATGAAGAACGCACCATGTCCGCATTGCTTCCGGTGGCCCGCACTGCGAGCCCCAGACGCGTCTTCAGGAACAGACACAGGAAGGCGCCCACCAGAAGCACGAAGAAAAGAGCCACCAGCAGGGTGCTGACGGAGGAGAACGGCGTGGATTTCAGTGCGTCCCTTGCCATGGAAAACACCGTGGGCACCTTGTTCATGCTGAGGGTGGCCTTGTTTCCGGTGAGGGCCATGTTGACGGAATAGAGGGCTGTGTTGACCACAATGCCCGCCAGAAGACTCTGGATGCCCATTCTCGTCTGCAGAAGGGCGGTGACCAGGCCCGAGAGGGCGCCGGCAAGCATGGCGGCGGGAAGGGACAGCCAGGGCTGTCCCGCGATGGCCACCAGGGCGCCTGCAGCGGCGCCCAGCGTGAAACAGCCGTCCGTGGAAAGATCACAGACATTGAGCATGGAATAGCTGAGGAACAGAGACAGGACCGTCAGGGAATTGATGAGACCCAGCTCCATGGCTGTCTGGGAAAGGGCAAGAAACTTATCAAAGGTCATACGGTTCTCCGGTTCATCCGGAGCCCCCGCAGGGGGGGGCTCCGGAAAATGCATTGTTATTCGAAACTTTCGGCGGTCACCAGGGTCTGGATACGGGTGCAGTAGGGGGCCAGTTCCGTTTTGAGGCTTTCCAGGTCATAGCCAAGGGTCTCGCAGGTCTCTGTGTTGATGGTGGCCGTTCCGTTGTCAAAGGTCATGACAGGGGTCGTGGCGGGGTCCGAGCCGTCCAGGAGAATCTGAGCGATGAGGCTGGCCGTTTCCCGGCCCAGGTTGGCATAGTCCACACCGTAGCCCAGGAAAGCGCCGTTCAGGGCGAAGGAGTCCGCGCCGCAGAAATGAGGGATGCCCGCCTCGGCCAGTTTCTCATAGATGGAAAGCTCAGAGGCCATGATGGTGTTGTCCGTGGGGGTGAAAACCGCATCCATTCCGTCGGAGACGATGGCGTCGGCGGCCATGATCACCTCGGCAATGGTGGCGCCCGCGTATTCCTTGTACTTCACGCCGGCCGCTTCCAGGATTTCCTTTGCCTGGGCAATGGGCGCCGTGGAGGCGTCCTCGGCCGGGTTGTACAGGAGAGCGATTTCCTTTGCGTCCTTCACGGTGGCCAGAATCAGACGGATCACGGCGGCGGTATCCAGAGCGTCCGAGGTGCCGGTGATGTTCGCACCGGGGGCTTCCAGACTTTCCACCAGGGCAGCCCCCACAGGGTCGGACACGGCGGCGAAGACCACGGGAATTCCGTTATCCTCGGTCATGCCCTGCATGGTCATGGCCACGGGGGTGGCGACACCCACCATGAGATCCACCTCATCGGCGATGAAATTGGAGATGATCTGCTGCATGATGCTTCCGTCCAGATTACAGTTGTCCGTGGAAACCCGGATGGTTACGTTTCTTTCCTTTTCAATTTCCTTCAGGCCTTCCACGATGTTTTCGATGATCTGATTCAGAGAGGCGTCATCCACGTAGTTACAGATGCCGATGTGAAAAGTGTCCTCGGCCAGAGCCAGGCCGGAGGCGGTCAGAAGAACCAGGGCAAGAGTCAGGGCGAGAATCTTTTTCATGCTGCATACCATCCTTTCAATCTGATAAAAAAAGCCCCGGCACGCACAGGGTGCGTGCCGAGGCGATTTTTCGCGGTGCCACTCGGCTTCGGTCCGAAGACCCTCTCTTCGCGTACCAGTATACGCGCTGCCTGGATAACGGGTGCAGTTCCCGTCGCCGCCTACTCTCCTTTTCGGGGCGCCCTCAGGAGTCCATTCCCGGTCCGGATCCGTGCCGCCGTTTCACCCTCAGGCGGCTCTCTGGGACGGTGCCATGACAGGTACTCTTCTCCCTCGTCGGTTCTTGGGGGGATTCTAAACCCCTCTGTGTGTGTCTGTCAAGGAGCGGATTGTATTTTTCACGTTTCTCCCAGGACTTCCCGGGCGCTGAGGGTGCGGAAGGACGCGGCCCGGCCCAGGCGGTTCATCACGGCCAGCCCCAGGCCCTGAACCGGTGTGACCTCGCTGTAGATCCGGTCCATCTGCATTGTATCCGCCTCCCGGAGACGGTCAAAGAGAACCCGGGCGGTTTCCTCGGGATGACGGCCGGACCCCAGAGAACAATGGGCAAAGCCGGCAAGATCAGGGATATGTTCCTCAAAGCACAGGAGCAGGACCCGCCGGCCTTCCGCTTCATCCCGGCGGTACAGCCGCTTCATGGCCTCCAGCACCTGGGATTCATCCCCTTCCACCAGGGTGACCAGTCCCCTGGGGGCATAGTGCCGGTAGCGCATGCCCGGGGAACGGGCGACCTCGTGATCCCCAAGGGGGCGCAGAATGCTCCCCGCCAGGTCCACGGTCCCCAGGAGCGGCTCCAGCATTTCCCGCGTGATGCCCCCCGGCCGGAGGATGGTGGGTCTGCCGTGGCACAGGTCCAGAACCGTGGATTCCAGGCCCACCTGACAGTCCCCGCCGTCCAGGATCAGAGGGACCCGGCCCTCCATGTCCTCCAGAACATGGGCGGCCTTTGTGGGGCTGGGCCGGCCGCTGCGGTTGGCGCTGGGAGCGGCCACGGGAACCCCGGCCTCCCTGAGCATTTCCAGGGCGGCGGGATGCGCGGGCATCCGTACTGCCACGGTATCCAGACCCGCTGTAACAATATCCGGAAGCGCAGGTCTGCGGGGCATCAGCAGGGTCAGAGGCCCGGGCCAGAACCTGTCCATGAGAGGGAAAAGGGAAGGCATGGGCGTGCAGAACAGGTCCAGCTGGGAAGGGTCACAGACATGCACGATGAGGGGGTTATCCCCGGGACGGCCCTTGGCTTCGAAAATTCCGCGCACGGCGGACGCGTTCATGGCACAGGCCCCCAGACCGTATACGGTTTCCGTGGGGAAGGCCACAAGTCCCCCGGACCGGAGGATTTCCCCGGCCATGCGGAGACTTTCCGGGGTGGGAGATGAGACAAGTGTTTCCATGATTCCTCCTCAGCCCATGCCCAGGGCCTGAAGCTTCCGGTGATTCTCCGCCAGGCGAAGGGCTTCCACGATCTCGTCCAGATCACCGTTCATGATATCGTCAATGCGGTACAGCGTGAGCCCGATGCGGTGATCCGTCACCCGGCTTTCATGGAAGTTGTAGGTGCGGATCCGCTCGCTCCTGTCTCCCGTGCCCACCTGGGCCTTTCGGTTCAGGGCATAGGCGCTTTCGGCCTTTTCCCGCTCCCTCTCCAGCAGGCGGGAGCGCAGAAGGACCATGGCGGTTTCCCGGTTGCGCAGCTGGGATTTCTGGTCCTGGCAGGTGACGGAAAGGCCCGTGGGCAGATGAGTAAGGCGCACGGCGGAGTCGGTGGTGTTGATGCACTGGCCGCCGTGCCCGGTGGAGCGGTAGACATCCAGGCGGATATCCTTCGGATCAATGACCACGTCCACCTCTCCGGCCTCCGGCAGCACCGCCACGGTGCAGGTGCTGGTCTGCTTCTTTCCCGTGGTATCCGTCACGGGCACGCGCTGTACCCGATGGACGCCGCTTTCATATTTCATGCATGCCCAGGCTCCGTTTCCCTTGACCAGGCATGTGGCTTCCCTGACGCCGCCCAGCTCCGTGTCCGCAAGGGAGACCAGCTGAAACTGAAGACGGTGGCGCTGGGCATAGTGTTCATAGAGACGAAGAAGGTCTCCGGCAAAGAGACAGGCTTCCTCGCCCCCGGCGCCGGAACGGATTTCCAGCACCACATTCCGGTCCTCATCCGGGTCCCGGGGCAGGAGGAGGAGTTTCAGCTTCTCCTCCATCTCCTCCATCCGGGGCTGGAGCAGGCGCATTTCCTCCCGGGCCATGTCTTCCATGTCCGGATCCGACAGCAGGGACCGGGCTTCCTCCAGATGCCGGAGGAGCGCCGTATAGTCCTGCCAGGCCTGTACCTTTTCCTCCAGGCCGGAGCGCTCCCGGAGCAGGGTCTGCATTTTCTGTACGTCCGAAAGAACCTCGCCCTGGGCAAGGGTGACGTTGAGTTCCTCATAGCGGTCGAGGATCCGCTGATACTGTTCCTGCATGTTCCTCCTTACCGGTGGGCTTCCACCACGCGTTCAAGCCCCTGCAGGTCCGGATGAATCCGGATGCCGTGAAAGGCGTTTTTCAGGAGTCCGGCTGCCTCCGGGGCTTCCCCGTCTCCGCATTCCAGGAGCAGGGTGCCGCCTCTTTTCAGGAAGGCGGGCGCCTGTGAGGCGATGCGCCGGTAGAAGTCCAGGCCGTCCGTGCCCCCCAGAAGCGCCATGGTGGGCTCGGCGCGCACCTCCGCCTGAAGGCCGGCCCAGTCCCCGTCAGGAATATAGGGGGGATTGGAGAGAATAAGGTCAAAGGTATGCCCCAGAAGCGGCAGGAGGAGATCGCCCTGGAAGAAGGTGATCTCAGCGCCCAGACGTTCCGCATTTTCCCGGGCGGCTTCCAGGGCCCTGGGAGACAGGTCCGAGGCGGAAACATGAGCCCCCGGGCATTCCAGGGCCAGGGTGACGGCAAGGCATCCGCTGCCGCAGCACAGGTCCAGGACCTTCATCCCCGCCTTCAGGAACTCCAGGGCTTTCAGAGCCAGGATTTCCGTTTCCGGACGGGGGATCAGCACCCGCTCATCCACCTGAAAACTGCGGCCCAGAAAGGACTGGGTCCGCAGGATGTACTGCAGGGGAATCCGCCGGCATCTCATGGCAGTGAGGGAATCGAAAGCTTCCAGATCCTCAGGGGAGAGGACACTTTCCGAGTCCAGGCGCAGGGACAGGGGCGGCCGGTTCAGAACATGGGCCAGGAGTTCCGCGGCGTCCACCAGAGGATCCGGAATTCCCAGGGCCTCAAAGCGCCGGGCGGTCTCCCGGATCAGGGCCCGGGGATTCACGCGGATGCCTCCTCCGTCTGTTCCCCGTCCTTTTCAGGAGCCCTGAAGGCGGGATCGGATTCCTCATAGGATTTCAGGACAGCCCAGCCCTCAGGCGTCCGGGGCGCGTGGGCGGGCAGCCCGTGAATGGCCGTGTTCATGGCCACAATGGCACACTCCAGCATGCTGTCATCCGGTTCCCGGGTGGTGAGGCGCTGCATCTGCAGACCCGGCCAGCGGAGAATGCGGCTGAAGACGTTCTCCGTATGAGCCAGCCCCTTGAGCACCTCATAGCTGCAGCCTGCCACCACCGGCAGCATGGCCAGATGGAACAGGAAGCGCAGGAAGAAATTGGAGATGGGCACCAGGAGATTCAGCACCAGGAAAAGAAGAATGCTCACGGACATGACGATGAGCAGGAAAGCGGTGCCGCACCGGGGGTGCAGGCGGCTGAAGGTCCGGGCGTTGGCGGGGGTCAGGGGAAGACCGTGCTCATGACAGTACACCGTCTTGTGCTCCGCCCCGTGGTACTGGAAGGTGCGGCGCACGTCCGGGACCAGGCTGCTGAAAAGCATGTATCCGATCAGGAGCAGGATTTTCACCACGCCGCTGATGAGGGTATAGCCCAGGGTGGACATGCCCGCGTTCTTCAGGAGATTTTCCACACCCGCGGGCACGGCCATGAACAGGCCCAGGGCCAGGACCACGGCCAGAACAACGGCAACGCCCATAACGATCTTGTCCGTGCTTTTTCCGGTCTTTTTTGCCAGCCATTTTTCAAACCGGGAAGGCTCCTCATCCAGGATTCCCAGCATTTTCGTGGAATCCTCCAGAGTGTTCATGCCGTAAACCAGCATGGTGGCCATATTCACCACGCCCCGCACAAAGGGCCATCCCATCCAGGGATGCTTGTCCTTCAGGGGGGTGAAGGGGCGGTACTGGACCACAATGGAGCGGTCCTGACGTCTCACGGCAATGGCCATGGAGGAGGGAGCGCGCATCATCACGCCCTCCATCACCGCCTGGCCGCCGATATCCACCGTGGGACAGGAATTGCCCTGATTTTTCATAGTTAACCTCCTCAGGCGAAAGGATGAAAAAACAGGGCACCCTGAAGCAGGCGCCCTGTCGTCGGACTCACTCCATGCCGTAACGCTTCTTGAAGCGATCAACGCGTCCGCCGGCATCCACCAGCTTCTGCTTGCCGGTGAAGAAAGGATGACACTTGGAACAGATATCCACCTTCAGCTCTTTTTTAGTGGATCCGGTCTCGAACGTCTCACCGCACACGCAGCGAACGATGCACTTGCCGTACTGGGGATGAATCTTCTCTTTCATTGCTCTTTCACCTCTTTCGCGTATGCAATGAGCGGATGAACCGCAGAGCGGATTATAGCATATGTGAACCTGGGACGCAAGAACTTTTTTTCGACCTTCCCGGAGTTGAGAAGAGACGGATTTCAGGCCTTCCCGCTTCCGGACATGAGGGCCGCCAGCTCCTTCACCTTCAGGAGCATTTCCCGGTTGGTTGGGATGGAATTGAGGAGGGCTGTGAGCTGCTGGATAGCGGCGGCGGGGGGCGTCTGGCGCAGAAGGTCCTGCAGAGTGGCCCGGCCCTCCTGCTCCTGCTGCGTGAGCAGGCTGCCGCTCTGTCTGGCGCGGGAATGGAGAATGTGCAGGGGAGGATAGACGCCCTGCCGGATGATGGCGGGATCAAAGACCAGCTCCAGATTGGCACTGGAGCGGAACTCGTCCACCACTGAATCGTCCACCCGGTTGCCCGTGTCCACGTCCATGGCGGCAAAGATGGTGAGGGAACCGCCCTCACGGAGCGCCCGGGCAGAGCCGAAAAGCTTTTTGGCCCTGAAGAGGCTGGCGGGGTTCACGGTACCGGAGGCATTGCGCACTGCCTGGGCGGCGGAGATGGTGTAGGTTTTCACAAGCCGGGTGAGGCTGTCCACCACAAGGACCACATTTTTTCCGTTTTCCGCCAGGCGCTGGCACCGCTCCTGCACCATATCCACCAGGCGCAGCTGAATCTCCGGACTCTGATCAAAGGTGGAGGCCAGCACCTGGCATCGGGTCTGGGCGCGGAACTCCGTCACGTCCTCGGGGGTTCTGTCCAGAAGGAGACAGATGCAGGCGGCTTCCGGATTCTTGTCTGAAATGGCGTTCATGAGGGAAATCAGGAAACGAATCTTTTCCGCCCCGTCGGGGAAGAGACACAGAGCCCGCTGGCCCATACCCACGGGGGTGATCAGGTCCACCAGACGGATATCCGGGTGAGCGGGTGCGTCCAGGTCCAGGCGATGGGAGGGATAGACGGCGGTGAGCTCATCAAAAAGAGGCCGGGGGCCCGGAGTGGCAGCGGAAGCGCCGTTCACCTCCGTGGCATAGAGGAGAGAGACATACTTGTCACCGTCCCGCTGTGGACGCAGCTTTCCCCGTACATGATCGCCGGTGCGCAGGGTATGCCGCCGCACCAGGGAAACCGGGACGTAGATATCCCGTGAGGAGGGAAGGAAGGTGGACGTGCGGAGGAATCCGTATCCATCGGGATGCCCCTCGAAGACGCCCTCCCCATCCCGGAGCTCTTCAGCCTGAATCAGGTCGGAGATGGAGGGAAGATCCTGACTGTATTCCCGGCTTCGGGTGTCCGCCGGATAGGGACTCCGGTCCCGGTAGGCACTCTGCCATGTCTGATTTTCCCGGGGAGCCTGGCGGGTCGGCTGACTGTAGGCGTTCCGGTCCTGACCGTAGGAATTCCGGTCCTGACTGTAAGTACTCCTGTCCGGGCTGTCCCCGCGCCGGGGGCCAAAGACGGGCTGACTGCGGAACCCCTGATAGGTGTCCCGGGTCTCGGAGGCAGGAGGGTCCTCACGGGCGGAATCCGGGCCAAAGCGATGGACATAGCCTGTCTGCCGGGTCTGGGTGGCACGGGTGTAGGAGTCCTGACTCTGCCTGGGCTGGGGCTGGGGCTGCCAGGCATTGCCGGAGGGACGGCCGCTCCCGGCGGATGGATTGTGCCAGGCTGCACGGAAAAACGTGGGCTGGGATGCGGTGACGCCGGGACGGATGGGAATGGGGGCGGGCAGAGGCGGGGAGGCAGGGGACTCCTCCGGTTTTTCCTCTTCGTCTGATTCGTTCTCCGCTTCTTCCTCTGTCTCTTCCTCTGCCCCGGGCAGATCCGGAGACGGGTCCCGGGGCTTTTCAGCTTCGGGGGCACCGGTGAATTCCGGCCCGCCGGCATCCAGGTCCGAAAAATGGATCTGGTTCTCCTCGGGGTTCCCGGTGGCCCGGTTCAGATATTCAATGATATCGGCCTTGACCATGCTGCTTTTCAGTGCAATGCCATGCTCCCGGGCAAACTTCCGGAGCTGGACCACGGTCATGCCGGAAAAATCGATACGATCCAAGAAAAAAGCCTCCTTATCGGGCAGGTTCTCAGGTTTTCAGGGCAACCACAAAGTCGCGGCGGACGGCCTGCTCCACTTCATGGGCAAAGGATGCGTACAGAGGCGTTTCCAGCGGGGTCATTCCCGCGTCCTTCAGGGCGGAAATCACCCGGTGGCGGGGCAGAGTGAAGAGATTGAAGCTCAGAGCCATGGCGCCTCCCGCCTTCAGGGTCTGGGCCCAGGCGGGGAGGACGGAGGAGAGCATCTCCTGAAAGTCGGACAGACTCCCCTGATGCGTGGGCGCGTGCTGAACGCCATAGGGGAGATCGGCGATGATCAGATCGGGGGGCCTTTTTTTCAGAAGGGCGGGGGAGAGAAGACTGTCCGCCGTGAAGAGCTGCAGGACGCGTACATCGCCCTGACGAAAACGCTCCGTGTCAGGGGCCAGCTCATACTCCACACCGGGACAGCCCCGGCCGCCGACGGTCTCGGAAAAGGCGCGGCGGCGGAACTTCAGGCGGAGGGTGGTACAGTATCTCTGAAGATACCGGTCCGCTTCGGCGGTCTCCCCGCTGCGGCTTTCAATGCCCGCGCAGTGCATGCCCATGCACAGACTCACATACAGGGTGGTGCCCCTCCCGCAGACGGGATCCAGCACCCGCACGCGCTCCGAAGGCAGAAGGCGGGCGGCGGAAAGAGCACAGTTGATCATCATCCTGGTGAAGGCGGGATTGGTTTTGCCCTTGTATTTCAGAATTTCCGGAAGATCCGGTCCCATGAAGGAAGCGGCCTGGAAGGGAAGGGGACTGAAAGCGTGACCGTTCCGGGTAAACATAAGAAGCAGGCAGGAGTGACCTGCCAGGAACTGCAACACGGAATCCGAAAGCTCTTCGGACTCCATGGAAAGGAATGTGCAATTGCCAAAATGCTCCGGATACGGACGCGATGAAACACCCACTGCCTCCAGCATGCAGGCCAGTTCCTTCCGGTTCAGCTCGTCCTGAACCTGCCTGTACCGTATATTGGCATGGGGTAACAGCTGAAAGCTGTAGATCAAATGAATCCCTCTTTATTGACAGGATAGGGTCAGTATAGCAAAACCTTTCAGGGTTCGCAAGCGATTCTTGAAAATGAAACAGCAAAAACCCCTCTCCCTGTCGGGAGAAGGGTAAATCTTACGATGCTTACCACTTGCGCTTGCGTGCGGCCTCAGCCTTCTTCTTGCGCTTGACGCTGGGCTTCTCGTAATGCTCACGCTTGCGAACCTCCTGGATGACCCCGCTGCGTGCGCACTGGCGCTTGAACCGCTTCAGAGCGCTCTCCAGAGACTCATTTTCGCGTACACGAACCTCGGACACTGTTATCCCTCCTCTCGCTCATCTCACCAGTCAGCCCCGGTGAAGACGGACGGACGGCAAACCGCGTGGGTATTATACATCCATCGCCGGAACAAAGTCAAGCGATAAATTTCAGGCCATGCTGTCCTCCATTTTCCGCCCGCCCAGCACATGGAAGTGGAGATGGGGCACACTCTGGCAGGCGTCAGATCCGCAGTTGCTCACCAGGCGCCATCCGCTTTCCCCGATGCCCTCCGCTTCCGCCACATGCGCGGCACTTTTCAGACAGGCCTCCAGAACACCCGCGGGGAGCTGATTCACTTCATTCAGGGATGTCACATGGGTCCTGGGCACGACCAGCACATGGACAGGGGCCATGGGATGGATATCCCGGAAGGCATAGGTCAGGTCGTCCTCATAAACCTTCTGAGAGGGGATTTCACCGGCAAGAATCCGGCAGAACAGGCAGTCTTTCATGGATGATCTTCCTTTCTTTCATGGAATGGGAGGGGACGGGCGGTCAGTATCCGGCCGTCCGTCTCTCCAAGAAGTACGGGGACAAGGTCATTGACGGCGGTGTCAGGTTCCCGGGGTATGCGGACACGGATGTAGGTACGGGTATAGCCTTCGGAAAAATCCTTCCCCGTTTCCTCCACCAGGACTTCCTCCCGGGTGCCTGCGAGGGACTTCTGATAGGACAGGGCCATTTCCTTTCCGTCCCGGATCAGGATACGGGCGCGCGCCTCCCGGATTTCCCGGGGTACTTTTCCGGGCATGTCCGCGGCGGGCGTACGGGCGCGTTCGGAGTAGGGGAACACATGAATGCGGGCAAAGCCGATCGACCGGAGGAAATCCCGGGTTTCCTGAAAGGCCTGCTCATCCTCTCCCGGGAAGCCGGTGAGCACGTCGGTGGTGATGGCGCATCCGGGAAAGGCCCGGCGCAGCTCTTCCACGGAGCGGCGGTACAGTTCCGTGTCATACCGCCTTCTCATGGCCTTCAGGATCCGGTCGGAACCAGACTGAAGGGCCAGATGGAACTGAGGGCACAGGGACGGGAAGGAAGTGAGGGCAGACGCGAAGGCTGCCGTGGCGATGCCGGGTTCCAGGCTGCCCAGGCGGATCCGGTCCACACCGGGCACCTGCTGGACCTTTTCGATGGCGGAAAGAAGGGTAAGGGGCGGTTTCAGGTCCAGACCGTAGCTGCTCAGGTGAATGCCCGTGAGCACCAGCTCCCGGTATCCCGCTTCGGTCAGTCTCCGGGCTTCCAGGAAAACGGACTCCGCATCCCGGGAGCGCACGGGGCCCCGGACGCTGGGAATGATGCAGTAACTGCAGAAATTCCGGCAGCCCTCCTGAATTTTCAGGACGCCCCGTGTCCGCTCCCCCTGCCTGCAGACCTGCAGTTCCTCATAGGGCATTCCCGGGAGAAGGGGTTCCACCGCCACCAGACAGGTGTTTTCCCGCAGGGCCTGTTCATACAGGTCCACCACCCGGCTTCTCTCCCGGGTGCCCAGGATCAGAAGAGCGCCGCAGTCCCGCAGCTTTTCCCCTTCCCGCTGGGCCAGACACCCGCAGAGGATCACATGGGTCCCGGGATGTTCCCGGAGCACCCTGCGGAGGAGCTGCATGGATTTGCGGTCCCCGGTGCCGGTGACGGTGCAGGTGTTGATGAGACAGACATCGGCGGGGCTGCCCATGGGCACAGGGGTATAACCCCGGTTTTCAAAAAGCTCCGTCATGGCCTGGGTGTCATACTGGTTGACCTTGCAGCCCAGCGTGTGGGCAGTGATTGTCGGCATAAGATATCTCCCTTCCGGACCGGACAGGTTTCCCTGGCCGCTCTCCGGACACGATTCCCACAGCGGCAGGCCTCAGCGCTTTTCCTCCATTTCCCCGTACAGGGCCATGAAGACGGAGACGGCGGCAAGCCCGGCGGTTTCCGTACGCAGAATCCGGGGTCCCAGGGTCAGAGGATGGCAGCCCCTGTCCCTGAGCATGTCCATCTCCATGCGGTCAATGCCTCCCTCCGGTCCGATGATCAGACCCAGGGAACGGAGACGGGGATGGGCGCGGGCGAAGGCCAGGGGGCCCGTGGTGACTTCTTCCTCCCAGGGAACGGCGCAGGCGTCCAGGGAGGAGAAATCCAGGGATTTCAGGTCCATGACCGATGGGATCCTCATATCCTCCGTACGTCCCGACTGTTTGCAGGCCTCCCTGGCGATACGGCGCCATCTTTCCAGCTTCCGGTCATTCCTGTCTGCCTCCACCTGCATGACGGAGCGCATCATCCGCACGGGGACCAGGGTGTCGCAGCCCAGTTCCACCGCCTTCTGCACGATGAGGTCCATTCTCTCCCCCCGGGGCAGGCCCTGGAAGAGGGTCAGGCGCAGACGGGCTTCCGTGGAGGGGAGTTCTCGCAGGAGACGGGCGCGGACGCCCTCCCTGAGGTCACAGCGGATCAGCACCGCCTCATACCTTCGGGAATCCGCGAAGATTTCCACGGGATCCCCTTCCCTGAGACGCAGGACCCTGCAGGCGTGGGGCCAGTCCTGCGGGTCCAGAAGAGCCGTCCCGTCCGGGGCGGAAGATGCATAGAATCTGTGCATGCTACCTCCTGGACAGGAAGGCCGTCCATTCGCCCCGGTGCATTTCCTCCAGGATGACATACCCCGCCTCCAGGAGAGCACGGCGGACTTCCTCTGTCCGCTCCCGGATGATCCCGGAGGCCACGAAGAAACCGTTTTCCCGGATGTGGGCCCGGAGAGGAGCGGCAAAGGAAACGATGACGTCCGCGATGATGTTGGCCACACAGACCTGACACAGGGCTTCCGGCTCTCCGGAGAGGAGATCGCCGCATCGGGCCTCGATCCTGTCCTCCAGACCGTTGTGCCGGATGTTTTCCCGGGCCACCCGCACCGCGTCCTCATCGATGTCCACGGCCAGGACGCGGGAAGCGCCCAGCCGGGCAGCCCCGATGGCCAGAATGCCGCTGCCGGTGCCCACGTCGATGACGGTATCCCCGCTCCGGACAGCCTTTTCCAGGAGCGCGAGGCACATGGAAGTGGTCTCATGGGTGCCGCTGCCGAAGGCCATGCCCGGATCCATCTCAATGATCAGGTCCCCGTCCTTCGGTTCGTAGGCCTCCCAGGTGGGCTTGACCACAAGGGAGGTGCCGGCCCGGAAGGGTTTGTAATACTGTTTCCAGATTTCGTTCCAGTCCTCATCCCTTGCCTGCCTGCGGGTCATCTGCAGCTTCCCGGCGCTGTCCCCGGCCTGCCTCCGCATCTCCTTCAGAGCGGATTCCAGGGCGCTGAGACGGTCCGGCAGCTGTGAGTCGGCGGCGAGCCAGGCGTGCACCAGGACGTCCTCAGGCATGGAGGCAATCAGGGCAGGATCAATGATTTCCCAGTAGCCGTGAGGATTGTCCGGGTCGGGAATATCGGCGCGGTCCTCAATCATGGTGCCCTCGGCACCGCACTGGGTGAACAGCTGGGAAACGGTGTCGGAATACAGGGTGTTGGTGCTGACAATGAGTTCAAGCCATTCCATGCAATGCCTCGCTTTCAGGGACGGAAGGACTCAATGCCCTTGAGCAGGTGGTGTTCCCGCACGTCCCGGACGGTGGTGTACATCTTCCGTGTCAGGACCACCCCTTCCCGCCAGTACAGGCAGATGAAGGGGCAGTCGTCCACGAAGAGGGACTCGATTTCGTAGAGTTTCTGCTGGTATTCCTGCTGGGAAACGCATTTGCGCAGTTCCTTGAACAGGTCGGTCATGGCGGTGGACCGGTACCGGCCGTAATTGCCGGTGTTGGCGTTCATGAGAAGAAAACCCGGGTCCGGTGCCGTATCCATAGAGAAACTCACCAGGGCCAGGTTAAAGGAAGCGGCATTGAGCTTCTCCTGGATGCCGGTAAAGGTCATGGTGGAAATGTTCACGGTAATGCCCACCTGAGCCAGCTGTTCCCTGATCATGTTGGCACACTCGATCCTCACGTCGTTGTCCGGTTCCTCATAGACATACAGGTTCAGGCGGAGCTCCACGAGTCTGGTGGGATCCTCATCGTCCAGCCGGTCCAGATAGCCGTCCTGGTTGCTGTCCCCCCAGCCCGCCTCCTCCAGGAGACGTCTGGCTTCCTCCAGGTTCGGACGGAACTGAGCGTCCAGATTGTCGTTGTACATCCAGGTGCCGGGGATGACCGGGAGATTCGTGCGGTCCACCATGCCCATGTAGACACTGGAGGCGATGCGGTCCAGGTCCAGAACATACCGGATGGCCTTGCGCACCCGCACATCCGCGAGGCGGGAGGAGGAATGGTTCATGAGCAGCAGCTCCAGCTGGGGCGTGCGGCTGTTCAGGGCCAGGGAAGAGGTGCCGCTGCGGTACTGGGCAGCGGCGATGGAACGGGTGAAAACGGTGTCCACCCGGGCATACTCGTAGTTTTCGATCACCTTTTTGGGTGTATCCGTCATGACGAAGGTGATATGCCTGACCTGGGGCGTGTTCTTCCACCAGGTGCTGCTGGCGGAGAGACTCAGCATGTTGGCGGGCGAGAAATCGGTGATGACATAGGGCCCGGTGCCGCATGGGCTGGCCATGTTCACCTGGCTTTCCGGCAGAACCGGAAAGGTCATGGCGTACAGGAGACCATAGTAGGGCCGGTCCGCCCTGACCACGACCGTGTCGTCGGAGGAGGCGGAAATATCAGAGATGAAATACTTGAGGTTGTAGTAGAAACCCTTGTCCGTGGTGGTTTCATCCCTGGCCCGGGCCAGAATGGCCTGGGCGGTGGCGACCACGTCCGCGGCCCGGAGAGGCTGTCCGTTGCTGAAGGACACATCCGTACGCAGGCGGAAAGTCCAGGTGCGGCCGTTGGGGGAGACTTCCCAGCTCCGGGCCAGGCAGGGCTGGGGAATGTAATTGTCATCAATGGTCACAAGGCTTTCCCAGACCAGGTCATAGACGCTCAGCATATCCCGCTCCTGGGGGAACAGGGGCTGGATACTGGTGGTCCGGGTGGACTGGATGCCTACCACCAGACTGTCCTCCACATTAGAGGCCAGACCGGAGGACAGCGGGCACAACAGGCTCAGGATCAAAAGCATGGTCATACAGCGCATCATAGACCGCATAGGCATGGATCACCCTTTCCACGTAGGATTTTGTGGGGCCGTCGGGCATGTTTGACAGTTCAATGCGCAACCCGTCCGGGGAGATCTCCGGGTCCAGAAGCCAGGAACCCACCTTGCCCTGACCCGTGTGATAGGCGGCGGTGACCAGAATGGGATCCCCGTCGAACAGACGGCTCAGATACTGAAGGTACCAGCAGCCGTACCGGACATTGACGGCCGGATCCCAGAGCCGGTCAAAGCTGTGGGCCTCATCTCCCATGTTCCCGGCGATCCACCGGGCAGTGCTTTCCATGAGCTGCATGAGCCCCCGGGCGCCTACGGAACTCTCGGCATCGGCGTGATAGCTGCTTTCACACAGGATGATGGCCCGGATGAAGGCGGGCTGGAGATTAAAGGCCCCGGCGTTTTCCTGGATGATGCTCTCGTAGCCCCGGGGATGCTGCAGGAGAAGATTCTGATATGCTTCGTCCCGGGCACGGATTCGGTCCTGAAGTTCCTTCATGTCAAACCGGGTGAGAATGAAGGTGAGCAGACAGACAAGGAGCAGGCCCAGAGAGAGAAGGATCAGGGGCCTGGGAACCGGTTTCGTCTCATTCTCCTCCCTCTGCCGGGGCAGATCCGGCTCCCGGCTTTCCTGCAGGGAACTGCGCTGCGGCTGACTCCGGTGGACCCGGTCCGGATTGTCCGCCGCGGCACGCACAAGGGAGGCGGGAGCGGATCCGGGGGCGGAACGCCGGGGAGCCTGAGAGGCGTAAGGTGCCGGTGAAATGCCGGCCAGGTGCCGCTGCACCGGCGCAGTCTCGATGGAACGGGATGCCGGATCCCTTTCCGGGACGGAGCGGACCTCTCCGGGAAACGGCTCCGGGGGTCTCTGTGCCCGGCGGTGGCGCACCGGGGGAACCTCATGGTTTTCAGACATGACGACTGCCTTTCTTCAGGGCGGAGAAGAGCTGAAGGACCTGCCTGTCCAGTTCTTCGGGGGTGCCCCCGTTGTCCAGCACATGATCCGCCCTTTCCGCTTTCTTTTCCTGACTCCACATGGACCGTGATCTGGAAAGAGCTTCCTCCCGGGTACATCCGTCCCGCTGCATGATCCGCCGGAGGCGCTCTTCCTCCGGCATGGTGACACAGACCGTGACATCGCAGAGCCTGTCCAGGTTTTCCTCAAAGAGAAGAGGCATATCCAGAACACATATGTCCGGACCCTGCTCCGCCATCTCCCGGATCCGGCGGTGAATTTCCTCCAGAATCAGGGGCTGCATGATGCGGTTCAGTTTTCCGAGCTCTTCAGCGTTCCGGAACACCAGACTTCCCAGCTTTTTCCGGAGAAGACAGCCCTTTTCGTCAAACATGCCGTCCCCGAAGGCTTCCCGCAGCGCAGGAAGGGCCGCCCCGTTCTGAGCGGTAAGCGCGCGGGAAATGGCATCCCCGTCCACAATTCCGCAGCCCAGGGAACGGAAGGTGATGGCGGCGGAACTCTTTCCGCTGCCGATGAGACCGGTCAGACCCAGGATGATCACGGGCATCCCTCCGAAAGTCGAAGAAGGCCGGGACGCCTGCGCGTTCCCGGCCCCGCGTTACATTTTGGTTTCCAGAAGCTTCTGCTTGAGCTGTGCTTCCATCTGGTACAGCTGCTTTTCCGCTTCGATGCGCTTCTGATGGCCGTCCTTCTGAATCTGCATGACCTCGTTGATGGTGTCGATGAGGCTCTGGTTGGTCTGCATCAGGGTTTCGATATCGATGATGCCCCGCTCTGCCTCCCGGGCGGTTTCCACCGTGCCCATCTTCAGCTTTTCAGCGTTCTTCTTCAGGAGTTCATTGGTCATGTTGGTAACCGCCGTCTGGGCTTTCAGGGCATCCTGAGAATGCTGCAGACCCAGTGCCAGGACCATCTGGCTCTTCCACAGGGGCAGGGTATTGGAGAGGGTGGACTGAATCCTTTCCACCAGGAGGGAATCATTGTTCTGCAGAAGACGGATCTGGGGAGCCATCTGCATGGAAACCTGACGGGTGAGTTTCAGGTCATAGAGCTTCTTTTCCAGCCGGTCGCATTCCGCGGCCAGGTCATTAGCCTTCTGGGCGTCCATGGAGTCCCCGGACATGGCGGCCTTTTCCTGAAGCTCCTTCAGCTGGCCTTCCCGGATGCGGCGGAGATATTCGTCCCCTGCGATGATGTACAGGGTGAGTTCCCGGAAGTAGCGGCTGTTCTGGTCATAGAGACGGTCAAACATGGCCACGTCCTTCAGGAGCTGTGCCTGATAGTTCTCCAGGGAATCGGCAATGGTTTCCACATTGGCGTTCACCTTTGTGTACTGAGCCTTCATCCTCTGCATGGCGTCCACGGGCTTGGAGAAGAGTCTGCGCAGCCCTTTGGGCTCCGAGTCCGTGTCAAAGCCCTTGAGCTCCGCCACGAGTTTTACCAGCATGTCTCCCACTTCACCCGTCTCCTGGGTCTTCACGGCCTCCAGGGCCGTGTCGGAGAAGGTGGCCACCTTCTTCTGGGCTTCCGAGCCGAAGAGCAGCACGTGATCGGGATTGGTGACATCCAGGCGTCCGATGAAGTCCTCAATGGCCTGTCTTTCCGCATCCGTGAGCTGGGCGTTCTTCATATTCGGGCCTTCCGGAGCGGGAGAGGCGGTCTCCTGAATGGAGGACTGGGCCTGGGCGGGAACCGGATCCGGAACTTCCGGGGTCAGACTGAGCATGGGCATACCGAGTTCAGGCATGGCAATCGTCTCCTTACTGTGTGAATTCATCTGTTCTTCTGGCGGTAGTAGGACCGGAAGTTTTCGTTCTGATCCTCATCCTTCAGTTCAATCACCGGCACGGAGGAGGCACCCATCTGGGCGGCCGCGGCAGTGCGTGCCTGTTCGGACACGGCGGATCCGGAGAAGGGGGAGTCCGTGAACCCGTCCCGCTTCAGCATCTGTTCCAGAACATCGATATCCGTGGACACGTCCAGAAGTGTATCCTTGAACAGGTTGTCCAGCTGCTTCTGGCAGGCGGTGATGATCATATCCATCCCCCGGGTCAGGGTCCGGCGGGCCTCTGTCAGATCACTCTGGGAAACGCCCCGGTCCTGCATGGTGCGGTAACTGGAAAGCATTTTCAGCGTGGTGGGCAGATAATAGTTCATGAACTTGCGAATCTGGCCTGCCTTGGCGGGCTTTTCAGCCACCGTTTTGAAGATCTGCACGCACAGATCCTCCAGCTGGTCCATCTGCCGGGACAGGGTGGGGTCCGGAATGGCCTTGTTGGCTTCCCGGATCTGATCAAGCATTTCCTTTCCCCTGGCAATGACGGTATCCGCTTCCGTATCGCCGGAGAGAGGCACCTCTTCCGCCGGCTTCCTGTCCTGCCGGTTGTGGGTGGTGAGATCCAGGGGCTGCCGCATGATTCCCACCAGCTTTCCAAGCCCGAAGGCACCGGCCCCGATGACGATGACCAGAGGCAGAGACATGCCAAAGATGGAAGTCAGGGCCACGGCCCCGACAGCCAGACCCACGGCTCCGATGGTGGATTTGTCGCTCTTCTTGTTTGCCATGTCCATATCCTCCTCAAGTGCAGGCAGGTTCCAGAGGTCACGGGAGCATCTTAGCACAAAGCCTGCCCCGGGACAAGATTCAGACAGGGGAGAGATGGGCACTTCATTCTGTTTTCATGAGGGCTTAATGGAAATCACAGGTTTTCCTTAACCGTCATGGCTTCCCCGCAGGTTGTGCAGGCAAAGGCCGGCATGGGGGCGGCGGCAAGGGCCCGGTCCCGGCTTTCCGCAGAGGGGAATACGCCAAAGACTGCCGTGCCGCTTCCGGACATCTGCCGGCACAGGGCACCCTGATCCTCAAGGTACTGAAGGCCTGTCCGGATTTCACAGGCCATGTCCATGCTCACGGATTCCAGAACATTTCCAGGGGAGAGGGGAAGCAGGGCGGAATCCGATTCCAGAAGCACCCGGCCGAGATGATCCAGATCCGGCCGTGCTTCCGATCCCTGCCGATGCCAGGCTTCGAAGACCCGACGGGTGGACAGGCCGGATTCGGGTTTCAGGATCAGAAGGGGCCAGACGGGTCCCCGGCCGAGCCGTGTGATTTTCTCGCCGATGCCCCTGACGCGGCACAGGCCTCCCGTGAGGAAAAACGGTACGTCCGCCCCAAGCCGGAGGGCAAGGTCCGACATGGCCTGCGGGCTGAGATCCAGGTGCCACAGGCGGCGGAGGCCCTCAAGCACGGCGGCGGCGTCGGCCGACCCGCCGCCCAGGCCCGCCTGGTGAGGGATCCGTTTGTGGACATGCAGGGAGGCTCCCGGATTTCCTTTGCAGTGGGCTTTCAGAAGGCGGGCGGCCTTCAGGGCCAGGTGGTTTTCGTCCGGTGGAATGAAGGGTGTGCCGGACACGGTGAGGCAGAGGCGGTCGGAGGGCTCAAGGGTAACGGTATCCGTGAGGGAAATGGGCTGCATGAGCATGTCCATGAGGTGATATCCGTCAGGGCGCTCCCCGGTAATGTCCAGGGCCCAGTTGATCTTGGCACAGACTTCGATCTGCATGGAGGTTCTCCTTTGTGGTATAATGCCCGCGTATACGCTGCGCGAATGGGGTGAAATGTTGGAAAACAGTCGGAAAAGCGTGGGGATCTCGGTATCCAGCAGGATCACGGAAATCAGCGGGGAATACACCGGAAACCGCATGCTGATGATGGGTGAGATGGAAAAAAAGGGCACCGGGATTCTCCTGCACTACAGGGAACAGCTGGAGGAGGACGGAAAGAACGGTCCCGTGACGGATGTGACCGTATGGCTACGGAAAGAGGAAGTGACGGTGATGCGCAGGGGCGATTACTCCGTCACCCTGGTATTCCACCGGGGACGGACCTGCGATGCATCCTACAGGACACCCTTCGGAATCATTGCCCTGCGGGTATTCACCAGCGTCCTGCGATGCCAGGCGGATGAAGAAAAGGGGCACGTTTATATTGTCTATCAGATGGAAAGCGGGGGCAGCGTTGCCAGCCACGAAATGGAAATCCTGTACGGAGAGCCGGACAGTGAGCGTCTTGACATGTGAACGCCAGTCAGTCCTTGCGGCTCTGCAGGGGCTGGATGGAGCGGAGACGGTGCGTCTGCGCCGCGCGGCGCGTCCGGATATGCTTCTGCAGTTTTACATGTCCTCCGCGCTGAATCCCCTGCTGAGCATACAGGCTCTGGAGAAAGCCGGATTCAGGGTGCGCGTGGAGGGCAGGATCTGTATGGTGGACAGACCGCTCCGGTTTCACGCTGCTCCATGCAGGGCATGGCCGGGACCGGTCCGGAACCTGATCTCCCTTCTGGAGCGCCAGGATCATTTCCGGGACGATCCGGACGCCCTGCGGGCCCTGGCCCGGGCTGCGGACGAGGGTCGGAAAGCCCTGGACAGGTTCGCTGAAAAAAAACTGGAAGACTGCGCCGCTGCCCTCAGGGAACGCAGGGCCTGCCCGGACCTGCTGCAGGGCCTGTACGCCGCGGTTATGGAGGAAACATGATTGTCCGTCGAAAGGATTCCCGGACTCTGATTCTGGACTGGGCCAGCGGCGTCCGGTGCGCTCTGGGTGCAGGAACCCTGCTGTGCCGCAGCCCCGGGGAAAAGGCGTTTCGGTCTTTTCCCGGACAGGACAGTATGTGGACACCTGAGGCGGGTCTGCGTATCTGCCGGCTCAGGACCTGCGGCCGGGACATCTTCTGCGTGGAAGCGGAAAACCTGCGCTTACTGTTTGCTCCTTCTCCCTGTGAAAATTCCGGGAGCGCGGGCGGAAGGGAAAGAGGGGACATTCTGGTTCTGTCTCTGGGACAGAGCAGGGAAGACACGCTGGAAGCCAGAGAACTGTGCGCAGCTCTGAGCCCGAGAATCATTCTGCCCCTTGAGGAACCGGGCGAAGGACAGAATCTGGCAGATTTTCTTCATCTGTTTCCGGAAAAGACGGAAGAACTTCAGCTGCTCCGGGTCACACAGGAGGATCTGGCCTGCCAGATGCGTGTGGCCAGGATCTGTGGTGTCAGAGGACAGAACGGGCATCCAGCCGAATGCTTTCGATGATTCTGTCCATTGTGGCACCATCCGCGCCGAAGACGTCCTGTGCCCGGAGACCTGCCAGGGAGTGTACCATGACGGCAGACTGCAGAAGGACAAGATCAGGTTCACTTTGGTGCGCCCGGGCATACAGGGCTCCGAGAATTCCGCTGAGCACATCCCCGCTTCCGCCCCGGGCAAGGGCCGGACAGGGAAGAGTATGGACAGCTTCCCGGGTTCCGTCCGTCATGAGCGTGCAGCTTCCCTTGAGGATGACGCAGCACCCGTAACGTTGATGGAGAGCCCGGAGGGCTTCCAGCGGCTCATTCAGTACCTGATCCACCCGGATACCGAGGAGCCTCGCGGCCTCGGCGGGATGCGGCGTGATACAGTCGCACGGCCTGAGAGAACGGGGAGATTTCGACAGAAGATTCAGGGCGTCAGCATCCCAGACGACGGGACAGGGTGCACGGAGAAACACATCCAGGAGGGGCGGCAGGTCCGGCGTGGTACGCAGGCCGCAGCCAGCCACGGCGCAGTCCATCCCCTCAAGAAAAGACAGGACTGCCGGTATGGCTTCCGGTGTGATAAGACCGCCTTCCTCGGGAAGAGGGAGACACATGGCGGAGGGCACGCAGGTCTGAAGCACACTGAGCAGGGATGATCTTGCGAGAAAGGTGACCAGTCCTGCGCCGGCGTGCAGGGCTCCCCGGCCGCAGCAGACAGCGGCGCCGGCCATTCCCGGACTTCCCGCGAAAATGGCCACATGCCCCCAGGTACCCTTGTGAGAATTGGGCCTTCGGAGGGGAATGCATGTTTCCAGATCCCCGGGTTCCATGACACTGAGACCGGGGTAGTCCGGATCCATGCTCTCAAGTCCCAGGGGCCAGACGGTTACGTGCCCGGTGAGGGAAGGACCATTGCGAAGGAAGAGTCCCTGTTTGGGACGGTGAAAAGTTACGGTTTCCACAGCCGGCATGGCATAGCCCAGGATGCTGCCGGTTCTGCCGCACAGCCCGGAGGGAATATCCAGGGCGAGCACGGGAATCCCGCTCCGGACAATGTCCTGCAGATGGACGGTCAGAGCCGTATCCAGAGATCGGGTCAGGCCCGTGCCGAAGAGGGCATCCATCACCAGATCCGCAGACAGGTTTTGAAAAGAAAAAGTGTCCATTGGCATGCAGGGAACACCGGAAAGTTCAGCAAGCCTGCGCATGACCAGGGCGTCTCCCTGCGGCATTCCACCGTATGTCAGGACAGTGGCGTTTCCTCCGCGGGCGTGAAACATTCTTGCGGCTGCGTACCCGTCACCGCCGTTGGCTCCGGGACCGCACAGAAACAGGACGTGCCCTTCGGGAGACACATACTGGTCCATGGAATTCAGTACACCCCGGGCTGCCTGCTCCATCAGCAGAATGGAAGGAATCCCGTTGGTCCGCATCCAGGCACTTTCAAGGTTTTTCATTTCCTCAGGTGTGATCGTCTGCGTCATGAACGGAACCTCCGATCCTTTTCTTTTGATCTGTGCTTCCAATTATACATGCTCAGTCCTGAATGGAAAAGATGTGGATACTCATGCCGGAAGGCAGAACGCCGTAAACAGCGATCCGGGATCGTCCTGGCCATTCTCTGCTGCGTGCGGAAATTCGGCTGAACAGCGGGAATCATTCTGTGAAATCGTTTCCGGAAAGAAAAATCAAAAAAACTTGCTAAGACTGTTGACAAACGCGTGACGATCGTGTAAGATGCACATCGTCGCCTGCGGGAAGAGACCTGACGGGAGATACGTGCCGGGGTGTAGCGCAGTCTGGTAGCGCACGTGCTTTGGGAGCATGGGGCCGGGGGTTCGAATCCCTTCACCCCGATCTCTGAAGACCGGTACATTCATGGCCCCGTGGTCAAGAGGCCTAAGACATCGCCCTTTCACGGCGGTAACTCGGGTTCGAATCCCGACGGGGTCACACTTCTTTTTTGCTGGTATGGGCCTTTAGCTCAGTTGGTTAGAGCGGCCGGCTCATAACCGGTTGGTCCCGGGTTCGAGTCCCTGAAGGCCCAACCTATGGCCCGGTAGCTCAGTTGGTTAGAGCGCCAGCCTGTCACGCTGGAGGTCGAGGGTTCGAGCCCCTTCCGGGTCGCACTTGTTTCCGCAGGATCAGCCGATATGGACTTTGCTGGTGTAGCTCAATTGGCAGAGCAGCTGATTTGTAATCAGCAGGTTGCGGGTTCAAGTCCCATCGCCAGCTCTTTCTAAAGGTGCCACACTTTACATGGATGGGTTCCCGAGTGGCCAAAGGGAGCAGACTGTAAATCTGCCGTCACCGACTTCGGTGGTTCGAATCCACCCCCATCCATCTTCCGCGGGAATGGCGGAATTGGCAGACGCGCATGATTCAGGTTCATGTGTGCTTACGCACTTGCAGGTTCAAGTCCTGTTTCCCGCACCACGGAACCCTTGAGAAATCAAGGGTTCCGATTTTTGTATGTGCGGAAATACCCAAACCGTACCCAAACGATACCCAATCATGCCATTTTCTCGATGAAGGCCTGCATCCTGTTTGATGATTCCCGACGCATCGTTTCCGTCACATGCCCGTACCGATCCAGGGTGAATGCCGCGGAATAATGCCCCATGTTTTCCTGCAGAGTCTTGATGTCATCTCCCGCCATGATGCTGTTCACCGCGAAGGTATGCCTCAGATCGTGCACCCGATGGTGCTCCAGACCGGCCGCTGCCAGAATGTTCTGGAATTCCTTCCAGATCGTCGGCTGGGAATAATGGCTGCCATCCGGGTGATTGAACACCAGGCCGGGGAATTTGCCTTCATCCCAAAGGTCGCCCATCTCGCGCTTCTGCTCCTCCTGATCCGCTTTGTGCTTCTTCAGCACTTCCATCACGAAGGGGGCAGGGGCAATCACACGGGTTTTGCCGTTCTTCAGGGTTCCGAATACATAATCCTGACCCTTGACTCGC
>CACYGY010000011.1:0-50361 GCA_902774025.1 uncultured Eubacteriales bacterium
GAAACAGTAAGTGAGATGACGTCCGAAACAATAAGCGTGACCCCGGTGACACAGTAGTTCCCGAAAGCCGCCGGTACCGGACAAAACACAAAGGATACGGATGCCCGGCAACAGGGAACTGTCCGGAATACCCTGATGCGGATACATATTCCCCATACCAACAGAACAGATGACAACGATCCGCTTGCCGCAAGACAACAGTCTTTCACGCAGGCGGGTCGTTCGTTACTGTCACGTTTTCGGAAACCGATCGGTCTGCTGAGGTGATTCCATCCCAGTATGGCACGGAAGAGGTGTTACAGTGAAACAGGAACATTCCCTGCGCCGGAAAGTCCTGCTGAGTGCCGGTATCATCCTGCTGTATATCACCGCCCGCGCACTTCCGATGCCCTGGGTGTACCGGGAAGCCGCGGAAGAAGCCACGGGCGGCCTGTTCGCATGGATGCGCCTGACGATGGGGACGGATGCGCAGGCAGGTACGTTTCTCGCACTGGGCTTAACCCCCATGATCAGTGCGTCCATCATCCTGCAGCTTTCCGGCGCGTATGCCGGAAAGAAGAGGCGCCACTGGTCCGCCATGGAACAAAAGAGACGTGTGCGCAGGCTTGCGCTTGGAATCGGTGTCTTGCAGGCGGCGATGATGGTGCCGTCCATGCGGTTCCGGGAAGGTAATCTTTCCCCGTATGCGCTGTATGTGCTGACTGTTTTTTCCCTGGTGTGCGGCACGTTCCTTGTGATCGCGCTTGCGCAGTGGAACGAGAAGTCGGGGATTGGCGGAACCGCGCCGCTGATCCTCGTGAACATGACAGGAAACACCGGTCTGCGGATTCTGCATGCGTGCGCGGAAGGGCGGCTTTTGCAGAATCCTTCCCGTGATCTGCCTGTGATCTTCTGTACAGTCTTCATTGTGGCCGTCACGGTGGTTCTGGAAAAGGCTGAAATGCGTCTGCCGGTGCGCCGTGTCATGATCCACAACGCGTTTGCGGGCGACGATTATATTGCCATCCGCCTCAACCCGGCCGGGACGATGCCCGCGATGTACGCCATGATGCTCTTTTCTCTGCCGCAGCGTCTTGCACAGACTGCGATGCGAGTGTTCCCGGAGACAAAAACCCTCCCCTTCATTGCGGGCACTCTGAATCTGGATACATATGCCGGCATCGTGCTTTTCATGGTTTTGATGCCGGCGTTGTCCCTCCTGCTGTCCCGCCTGATGCTGGCACCGGAGCGGATGGCGGAGGACATGCAGAAGGCAGGCGACTATATCGACGCGGTGCGGGCGGGCAGGGACACCGCACGGTATCTGTCGGTACGGATCCGGGTGCTTTCGCTTGTTTCAGGCACCGTGATGTGCGTCCTGATCTGTGTGCCACAGATTTACAGGCTTTATGCACGTATGGAGTCGCTGCTTCTGCTCACGCCTGTCAGTGTCATGATGCTCACGGGGATCATCCTGCGCCTGCTGGAAGAGGTGCGGGCGGAGGTATTGCTCGGGGATTATGTGCCGTTTCTGCCCTGAAGGAGATTGTATGTATTATTTCCTGCCCTCGTGGTACCGGGAAACCAGCATGGCGGAACATGAACCGTTCAGTGCCGTGGAAGAACGCTGGTACCGGAATGTCAGACGCTGCGAGTTTGACGACACCGTTCACCAGGCGCGGATGTTTCTGGCATCCGGCGAATCGCCTGTGCTTTTGTCTCTTTCCTATGCGCCGACCCTGCGCCATACGCTGCACCGCCTCGGCATCGACCGGATGGAGGTCATTTCCGTTTTTGACAGGATGCAGAACGTGACAGAGAAAAACGCGGCGGTTTTTTCCTACCGCGATCTGGATTGGCCCGAAGGTATCGGTTTTGAATACACGCCGTTCTGCGTCATCGGTTATCTGAAGGGAAAGCGTTTTGTGCGCGTGGAATTCGGTGAGGAGGGAAACTTCCTGTTTGCGGATTATTACGCGGGCGTGCCTGCGCGGAGGCACTACCTGGATCCTGCCGGCAGTCTGCGTTTTTCCCATGCACTGTCATCCGGTGCGGTAACGGTCGCAGAGGGAGCGCGGGATGCTTTTCGTAAGAAAACGTATGCATCGATGGAGGAACTCCTGAGGGAGATGATCGGGCGGATCATGCAGGAGATGACGGATGAGGATCTGCTTGTCATCGCCTCCGATCACCGTCACAACCATCTGTTCACGGATTATGCAAAGCATGTGCAGATGGCCTTTTCCTATTACGGGGAGCGCTTTGACCCCGGAAACGAACAGGCACTTGTGAAAGACGCGGCGTGTGCACGTTTTCTGGTGACCGACACGGAGGACAACGCAAGGCGCATCCGGACGCTGTGCGGCTACGACAAGCCGGTCTATGACCTGTCGCCCTTTGATACAAGGCTTTCGCTTGGACAGAGCCAGCGGGTACGTGAGATGAAGATTCTGCTGGCGATGGAACATCTCGATGAACCACGCCGTTCCAGCGCGCTGAAACAGATTCTGCTGTACATGCAGGAAAACAGGAACACCCAGCTTCTGCTTCTGGCCAGAAGCGGCGAAACCTATACGGAAGCGACGCTGCAGGCGCTGACAGACGAGGTGATGAACGCAAATGGGATCGGGCCGTTTACGATTGCAGGCGCGTCAGCGGAATCGCCATGTATTGCGGAAAACGAGACGGGTGTGGTTACGCCGGATGAAAAACGGCCGCGCGTGATGATTCGCTTCTATCTGACGGAGCATGACCTGATCCGGATCCTGCACGACGTGCGCCTGATCGTGGACGTATCCGACCAGCCGGATCTCTATCTTCAGATTGCGGGTATCAGTGCAGGCATTCCGCAGATCAACTCACACTTCACACGCTATGTGGAGCATTTGAGGAACGGCTACATCATCGGGAACATCGCGCATCTGTCAGAAGGGCTTTCCTGGTATCTGTCGGATCTGGCGCACTGGAATGAGGCGCTGGTGTACTGCGTGCAGCAGATTGACCGCTTTGCGCACGGATCGATCGTTGAGAAATGGAAGGGGATTCTGTCACAGTATGGCTGAAGTGGTGCGTCTGCTGCAGATCGGAGGCACGAGCCTGGAGGCGCGGTATCCGATTCCCGAACAGGTGGAGATTGTCCGTCCGGACGGGGATAATCCAGGTGAATTTCTTGCAAGGCACCGCGGCATGCGTTTTGACGCAGCGCTTCTGCTGGAACTTCCGGTCCCCGGGGATGTTCCGCTTTTATCAGAAGTTCTGCTGCCGTATACTGTTTTTTACACGGAGCAGGGTGCGGAGAACAGGCGAGACATCGCCGATCTTCTGAAAAGGAAGCAGGCGCAGTATCTGCCGGAAAACGAGATTGCGTGTTTTCTGCAGACGCTGCCGCTGCGGTTCTGGTATGGCCAGTACGGAGATAAACTCGGTGTGAACGAGATTGACATAGCGGATACGTTTGCGGGAGACATCCGTTTTGAGGGTCATGTTCGTCTTACGCTTTCGGGTTTTTTCGGAGAAGGGGAAAAGCAGATTCTTTCATGGCGCGGCCACCGCGTATTGGAGAAAGAGCGGGCACTGGAACTGTGGCCGGAAGTTGAAACGGGAAATGACGTCAGGGCCGCTCTGTGCGTGAGCCTGTATAGAAGCGCTTCTCCGGATGACATGATCCGGCGGTGGCGCTTTGACCTGGCGGACAGAAAACCGATTGTGCTTCTGCCATCGGAACGGAGCTATCTCACGTTTTCGCTCCATGCAAAGGGAGAGGGCACGCTGCGCATCGGCATGCTTCATGTCAGACAGTCCCATGTCGGTGCCGGATGCATGCTTGCGGGAGGGGAACGTTTTGCAGACGATTCGGGCGACGAGTTTTACAGCTACTTTGATCCCGGCGACTTAATGCCGCCGCTCTGCGTTTATTTTTCCGGCTACCGCACGGCGGAGGGCTTTGAGGGCTATCCGATGATGAAGGGGCTTCACACGCCGTTTCTTCTGATCGGCGACCCGCGCCTGAGTGGTGGTGCCTTCTACCTGGGCAGCAGGGCGTTTGAAGACGCGCTGGAAGCACGGATCCGTGATGCGTTGCGTTTCCTTTCTTTTGACCATACGCAGCTTGTTTTATCCGGTCTTTCCATGGGAACCTATGGTGCTTGCTACTATGCAGCGAGGCTTTTGCCGCGTGATGTCATTGTCGGAAAGCCTTTGCTGAATGCAGGCGACATTGCCGACAACCTGCGCAGGAGCAGACCGGATGAATTCGAGACCGCGCTGGATGTGCTTTACGCGCATACGGGCGGAAACGGACCGGACGAGGTGAAGTCGCTGAATGAGCGGATGTGGAACGCGCTGAAAGGCGCTGATTTTTCCGGCACGCGTTTTGCGATTGCCTATATGCGCCATGACGATTATGATTTGAAGGCTTATGACGAACTGATCCGTCAGCTCGGGAAAAAAGGCGTGCGAATTTACGGAAAGGGCATCGACGGCAGGCACAATGATGACAACAAAGCCGTGATAGGATGGTTTATCAGACAGTACGTGCGGATTCTGGAACAGGATTTTCAAAGGAGCTTTTGCTGATGGGACGGACACACCGGATTTTCTGGAACCGATACCAGGGGCAGACGTATCTTTACGGGACGGTCCTTGATTTTGCAAAGGACCGGTCCGTCACGGCCCGTGTGCCGATGATGCCCTCCGGCAAGGCGATTTATACGTGGTATTCCGTGCGCAATTTCCAGCGGGACCGGGAAGAACCCGCGCTGCCGATTTTGACGGAGGGCAGGTGTTACAGGATTACGGCATACCTGGAAAGCGAGCCCGCGGACAGCGTACTGCTGCGGATTCGGTTTTACAGCGCCCAGGATACGGAGACGGGGATGTTTCTTGCGGACGGTCTTTCGGATGTGTTTACAGTGCCGCACGGCACGTTCAGCTATACGCTGGAGCTTGTAAAGAAAGGCTGTGAGACGGTGCGGTTTGATCACGTGCTGATAACGGAGGAAGACAATGGCGGATGATTTCAGGCTTGCACCCCTCAAACGCATACTTGAGAAGGTAAACAGCCTTGCGAAACAGACGCACGCACTCTCCGATGACGCGCTTCGCGCAAAGACCGCGGTGTTCCGGGAGAGACTGCAAAAAGGAGAAAGTGAAAACGCGCTTCTGCCGGAGGCCTTTGCCGTCGCGCGCGAAGCTGCGGAACGCGTGCTGGGCATGTACCCATACGATGTACAGGTGCTTGGGGCTGTCGCGCTGCACAGGGGAAAAATTGCGGAGATGAAAACGGGGGAGGGGAAGACACTGACCGCCGTGCTGCCGCTCTACCTTTCCGCACTTTCGGGGAAGAGCTGCATTCTCGTTACAATGAACGACTACCTTGCGGTCCGTGACGGAAACAATCTTGCGCCCCTCTATGCGTTTCTGGGACTCCGTGCCGCGGTCGGCGTCCCGGAAAACCCGGCCCAGCGCTTCAGTGCCGCACAGAAGCGGAAAATCTACGCGGCGGATGTCGTATATACCACAAACGGAGCGCTGGGCTTTGACTATCTGCTTGAAAACCTCGCGCCATCTGTTGAGGAAACCTATCTGCGTCCATTCCATTACTGTATTATCGATGAGGCTGATGCCGTCCTGCTTGACAGTGCGCATATGCCGCTTGTGATTTCCGGTGCGCCGCGTGTCCAGTCCAATCTCTACAGGCAGGCGGATGATTTTGTTTCAACACTGAAAAGAGAAAGGGATTACACGGTGGATGATGACAGCGCCTTTCTGACGGAAAAGGGTGTTGCCTATGCTGAAGCGTATTTTTCGGCGGACAACCTGTTCAATGCGTCCGAGGCGGACCGGATGCGACATATCATGCTGGCTCTGAAGGCACATGCGACGATGGAGCGCGACAGGGACTATATCCGGGACGAAGACGGCATCCGGCTGCTCGACCGGTCCGGGGGAGGACGGATCCTCGAAAACACGAAGCTGCGCGGCGGCGTACACCAGGCAATCGAGGCCAAGGAACACGTGAAGATCACGCAGGAGACGCGGGCGATGGCGTCGATCACCTTCCAGGATTTTTTCCGTCTCTTTCCGCGCGTTGCCGGCATGACAGGGAGCGCCGAACACAACCGCAGGGAATTCAGGGAAATCTACGGTCTGGATGTACTTCGCATCCCGACAGACAGACCGGTTATCCGCAGGGATTTTCCGGATGTGGTCTGCAGCACGCGAAGGGACCAGATCACACGGGCGCTTGCGGAGGTACAGGCGCTTTATGAAAACAGACAGCCCGTGCTGATGTTCACCGATTCCATTGCAACCTCGGAGCAGGTATCTGCCATGCTGCTGCAAAAAGGGATTCCGCACAATGTCCTGAACGCCCACAACACGGCCCGGGAGGCGATGATCATTGCAGAGGCGGGAAAGCCCGGTGCCGTTACGGTGGCGACAGGCGTTGCGGGACGCGGTACCGATATCCGCCTGCGGGGAGAAGCGAAGGAACGCGGAGGGCTTGCGCTGATCGGCGTCGGAAGGATGGAAAACCGGAGAATGGAAATGCAGGCGCGCGGCAGAAGCGGCAGACAGGGGGATCCGGGTTTTTCGCGGTTTTACGTATCGCCGGATGACGAGGTGGTGAAAAAAAACGGCGCGGGCTGGTTTGAACGATACCGGGACGATCCGGAACGCGACCGGTCGCATCTGTCGACCGGAAGGCTTGCGCGTCTGATCGCCTCTGCGCAGCGTACGAGCGAGGAACATGCACAGGAGCAGCGACAGAGGACGATGCAGTTTGGCAGAAGCATGCGCAGACAGCGGGAGGTGATCTACCGCATGCGCAGAAGCGTGCTCTCGGGCGATACGGTGTCCGGGGAGCATCTTGCACGGATTGCGGAACAGGTTATCGATGCGTTTCTTGATTCGTCTGACAGACTGCCGGACCGGTACGCGCTCAGCCGGTTTATCCTGGATAACATCAGCTACCGGATTGAGGCGCTGCCTGAGGAAGACCTTCTTTCAGGCCGGGATCAGCAAAAACAGTATCTGATGTCTCTTTTCTCCGATATGCTTGACGCACAGTTCAGGCGGTGCGGTACGGTGAGCGCGTCGGAGACGTTTGTCCGCATGATGACGCTCAAGGCGATTGACGAAGCGTGGATTGAACAGGTAGACTATCTTCAGCAGCTTCGGATTGCGATTTCCGGCAGGAGCTTTGCGGGGCACGATCCCATCCTGGAGTATCACAGGGAGGCGCACCGTTCGTTCCGGAAGATGCAGGATGCCGTGATGCGCGCAATGATACGGAATATTCTGCTGAGTGATATCACGTATCGGCAGGGTGGGAGCATGCAGGTGGTTCTGCCGTAGGAGGAATGCATAATGGTTTATAACCTGAACAGGGGCATCGGATGGGCGTCAAGCGGTGTCGAATATGCCCAGGCGTACCGGGCGGGTATACTGCGTAAGCTTGGCGTGGAATCCCGGTTTGTGTTTACGGACATGATCCTCACCGAAAACATTGAATGCCTCACAAAAAACATCGGCTTTTCGGACGATGAGATTATCTGGCTGTATACATTCTTCACGGATTTTTCCATCGCACCCTGTACCTATACGCTGGAGCAGCTGGAGGAGACGTTTGCCAACGGTGTTCCGGAAAAAGAGGTGTCCGGCAGAGCCATCTGTTATCGCTTTCCGGAAGAAAACCTTTATGTAATGGCGTATCTGACAAAGGATTCCCAAACGTGTATCCAGCATACGGAATATATCTCACGCGGAAACCTTCTGCGGAAGGATTACTACTTTGACAGAAAGGTGTTCTCTGAGTATTTCGCGCCAAAGGACGGCAGGGGAAAACTGTATATGCGGCGGTTTTTCAACCGCGACGGCAGTGAAGCCTATACCGAGATGACAAGCGGGAAGGAGTCCGTCTTCCGGATGGGAAGCGATATCATCGGGAGCAAGGAACAGCTCATCAGCCGCATGATACAGGCGTTTGATTTCAAAAAAGGCGATGTTGTGATCATGGACCGGTCAACCGAGATCGCACACAGCGTGTTCCGACACAAGGGTGGGGCGAAGCTTGCCGTGGTGATTCACGCAGAACATTTCAATGCGGCGATGACGGATGATGACAACATTCTTTGGAACAACTATTACGAGTATGAGTTTACGAATGCGGATGACATTGACGTGTTCATCAGTTCGACAGATATTCAGGCCGACATCCTCCGCCGGCATTTTCTGAAGTATTACGGGAAAAGTCCCAGAATTGTGACGATCCCGGTGGGAAGTCTGGACAGCCTGACTTACCCGCGGGAAGAGAGAAAACCGTTTTCCATGATCACGGCTTCCCGTCTTGCCTCGGAGAAGCACCTGGAATGGCTTGTCTGTGCAGCCTGTGCCGCCAAAAAGAAGATACCGGAGCTTACGCTTGACATATATGGGAAAGGCAGCGGGGAAGAGGGGTTGGCGGAGCTGATCGCGAAGAAAAAAGCCTCGGATTATATCCGGCTTTGCGGTCATGTGGATCTGACCGATGTGTATCCGCACTATGCGGTCTACGCGTCTGCGTCCACCAGCGAGGGTTTCGGACTGTCCCTGATGGAGGCTGTGGGTGCAGGCTGTGCAATGATCGGTTTTGATGTCAATTATGGAAACGTGACGTTTATCGGACACCGGGTGAACGGTTACCGGATACCGTACAGGGAAAACGCGGCAAAGGAGGCTGTCAAGGGGCTTGCGAACGCAATGGTGCGCATGTTCAGGAAGGCGGACATCACACAGTTCTCGGAAGCGTCCTATAAAACAGCATCCCGTTTTCTGACGGACGAAGTCAGGGACGCGTGGAAAACACTGCTTGAGGAGCTTGTGGGGAAATGAAGGCATATTTGCTTTTGACAGACCGCGTTAACAGGGATACAGAGCTGCTTGCACAGTCGCTTGAGGCAGCGGGCTATTCTTTTCACACAATAAGCCTTGCGTATGACGGCTTTCTGCAGGATCACGCGTGGAACCCGTTTGCGTATTATACCGGTGCTTTGGACGGAAACCGGACGGGAAAGCCGCTGTATTTCAACCGTCTGCCCGTACCGCGGCACTGGGAGATCACCGGAAACTTCAGTGATGGCGAAATCATCGATTTTGACAGGCGCCGTGCGAGGATCACCTATGCTTTTCCCGAATACAGGCGGTACATAAAAACCGTGGAATGGCTCAATGACTACGGCAGGATTTGTACAAGCGACCACTACGACCGCTTCGGGAAGCGGTTTGCGATGACGGTGATGGATGCCGAAGGAAAGGCGATCCTCCGCACTTACTATGACAGCGCGGGATGCGAAGCGATCACGGAAAACCTTGTGACCAGAGATATTATTCTCCACAAAGACGGCAGGGACAGAGTCTTTGACAGCATCGTCAGCTTCTGCGTACATTTTATGCATGAGGCGGGGCTTGTCGCACCGCATATTTTCTACAACTCACTCGCCGCGCCGTATCAGATCTCCGAATACCTCGGAAGGCGTGAGGGGATTACGGGAGACGATATCCTTTTCTGGCAGGAACCGGTCCCGAATGGGATTCCGGGCAACATGCGCACAATTCTGGACGGGTCGTCCCCGCGTACGCGGCATGTTTTCGTACAGCGTGCGGACGCTTATGACCGGCTCGTTTCCCTTGGCGCACAGAAAACAAAGATGGACCGGCTGGGTTTTGTTTACCGGCTGAAGCGCGAAAACAAAGGCACCCCGAAAGCCCTGATTCTGACGAATTCCGACCAGGTGGAGCGGCTTTCGGAGCTGGCGGAGGCGCTGCCGGAGATCACATTTACAGTGGGTGCGCTGACGGAAATGTCCAGAAAGCTTTTGACCCTCGGCACAAGACCGAATATCATCACAATCCCCACGATCAGCGGGGAGCGGGTGGAAGCGCTGTTCGAAGAATGCGATTTCTATCTGGATATCAATCATGGCCGGGAAATCTGTGACGCGGTGAACAAGGCGTTTTTTCACAACCTGCTGATTCTCGGATTTTCCCAGACGCTCCACAACAAAGCCTGTACCGCCCCGACGCATGTATTCCGCGTATCGGAGGCGGAGCAGCTGAAGAACACGCTTCTGCGTGCGGTGACGGAACCGGATTTCCGTAAAAAATGTCTTGCGGATCAGATGCACCATGCGATGGCGGAAACACCGCAGCGGTACCGGGAACTGATCGGGGGAATTACCCTTTCACCCATGCAGGACCGAAGCGCCGGATCTGCCCGGAATCCTCTCCTGCACAGTGATGAAGAAAAGTAACAACCTGCACCTCGACGTTCTTCCTGCCGGAATCAGTGGTTTCACCTTCTCTGGGTGACTGCAGGGAGGATTCATGGCAAAGGAAAACAGGTTCAGGGCAAACCCGACCGGGGCGGTCAGGCGCATACGGGAAACGCTCAGTCCGGCATGGACCTCCTTAACCCGACTTAAAGGTTTGTCCTCACCGGACTGTGTCTTCAGCCCGTTAGCGGACAGATCGCAGGCTGGTTATGGCTTTCCGCCGTCGTGAACGGGCGGGGACAAGGCGCAAAATGATCCCTGAAAGGCCCTTCCATGCTGCCGTCCGGCCTTTCCCCGACAGACACCGCGGTCTGTGTGCAGGCCACGCCTGCACACAGCCGCTTCTCCGACAGGTCTCCCGGTCTGCCGCCGTCTGTCTGATCCTCACGCCTGACCGTAAAGGTCTCATCGGATCATGCTCAGCCATCAGGGACGATGTCCGATACATCATCTTCCGGCACGGGAAAAGGCTTTTCCAGACAGGATCGCGACGTCATGAAGGATTGCGGTGATTCCGTTAATCCGACCTGAAGCTCAGGTGCCGGAAAACAACAGGCACGACTCCGTTCATTCACGGATGAAAATCCTGGGACTGCAGGGTATGGTGCCCGTTATGGGCGTAAACGACTGAAAGCCCTGCGGCGGTGCCGTACCCCGACATCTGTCCGGTCCAATCGGCTGAATACCGCATCAGAGCAGTATGGGACAGTCCGCCGGAGCGAAGGAATGGATCAGGTCGGTTTTCCCAGGATATCACTCCCTGCAGTGAGCATCAGACAGGTCAGGAAAATCCAAAGAAGAAAGCCGCCCGAAGGTGCGCTTTCTTCTTTGAATGCAGGGGATGAATCTCTCTTCTGTTTCTGTGCCAATGTCGTTTCGTTCAGACCGGCCTCACATCGCGCAGTGCGTGCATGCGTGCCGCTTCATTGCCGGTTTGGCGTGAAAGGCCTGCAGTTCCTTCATGGAACGCTTCGCGCTGATATCCTCCATATCCGGTTCCCGGAGTTTCATCTGTACCATCCGCCAGGGTTCCGCTTCCCACCGGAGAACGGGCTGTCTGCCTGTCATACCGTTCCTCCTCCGTGATCCCTGCTCCGGACGGGTCCCACATCAGGAAGGAATCCATGGTTTCTGTCCTGAAAGAATCTGCCGCCGTCAGAAAGCGGCGGACAGGCGAAGGTCGGTGGGCAAAGCGCGGATTTCCGTAAAATGCCGGATGGCCGGGACACGCCCGGAAGCACCGTTTTTCCGGGCAGAACCCATCAGCGCCTCTGTGGGTCCGGAGCTGCGAACCGTGTCGCATTCACGCCTGTACCCGCTGCGCGGGTCACGGCGGACGCCCGGCACAGAGGCTGTACCGGGCTCGTTTCATCCGCTGCAGCGGATTTTCCGCCCATGAGGGCATATTTCCGGGACGGATCTGAGGAAACCGCCTCCGGTACCAAAGCAGGGGACGGGCGGAGAGGACGGTTTCCGGCCCTGTGCCCAATGGAAAGACGGGGAGGAGACGGAATTCTCCCCGTGAATTCAGGTGAGGACTTTCACAACCATTTTACGGCACACAGACGGTCCTTCCGCGGGATTTCCCGGCGCATGCATTTCAGATGGCAGAAAGATCACAAACCATCCGCTTTCAAGCACAAAGGGAAGCCCCGATGACACCCGGCAGGGATAAAAATCCCTGCCGGGTGTTTCTTCACCCATTGAGCCATCTGTTCCCAGGAAGAATTTTTCCTTTCCGGCCACCACCACCTGAATATCCGAATACAGACGGTGCGCCTCATAGGCCGGCTCTTTTTCTGAAAGACGGTTGTCCGCCAGGGTTGCGAATACATTCTCCCCGTTCACCGGGTAACTGCCCGGGGTGAGGGCGGAAAGATCCTTCCCGCTGAGCCATTCCACCGCGGTCCGGAAGTGTTCGCCCAGTCCGGCGTATTTCCGAATGTGATCCACGCTGTCAATGATCATGGTTCCTTCTGCTCCTTTCGGTCCAGCCAGTAACGCACCGCTCCGGCCATGCCCGCGTCATTGCCCAGGGAGGCGCGCTCCACGCGGAGGTTTTCCCTGAACCGGGGCATGGTATGGGACAGGACTTCCTCCCTGAGCGGCCGGATCAGCAGGTCCTCCTGGGCACTGACACCGCCGCCGAGCAGAACCATCTCCGGATTGAAAATGTGAACAAGACCGGAAATGCCCGCGGCGATATCCCGGATCCAGGCATGCAGGACGTCCAGGAAGATTTCATCTCCCGCTTCCGCCTTTTCGAAAATGGTTCTGCCATCCAGACGATCCAGACCGGTCTTCTCTGTGCATTTTCGGATCAGGGCCGTGGTGGAAGCGTAGTTTTCAAAGCAGCCCCGAAGGCCGCATGGACAGGGCAGACCATCGGCATACAGCGGAAAATGGCCCAGCTCTCCGGCAATCCCCCGCCTGCCCTCCAGAATTTTTCCGTCCACCACAACGCCGCCGCCGACACCGGTTCCCAGTGTGACCATCAGCACATTTTTCAGCCCCTGTGCCTTTCCGGTAAAGCACTCCCCCAGCACGGCCGCATTCGCGTCGTTCAGAACCCAGGTTTCGGCACCGAAGGCCTCCTCCAGTCCGGCCTTCAGCCGGGTTCCCTCATAATTCGGGATTTTCCCGTTCGTCCCGATGATCACGCCGGTCTCTGTTTCCACCTGACCCGTGGCGGAAACAGCAATCCCTTCCGGATGGCATTCCCCGAGGAAACGCCGCGCCGCCTCCCTTACGGTTACAAAAATGGGCGTGCGGTATCCGTCAAAGGCAACATCCGCGGATGTCTTCTGATACAGATTGCCCTTCCGGTCGGCCAGGGCGAGCTTGACGGCTGTGCCGCCGATATCCAGTGCCAGGATCATCGGATCACCGCCATAAACCGGCTGGCGATTTCCAGGGGCCGGGTAATGGCACCGCCCACCACAACGGCCCAGGCTCCGATCTCCAGCATTTTTTTCGCCTGTTCAGGGGTGTGAACGCGGCCCTCTGCGATCACGGGACAGGGCAGCTCCCGGACCATCTGTTCCACCAGTTCATAATTGGGATCCCCCTTGCAGTGGGCTGTGGCGGCGGTATAGCCGTTCATGGTGGAGCCCACCAGGTCCGCGCCGGCTTCCCAGGCGGCCTTCGCCTCCTGCAGGGTGGCGCAGTCCGCCATGATGATGATATTCGGGTATTTCTCCTTCACCTTCCGGAGAAATTCCGGAGCAGTCAGCCCGTCACCCCGCTGCGTGTCCGTGCAGTCGATGGAAACAATGTCCGACAGGGCTTCCATGCACTCATCCACTTCCCGCATGGTCATGGTAATCCTGCCGGTATAGCCCGGGTATTCCCGCTTGATCAGGCCGATTACCGGAAGGCCGGTTTCCTCCTTGATTCCGGTAATGTCGCGCACAGAGCTTGTGCGGATCATCTTCGCGCCGGCCAGCTTTGCCGCCCTGGCCATGAGCGGCATGACGGAACGGTCCGGGTCATACAGCGGTTCACCGGGCGTCGCCTGACAGGAAACGATGATGGTTCCCTTCATCAGCTGAAACAGTTCTTCCCTGGTCATAAACAGATCTCCTTTCGTGGTTCCATTCGGTCAGTCTTCTCCGTAATCTTTTCTTTCCCGGCTGTATTTGCCGGAAGTGTAATGCCGGTCCATGGCCCGGGCAAATGCCATGTAGTCGTATTCCTCCAGACCCTGCACAATGGCTTCGTGCTTGGAGACGGAGGTGGCCAGGTGCGGGAGCTTTTCCTCCAGCTGGTAGTCCTTGTCGATTTCCCAGATGGCGTTGAGCAGGGAATTCAGGACCGGATTGCCGATGGAGGAGAAGAGCGTCATATGGAAATCCCTGTCCTCCGCCGCAAAAACACCGCTCTCCTCCCAGCTGATCCGCATCCGCTCCACCAGCTCCCGCATATGTCGGATCTGCTCCGGCCGGATGCTGTCAAAGGCCTGCCGCATGAAGCCCAGCTCCAGGATCTTGCGGACCTGAAACATCTGGCGGATGTGCTCGTCGTCCCCGGCCAGGTTGAACAGCATGATATGCTGGAGGAAAAAGTCCAGGTTAAACTCCATAACCTCCGTCCCGCGCCCGGGGCAGGCCTTGACCAGGCCCATGAGTTCCATGCTCTTGATCGCTTCCCGCAAAACATTCCGGCTGACGCCGATCTCCTGACACAGCTGTGCCTCGCTGGGGAGAATGTCCCCCTGCTTCAGCTGATTCATCAGGATATAAGTGCGCACTTCCCGGAACGCATGGATGAACAACTTCTCGTGCACTTCCTTTTCAGACATGGCCTTTTCCTCCTTCTTCCCTTAAATAGCCTACATTTCGCGCTTATTATATGTAATCCGACCATCAGCGTCAACGAAAACAGTGCAAATCGGAAAAATTTTTGCCAATTTTGAAAAATGTTGTTGACAGGAGAATTTAAATGTAGTACATTTCCGCCAGAGCCCGCTGCGAGCGGGCAAAACCTGAAGATTTGCCGGCCTGCCGGCAAGAAAAAAGAAGGAGGACCTGTTCATGAAAAAGCTCATCGCTCTGCTGCTCTGTCTGATGCTGGCGATACCGGTATTCGCCATGGCAGACGACACCGTTGAGATCACCCTGTGGACCTACCCCATCGGAAGCTGGGGCAGTGCGGAGACGGTTGACGGCATCATTGCCAGCTTCAACGCGGTGCATCCCGGGATCAAAGTGACCGTACAGTATCTGGATTACACCTCCGGTGATGATCAGGTGACCACGGCCATCGAGGCCAGGACGACCCCCGACATCATCATGGAAGGCCCGGAGCGCCTGGTGGCCAACTGGGGCGCCGCGGGCAAAATGCTGGACATTTCCGATCTGTGGACGGACACCAGGGACGACATCATTGCGGCCAGCCCTGCCGTGGAAGCCGCCTGCCGGAATGCCGAGGGCAAGTACTTTGAGTATCCGCTGTGCATGACCACCCACTGCATGGTCATCAACTACAATGACTTTGAGAAGGCGGACGCTCTCCAGTATATCGACGAAACCACCCATACCTGGACCACCGAGAACTTCCTGAAGGCGATTGATGCACTGAACGCTGCCGGATTCCTGCCCACGGCCGTGATCTACTGCGGCGGCCAGGGGGGCGACCAGGGCACCCGTGCGCTGGTGACGAACCTGTACTCCGGCCAGTTCACCAGTGCGGATCACTCCGCCTATACCATGGATACCGAAGAGAACATCAAAGCGCTGACCCTGCTGCAGAGCCTGGTGAACGAAGGCAAGCTGGAAGCGGATCCCGCCATCGTGGCCGGTGATGAAATCGCCCTGTTCTGCAACTCCACCATCTCCATGGGCTTCTGCTGGAATGCCTCCGCGGCTGTTTCCAACAAGGCCAGCCTGGCGGATGACGTCAAAGTCTTCCCGATGGCCTTCCCCTCTGATGACGGCATTCCGGAACTGCAGGGCGGCATCTGGGGCTTCGGGCTGTTCGACAACGGCAATGAAGCCAGGGTGGCGGCTGCCAAGACCTTCGTGAAGTTTGTGTGTGACGATCCTTCCCAGGCCGCGGCCAGCGTTTATGCCTCCGGTTTCTTCCCCACCCGCGCTTCCCTGGGAGACATCTATGCCGGGACCGAGAAGGCGGAGAACGGTGATTACGCCATCTTTATGCCCTTCCTGGGCGACTACTACCAGGTGACCCCGAACTGGGCGGCACAGCGCACCGAATGGTGGAATCTGCTCCAGCGGATCTTCGCCGGCGGCGATGTGGCCACCGAAGTGGCGACCTACTGCGCCAATGCCAACAAATAAGGGTTTCCGCCGAGACACGGAATGAAAACAGGCGCGCCTCCGTTCCCCGCCGGGGTCGGCGGCGCGCCTTTCCTTACAAGGAGGGATTTCCCCGATGACAACAAGGGCGGTCCGCAATGCCCACATGATCTCTCCGGCCCAAAGGGCCGCCAGGCGGAGGGAGACCATTGCTGCCTATATTTTCATGGCCCCGAGCCTGCTGTTTTTCCTGGGCTTTGTCATTTTCCCCATGGGAATGTGTCTGGTGACCAGTTTCTTCAACTACACCATGACGGATTTCTCCTTCACGGGGCTGGCTAATTATGTTGAAATGTTCCAGGACGCGATCTTCGGGAAGGCGCTGGTGAACACCATTGTCATCGTGGTTGTCAGCGTCCCGGTGACCTGCATGTTCTCCCTGTGGGTCGCGTCGCTGATTTTCAAGATGAGGGAACGCTACACCTCCTTCTTCCGCTGCGTATTCTATCTGCCGGTGGTCACCGGCTCGGTGGCGGTCACGGTGGTGTGGAAATGGATCTTCAATAATTACTACGGCGTGCTGAACTACGTGGCGAAAAGCATGGGTCTGATCTCCCGGAACATCAACTGGCTGGGAAATCCGGACTATGCACTGGCCTGCATCATCACGATCCTGCTTACCACCTCCGTGGGACAGCCCATCGTGCTGTATGTCTCCGCGCTGAGCAATGTGGATCACTCCCTGGTGGAGGCGGCTTCCGTGGACGGCGCAACCAACATGCAGACCTTCTGGCGGATCAAATGGCCCCAGATCATGCCCACGACCCTGTACATTCTGGTCATTACCACCATCAACAGCTTCCAGTGCTTCGCCCTGATCCAGCTGCTGACCTCCGGCGGGCCGAATAATTCCACCCAGACCATTATGTACTACATTTACTACAATGCCTTCAAGCTGAGCCGCTACGGCTACGGCAGCGCCATGGGGGTTATCCTGGCGGTGATCATCGCCGTCTTCAGCGCTGTCCAGTTCAGGCTCGCCAAGACGGATAACGGATGAAAGGAGAGAAGGTCATGCAGGCAAGTGCAAAGAGCGCGCGCCGGGTGCGGGATATCCCGGACAACACCGATCACAGCGTACACCGTCTTACTGTCTATTCCGTGATCAGCGTGACAGTCCTGATCATCCTGGCGCTGCTGTTCATCTTCCCTCTGTACTGGATCGTTACCGGATCCTTCAAGACGCAGCAGGCAGTCAATTCCGCCGTGCCCATCTGGTTCCCCACCGGGGACGTGCTGACCATGCGGAACTATAATGAGCTGTTCAGCAGACCTGCTTTCCTGTGGCTGATCAACACGGTGCTGATCTGTGGGGCGGCGATGGTGCTGACCTGCGTTGCCGCATCCATGGGCGGGTATGCCCTGGCCAAGAAAAGGTTTGCCGGAAGAGGCTTTCTGTTTACCCTGTTTGTCTGCGCCATGGCGCTTCCCAAGCAGGTCATCCTGATTCCCCTGCTCAAGGAACTGGCTTTTCTGAGGCTGCACAACACGCTGTGGGCGGTGATCCTTCCCACGGTGGGCTGGCCCTTCGGGGTATTCCTGATGAAGCAGTTCAGCGAGGGGATTCCGGGAGAACTGCTGGAAGCTGCCCGGATCGACGGCGCCGGAGAGGCACGGACCTTCGTTGAGATCGTGATCCCGCTGATCAAGCCCGGCATCGGCGCCCTGGCCATCTTTACGTTTATCACCGCCTGGAACGATTATTTCCTGCAGCTGATCATGCTCAATGACACGAAGGTGCTGACCATTTCCCTGGGCATCGCCAAGCTGCAGACGGAACTGTCCACGGATTTCGGCCTGATCATGGCTGGTGCGGCGGTGGGGTCAATCCCGATCATCATCATCTTCCTGATCTTCCAGAAGTTCTTCACCCGGGGAATTACGATGGGAGCGGTTAAGGGCTGACTGCCCGGAAAGGACGGAACCATGCAGAAGAGTAAATATCAGGGTGTCATCCCGGCTTTCTATGCCTGCTATGACGATCAGGGCAGCATCAGTGCCGTGAGGGCGAAGAAGCTGGCGCGTCATCTGGTGAACAAGGGAGTCCGGGGGCTGTACGTCGGCGGGTCCTCGGGGGAATGCATCTATCAGGAAAAGGAAGAACGCATGGAGCTTCTGGAAGCCGTGGTGAGTGAAGTCAGGGGCGAATGCACCCTCATTGCCCATGTGGGATGCAACAACACAAATGAATCCTGCCAGCTGGCTGCCCACGCGGAAAGTCTCGGGGTGGATGCCATTGCCAGCATTCCGCCCATCTATTTCCACCTGCCGGAATACGCCATTGCGAAGTACTGGAATGACATTTCCGCCGCGGCACCCAACACGGACTTTATCATCTACAATATTCCGCAGCTGGCGGGGGTGACCCTGACCGCCGGGCTGCTGCGGGAGATGAAAAAGAATCCGCGGGTCATCGGCGTGAAGAATTCCTCCATGCCCACCTACGACATTGAGATCTTCCTCAGGGAGGGCGGAGAAAACTTTGTGGTCTTCAACGGGCCGGATGAGCAGTTTGTCGCCGGACGCTCCATCGGGGCAGAGGGGGGCATCGGCGGCACCTACGGTGCCATGCCGGAACTGTTCCTGACCATGGACCGGCTGATCCGCAGCGGGGAAACCGGCAGGGCGGTTCCCATTCAGCATGAGGTCAATGCCATCATCGAGCAGATGTGTTCCTGCAGGGGAAACCTGTATGCCGTCATGAAGGAAGTGCTCCGGATCAACGAAGGCCTGGAGGTGGGCTCTGTCCGCGCTCCGATGCCGGAGCTGGTCCCGGAGGATTATCCCAGGGTGGAGGCAGCCGCGAAGCGGATCAGGGAAGCGATCAGCCGTTTTTGCTGAGCAGAAAGGAAAAGGGTCGGAGACAGAGATGAAAAAACACATTGTATGCTTCGGAGATTCCAATACCCACGGGTACTGCGCGGACCCGCATGACTGTGCGGGGGGGGGCAGCCGGTACAACGAGGATGAGCGCTGGACCTGCCTGCTGCAGAGCAAACTGGGCGGGGAATACAGGGTTCTGGAGGAGGGCCTTTCCGGACGTACCACCGTTTTCCGGGATCCTCTGCACGACAACATGTCAGGTCTGGATGTCATCGACGCCGTTCTCCTGACCCATGAGCCTGTGGACGCGCTCATCATCATGCTGGGAACCAATGACACCAAGGAACGCTTCAGCGTCAACGCGGCCTGTATCGGGATCGGGCTGGAGCGCCTTGTGCAGAAGGCGAAGGCCACTCCGGCCTGGCGGGGCGGCATTCCCAGGATTCTGGTGGTCAGCCCGCCCTGGATCGGTGAAGGGCTGTACCGGGTTCCGGAAGGTGAACCCATGGGACGGGGCTGCCCGGAAAAGTCCAGGGAACTGGCAAAGCATTTCCGGGCTGTCGCTGAGCGGAACGGCTGTGCATTCCTTGATGCGGAGGGAAAGGCAGAATTCAATCAGCTGGACTGCATGCACCTGACATGCAGGGGACACAGCCAGCTGGCGGTGGAAATCGGAAAAGTACTCCCGGAGCTGATGGCCTGACGTTTTTTTAAGCGGCGCCGGAAACCGGCGCCGCGTTTATGCATGGGAATGAAACATCGGGCATGAAGATTCTTTCGGCCGGCAGGATCCGTCCTTCATGTGTGAGCCGCGCGGGGAGGGGCACGGGCGGAACCGGAGGACACAGGGGGCCGCGGTTCTCTTCCCAGAAGGCGGAGTATGGTGATATAATCATAACGTCATGACAGGCCGCGCACTGATCTGCACGGTCCTGTGGGAGACAGGCACCGGCGTGTTCCCGCCTGTGCGGAGCAAAGGAAGGAAAGAAACCCGGAAAACACCGTTCCCCCCGGGAACGTGTTGAATACACAAAGGAGGAACCCACCCATGAGAAAACGTATCCTTGCCCTGCTGACCGCGATGGCCATGCTGCTGAGCCTGACAGGCGCAGCCATGGCTACCACGGTGGAGACAGCTGTGACTGCCGGCACGGGCACTGCCCAGGGCTTTGGCGGTGAAGTGTCCGTCAGCGTGACGCTGGTGGACGGGGAAATCACCATCGTCGGCATGGAAGGCGAAGGTGAAACCCAGGGCATCGGCAGCAAGATTCTGGACGAATGGCCCCAGGCGTTTGTGGAAGCCAACGGGATCATTGACACCTATACCGGCGCCACCTTCGCGGGCATTACCCGCGGCGCGGTAATCGAAGCGGCCCGTCAGGCGCTGGAAAACGCCGGCGTGAACCCGGATGATTACATGCGCGAGGCTCAGGCGGAGGAAGGTAAGGACGAAACCTACGACACGGACATCGTGGTGGTGGGCGCAGGCGGCGCGGGTATGGTGGCCGCCATTACCGCCAACGATGCCGGAAAGAAAGTTGTGGTTGTGGAAAGTCAGCCTGCCGTGGGCGGCAACTCCGTGAAATCCACCGGCGGCATGAACGCTGCCCGGACCGTGTACCAGGACAAGAATACCTTTGGCGAGGCGGCAGGCGTGGAAAAGACGCTGGCTGCAGCCGAAGGCTATGCGGACAATGAGGCCATCACGGCCCTGGCCGCCACGGTGAAGGAACAGTGGGAAGCCTATCAGGCCAGTCCCGAAGGGTACTTCGATTCCACCGAGCTTTTCGCGCTGGATACACTGATCGGCGGCAAGGGTCTGAACGATCCCGGACTGGTGAACACACTGGTCAGCAACAGTGCCGATGCCATTGACTGGCTGAGCAGTGTCGGCATTGACCTGAACAATGTGGCGGCCTTTGGCGGCGCGTCAGTCAAGCGCATCCACCGCCCCGTCAACGCCGAGGGCAAAGTGGTTTCCGTGGGCGCCTATACGGTTCCCCTGCTGGAGAAGGCCAGCCAGGAGCGTGAAAACATCACGCTGCTCACTGATACCACCGCCGTGAAGATCCTGACCGATGATACCGGCGCTGCCTGCGGCATCGTGGCAACAGGGAAAACCGGCAATACCGTCACGGTCAACGCCAAGGCTGTCATCCTTGCCACGGGCGGCTTTGGCGCGAATCTGGACATGGTTGTCAGGTTTGTGCCCAGGCTGGACGGCTTTATGACCACCAATGCCGCCGGTATTCAGGGACAGGGGATCCTGATGGCGGAAGAGCTGGGTGCCGCCACTGTGGACATGGATCAGATCCAGATCCATCCCACCGTGCAGGCGGACACTGCATCCCTGATCACCGAAGGCCTGCGCGGGGACGGTGCGATTCTGGTGAATGCCAACGGCGAGCGCTTCGTGGATGAAGTGGGCACCCGTGATGTGGTTTCCGCCGCTGAAATCGCCCAGCCCGGTTCCTTCTCTTGGCTGGTGGTGGATCAGAAGATGGTGGACGCTTCCTCTGTGATCCAGGGATACATCAACCGCGGCTTCATGTACGGTGCGGACAGCTATGAGGAACTGGCTGCCGTTCTGGATATCCCCGCGGAGGCTTTCAGGGCTACCATGGAAAAATGGAATGGCTGCGTGACGGAAAAGAGCGATCCTGAGTTTGGCCGCACCAGCTTTGCTGCTCCCCTGGATACCGCGCCCTTCTATGCGGTAAAGGTTACCGCCGGTATCCACCACACCATGGGCGGTCTGAAGATTGACGAATCCACCCATGTCCTGAACACCGCGGGAGAAATCATCCCCGGTCTGTACGCAGCGGGTGAGGTCACCGGCGGTGTGCATGGTGCCAACCGTCTGGGCGGCAACGCCGTGGCCGATTTCGTGGTCTTTGGCCGTATCGCCGGTCAGCAGGCGGCGGAATTTGTCAGGTAAACGAATCAGCATCGGGCGGTCCGGTTTTCCGGGCCGCTTTTTTTGTTTGTTCTCAAAGCGTGACAGGCCTTCCCGACAGGATCTTCACCGAAGTGACGGATCCCCGGGCATGAGGCTTCACAGGCTGAGCAGTCGGAAAACAGACGCTTCAGAAAGGAGCAGGCATAATCCGGACAAACCCGATTCTGCAGGTCCGCACACGCTCAGCACAACGACTCAGCCATATGAGCAGACCCGAAAGAGCCGGATCTGCGCCTGATTGTTCAGCTCTGTCAGGCAGCGATACGGCCTGTCTGACAGGATCACCCGGCTGGCAGATCGGGGGTCGTATTCCTTCAGGCAGGCCCGGTGCATCCGGCCCTGTCTCCCGATGGGCCGGGAATCCGTTTCCGGAGCGGAGACGTCCGGGAGGCAGGAGTCACCGTACAGTGAATTCCATTCTCCATGGTTTCAGTCGGAAGTCTTTCCGTAATGTGCCTCTTTCCGGCAGGTTCATGGTGCTGAGCGGTTGTGCTGAGCGTGTCCGGATTGTGCTTACGCCTTTCCGGGCAGCGGTTGTTCTTACAGCCGCTCAGTCAAAGGATGATTTACCTTTGCCCCGTGGAGGGAAAGGAGGGAAGGGATGCTGAAGGGGAATCCTCCGCGCCCGGACCAACAATGCCCCGGGCGCAGGAATCAAAAACCGGTCCCCGGGTGTTTCCCGGAGACCGGAGGGCTGTCATCCGGAAAGTCCATCCCTGTCCGGAAACCTGTACTGTCACAGGCTTTCCCGGATGGCTTTCATCATTTCCGGCACAATGACATCCAGTGAGGGATCGTTCATCATCAGATCATGTTCCAGGGGGGTGCGGATGATCTTCAGCTTTTCCCGGCAGCAGTACTGTTCGTAATTTCCCGCCTCGTAGTCCATCATCTTCTTCCAGTAGCGGCTGCTTGTTTCGGATATGCCCGAGGGGATATGCTCCGGCTTGAAATACATCACATTCCCGTGGAAAAGGGACGGAACGTGGTTCATCATGTCTTCGGATGAATGCGCGGCATTGCGGACCATATCCTCCAGCATGCCGGATTCCCGCAGGTCCGCGAACAGAGGGCTTGTTTCGAAGTATTCCCTGCCGACCTCCGTGCTCATGCCCCTGAAGAAGCTGCGGAGGCGATCATCGGTGGTGGCATGGGCGTCCATAAGGAAAAGATACCGGACATCCTCTCCCGCTTCCTCCAGCTGGCAGGCCATTTCATGTGCCACCATGCCGCCGTAGCACCAGCCGCCCAGGAGATAGGGGCCTTCCGGCTGGTGACGCTTCAGAATCTCAATGTAATGGGCCGCGATGGCTTTGATGCCATAGCGGGCTTCCTTCATATGGTAGAGGTTGAAGGGCTCAATGACGGAAAAGGACACCTGACTGCCGATCCGGGCAGCCAGCCGGTAATAGGCCGCGCTTCCGGTGTTGGCGGTGTGGACAAAGACCAGCTTCGGCCCTGCGTTGCTGGAATAGACGCACATTTCCGGCGGTGCTTTCCGGGTGATTCCGGTTTCCGGCCTTTCCTCTGTTCTGACGGGTTCTTCCGTCTTCTCCGATGAAAGACTCTCCTCCAGAAGCTCCCGCCATCCGCGGATGGATTCGTCAAGGGGATACCGCTCCTCCAGCACCTGCATCAGCCGGGCAAGGTACATGCTTTTCCGGTTACCCTCAAAGGCGATGCCGTGGGTGAGAATGCAGAGCATGGACAGGGTGCCGGTCTTAAGGTAAATCAGCCGCATCAGGCTGCTTCGCTGCAGGTCCATGGGCATGTACAGAAGTCTTTTTTTCAGCTCCCGCATTTCCTGGCTTCCGAAGCTGTCCATACGGATGAATTCCAGCGGGATTTTCCGGTCCGTGATCACCTGCTGAATGGTGGCCACATCGTGGAACACAATGGCGGAGCGCAGTGTCTCGTTTTCGCCGGAAACAATGTCCAGCGCCTCCCGAAGATCCTTTTCCGACAGAGGGCTGTCCACCTGCAGAAACACAGTGCTTTTGAAATTGAACCGGTCAGGATAGAGGATCTGCCTGAAGAGCATCTCATCCTGTTCCGGGGTGATGGGAAGCACTTTCAGAATATGCTCCCCGCGGGAGGCAAAGTCTTCTCTGACCTTTTCGTACTCCTCCGGAGACCAGAGACGGGCATAGTCCACCTCCGCCGCCTCCGCGATCTTCCGCAGCTCGTTCAGCTGCAGGATCTGGGCGCTGCTGATCCGGATGCCCTGCTCCCGGAGGATGGCGGCATACTTCATGGCGGTCAGGGAGGTGCCCCCCAGGTCCGTAAACCGGTCGTCAGGGCTGATGGACACGTTCACGTCCAGGACGTCCTCCAGGGCGTAGACAAAGCGCGCCAGCACCTCGCTGTCCAGAGCCCCGTAAAGGGTGTGCTCCCGGCTGCGCCTGGGCTGGGGGAGTGCGCTGCGCATCACCTTGCCGTTGGCATTTCTGGGCAGGGCATCCATTCTGACCCAGATATCCGGCACCATGTACTCTGCCAGATACCGGGCGGCCTCTGCCCGGATGGCTTTCAGATCCAGCTCCCTGTCCGACTCGTAGTAGGCCACGAGATGGTCCGTTCCGTTCACGGTCCTGAGCACCACGGCAAACTGGCCCACATCACTGCGGCCGATGCGTCCTGCCGCGTTGGCTGCCTGAACCTCCACCTCTCCGGTTTCCACCCGGAAGCCCCGGAGCTTGATCATATTGTCGATCCTGCCGAGGATATCATAGTTTCCCTCCGGGGTGCACCGGGCCCTGTCTCCGGTGCGGTACCAGACCCTGTGGTCCAGTTCCACCCATTTTTCCGCGCTGAGTTCCGCAAGAGCGAAGTACCCGCGGGACATGAAGGGCGAGGAGACCAGCAGTTCTCCCACCTCCCCCTGTGGAAGCGTCCGGAGAGCATCATCCACGATCCGGGCTTCTGTCTGACCGAAGGGCTTCCCGATGAGCAGCCGCTCTTCGGTGCCCAGGACCCTTTTGCCCATGACGGCGCCGGTTTCCGTGCATCCGTACCCCAGAAGCAGAGCGTTTCCGGGCACACAGGGCCGGAAGGCCCGGAGCTTTTCACCGCCCACCAGCACGCAGACGCCGCGGATGTCATAATCCTCCGCCAGAGCGGCCCCCAGGCCGGAGGGCAGGAAAAGATGCGTAATGCGGTTTTCCCGGATGAACTGATTCAGGAAGCCCAGATCCCTCCGGGCCGCCTCCGGGGCGATGAATACGCTTCCCCCTGCGGCGAGGGGGCTGAACATGAATACCTGGGTAGCGACAAAGGTAAAGCCGGTGGTCACGCCGCCCCGGGTGTTTTCATCCACGGGGGCTCCCTCTGCGGGATCCATCCAGTCCATGAGATGGGCAGGCAGGGCATGGGTATGCAGGACCCCCTTGGGCCGGCCCGTGGTGCCGGAGGTGTAGAGGAGCATGGCAGGGGAGTCCTCCGTGAGGGATACACGGAGGTCGAAGGATGGGGCCGGGGGCACCTCATCCATGAAGATCACCTTTTCCTGCGGGAACTTCAGGGGTTTCCGCTCCCAGAGTTCCCGCAGGGTGAGGACGGCTGCCGCTCCGGAGTTTTCCAGCATGTAGCTCAGGCGCTCCTGGGGATAGGCGTCATCAAAGGGGAGAAAAACGCATCCGGCCCGCCATGCGGAGACGGCCCCCAGGACGATCTCTTTCAGGAAAGGCACGTAGACCGCCGCGGCCCGGCCCTCCCCGGCACCCAGGGCGGCAAGCGCCCGGGCGATACCGGAGGAGCGGGTCCACAGTTCGCCATAGGTCATTTCTCCCCGGATGTCCCAAAGGGCGGTCCGGGACGGGGTTTGGGCGGCATGGAGTGCCACCTGTTCATGAATCAGCATGATTCGTTCCTTCCAAAGAAATCTTTCTGTTCCAGTCTGTCGAGGAAGCGGTGAATGTACGCCGAGCCGGTTTCCGGCCAGGTGAAGCTCAGACGTTCCAGTATACCGACGGTATAGGTGTGATCAATTCCCTCCAGGCCGATCTCCTGGGAGTCGTCATTGCTCTCATAGGCGATCAGGCAGCCCACGGAGGCGTTTTTCCGGTCATCCCCCAGAGCTTCCTGAAGGGCCCGGCTGAATTCCTCATTTTCCGCTCCGCGGATGGGATGTCCCACTCCATTGATTTCCCGGATCACATCCTGCATCAGGGGACGGTGCGGATTCATGGGCATGAAGCAGACGCAGGCTTCCGGGGTGGTGGCCAGGGCCAGCACGGCCTTTGCCACGCAGTCAATGGGGGAGTATTCCATGGGCGCGTTCAGGGCGTCGTATCCGATTACCCCCAGGATGGCCAGGGCACGGAGACTGTTCATGTGATTGTTGGTTGTGTAGTTGAGCTGGAATTCGCCGTCCTCCTCCCGGGGAGCCAGGTTGCCCACCCGCAGGACCTTGGCCCGCAGGCCGTGGTCCAGGATCTCCTCGTAAATGTGCCTCTCCGCCATGAACTTGGAGTGGACGTACTGGTTGTTGTCAATCTCCTGTCCTGCATAGAGTCTGTGCTCATCCAGGCGGTAGTTCGCCGGCGGCAGACTGCCGGAGCGGCTTCCAATGACACTGCCGGTGGAGATATGCACCAGACGGGCTTCATTGGCTTCGCACCAGGCGGCGAGATTGCGGACGGAATCCACATTGGCCCGCTCGATCTCGTTGCCTTTGGCGAAATGCTTGACACTGGCGGCGCAGTTGATGACGGTCATGCCCGGCGAGGGCGCCTTGAAGGCGGTCAGGGCAGAGGCGTCGGTGGCATCACCCTCCAGGACCGTGACGCGCTGATCCATGAGGGGAAGGAAGTCGTCTCCGAAATACTTCCGCAGTGCGTTCCTCAGGCGCTCCCCGCCGCTTTCACCCCGGCCGGAGCGGACCAGGCAGAACAGTCTGCCTTCCCCGTGAAGAACAAGTTCACGCAGCACATGGCTGCCGAGATACCCGGTGCCTCCCAGCAGCAGCACATCCCCCAGAGGCTGGCAGGCACCCTTCAGGAATGCTTCCAGGGTGTTTCCGGCCAGCAGGGCGTGGATCCGGCTGTAATCGTACCCGTCCCTGCCCGTTTCCGGAAGGACGGAGGATTCTTCGCTCTCCGGCGCGGGGGACGTTTCCGCCGGGGAGGCGCCCACAAAGCGGGCAAGGTCCCGGGGGGTGGTGTATTTGAATACATCGTTGTATACGAGGCTGTAGCCGGCCTTTTCGGCGGCGATGACCACCTTCATGGCCAGGATGGAGCTGCCTCCCGCCTCAAAGAAGTCCGTTTCCGCACTGACGCGGTCGATGCCCAGGATGCTTCCGAAAATGGCGCAGAAATCCTCCTCCTCCCTGCCTTCCGGCGCCCGGTAGGCCGCCTTCTGGAGATTCGGTGCGGGCAGGGCTTTCCTGTCCACCTTCTGATTGACCGTCAGGGGGATTTTTTCAATCTGCATGATGGCGGCGGGCACCATGTAGGCAGGCTTCTGCTCCCGGATGAAGGCCCGGAGCCGATTCATGTCCACAGGGGCAGGGCTGACCACATAGGCTGCGAGATACTTGCCTCCGCCCTCATAGTCACAGGCCTGGACCGTCACGTCCTCAATGCCCTCAAAGCCCCGGATGACCGTTTCCACTTCCTTGGTTTCCACCCGGAAGCCCCGGATCTTCACCTGGCCGTCCCTGCGCCCCACAAACTCCACATCGCCGTTTTCACGGTAGCGCACGATATCCCCGGTGTGATACATCCGGAACTCATTGAAGGGGCAGGGGCCGTAGGCTTCCGCCGTCTTGTCGGGGCGGTTCAGGTAGCCGCGGGTCACCTGCGGCCCGGAGAGACAGTACTCCCCGGCCGCTCCGGCGGGAAGCCGGTGCCCGGTTTTGTCCAGAATATAGCCGTGGATGGTGGCAAGGGGTTTGCCGATGGGAACGTTGGGCTCCCAGGTGCGGATGGGGAACAGGCTCACGCCGCAGCAGTTTTCCGTGGGACCGTATCCGTTGGCAATGGTGTAGCTCAGTCTGGAGGGATCCACCGCGGGCAGTTTTTCGCCGCCCATGATGAGAAGCCGCAGGGTTTTCAGCTGCGGATAATTCTGGATGAACTGCACGCCCACCTGGGTGGTGAGCAGCAGGGCGGTGACGCCGGCCTGGTCAAAATAGGCAGCCAGGGCGCCCAGATCCATCCGGATCTCCTCCGGGATCAGGCAGACGGTGCCGCCGTTGACCAGGGTGCAGAAAACATCCTCCATGTTCACGTCAAAACCGAAGGAGGCGTAGGCACCGGTGCGGTCATTCTCCGTGCAGAAGCTGTGGCGTATGCCGTGGGCAAAGGCCACAAGATTCCGGTGCTCGATCTGGCAGCCCTTGGGGGTGCCGGTGGAGCCGGAGGTGTAGAGCATGATGAACAGGTCTTCGGGAGCGGGGCCCGGGCAGGTCAGGGGTACATCCTCCATGGCGTACAGTTCCTCCACCGTCAGCACGGGGCCCGTGTACGCATCCAGCCGCTCCGCCAGGTCCGCCTGGGCCAGAAGCAGGCAGGCATTCGCGTCCCTGACCATGAAATTCAGGCGCTCAGCGGGATAACCGGGATCCAGAGGCTCATAGGCGAGGCCGGCCTTGATGGCGGCCAGAGGCAGGATGAACACGTTCTCGTTTCTGCTGATGAGGATGGAGACGACCTGCTCCGCAAGGTCCGTCCTGCCGGTCACCTCACAGGAGCGACGGTACAGCTTCGCCGCCAGGCGGTCTGTCAGCTCGTCCAGCTCGCGGTAGGTGTAGGTTCTGTCCCTGAAGACCGCGGCCACTTTGTCCGGATGCGCTTTCGCGTTGCGCCGGAAGGCGGTGACCACCGTGTCATTCCTGTCATAGTCCAGGTCCCAGGGCGCGTTGAAGGCGTCCAGTTTTTTCCAGGTTTCCTCACCGGTGATGCTGATGTCGGACAGGGTTTCCCGGGTCATGAGGCCGCGGACGGCGTTTTCCACGCTCTCCGCCAGTCCGCGCATCATGGCCTGGCTGTACAGCGCGCCGTCATAGGCCACCCGGATCACGGCTGACTCTTCCGTACCCTCGATATAGACACCCGCGGGCAGCTTGGGAAGATCCAGTTCCAGGCTCCGCGTCTCCACCTCTCCCGCCTTTGTCCGGTACGTGTTCAGAACACCGATCTGGTAGGTCAGGGACAGGGCGGGATGGAAATCGTATTTTGAGGCGATGCGGGCAAAGGGATAGTGTTCGTTTGCAATGGTATCGGAGAAGAGACGTGCGATGCGGAGCAGGTAGTCCCGGACAGGCTCCTCATGGCGGAGCTGTGTCACCAGGGGCAGGGTATTGACGAACATGCCCATGGTGTTGCTGATCTTCAGGTTGCTTCTGCCGTTGGAAATGGTGGCGATGGCCACCGTGTCCTCGCATACATAGCGTCCGAAGGTGAGGAAGGCTGCGGCCAGATAGACGGCGGAGGGGGTGATCCCCAGTTTCCGGGCAAAGGCTTTGACGGCGGCGATGTCCGTGGGGGCGCTCACCTGTTCCTCTCTGTGGGGCCTGTCCTCATACACGTCGGGAAGAAGCTGTGTGGCATCTTCCATCTCCGCCATCCGGTCGGCGAAGAAGGCCTCCGTTTCCGGCAGAATCCTTTCCTCCGCGGCGTAATCATAGCAGCTGTAGCTTTCCTTCTCAGGCTCCGCGCCGTCCAGGGCCTGGCAGAGCTGGTCAAGGAAAAGGTCCATGGAAGCGCCGTCGCTGACCAGGTGATGCATGTCCAGAAGCAGGGTCGGGCGGCTGGCGTTCAGGATTTCAAAGCGGCAGGCGGGGCCTGCGGCAAGGTCAAAGGGCCGGGGGAACTGAAGAATATGGGCTTCCGTCTCCTCCGGGGAAAGGTCAAGAACCGGGATTTCCAGGCGGAAGTCCGGGATCTGTTCCTGGATGATTTCCCCCTCCCTGTCCGGCACAAAGCGGCAGAGGATGGAGGGATGGGCATGGACCACCTTCCGGAGGGCGGCATCCAGCTGCTCCGTTGTGGTGCCTTCCGGGAAGGTGAGAGCAAAGGGCACGTTGTAGCGCACCGTGTCCGGATGCGCCTGGCACTCCGCGTAAACCCCCTGCTGGGAGAAGGTAAGGCGGCAGGACTGCGGCTTTTCCGCGGTCTTTTCCGGTTCCTCCCCGCCCTCCGCCTTCCGGTTCAGAAGACTTGTGAGGATCTCGTTTTCCACGCTCTGGATGCTGCCGGCGGAAACCAGTTCCCGGGCATTGGTCTGCACGCCGAAACGCCGGAGAATCTTCGCCGCCAGGCGGATGCCGGTGATGGAGGTGAGGCCCAGATTCCCGAAGAGGTCGGTGATGCCGAAGTCCCCGGTGCCCAGGATTTCCGCGGCGATGCTGCGGATCTCCTCTTCCAGCACGTTCAGGGGGGCCGCCGGGGCATTTTCCTCCTTCCGCGCCTTCATTTCCGGCACGGGCAGGGCCTTCCGGTTGACCTTCTGGTTCTGATTCAGGGGGATGGCGTCAATGGTCATGGTGACAGCGGGCACCATATAGGGCGGCTTGCGGCTGAGAATGAAAGCGTTCAGGGCCTGGATGTCCAGGGTGTCCCCGGCGCTCACCACATAGGCGCAGAGATATTTGCCGGACCCGTCCGGGTTGTCAAAGGCCTGCACGGTGGCGTCCCGGACCCCGGGGAATTCCCGGATGACCGCCTCCACCTCCGTGGTTTCAATGCGGAAACCCCGGATTTTCACCTGCCCGTCATTCCTGCCGATGAAGTCAATGGTTCCGTCGGGCAGGAGGCGCACGATATCCCCGGTGCGGTAGGCGTGGGAATACCCCTCATCCCGGCTGAAGGGGTTGGGGATAAAAGCCTTTGCCGTCAGCTCCGGGCGGTTCAGATAGCCGCGCCCCACACCGTTTCCCGCCACCACCAGCTCACCGGGTACGAAGGGGGGCAGGCGATGGAGATGCTCGTCGGCCACATAGAGCCTGTAATTGCCCAGAGGCCGTCCGATGGGCACACGGGTATAGAGCCGGTCCACCTCAAAGGCGGTGGTGAAAATGGTGCATTCCGTGGGACCATAGGCGTTGTAGAAGGCAAAGGGCCTGTCCACATGGAAGGGAGCCAGCTTTTCGCCGCCCACGGAAAGATACTGCAGCTCGCCTCCGGTACAGAATTCCGCGAACTGCCGCCCCACCTGGGTGGTCATGAAGCAGTGGGTGACATGTTCCTTCTCAAACCGGCGGAGAATGGCGTCAAAGTCCAGCCGTTCCTCCTCGGGGATGATCACCACGGCCGCTCCCGTGGTGAGGGCGGGGTACAGATCCATCATGCAGGCGTCAAAGCCGTAGCTGGCGTAGGCGGCCACTCTGGAGCGGGGCGTGAGGTGATAGAACTGTCTGTACCATGTGCAGAAGTTCACCAGGTTGTGATGCTCAAGGATGACCCCCTTGGGCTGGCCCGTGGTGCCGGAGGAGTAGAGAAGGATCAGGGCGTCCTCCGGGGCGGGATGATCCGGCAGGGCCGGGGCCTGGGGAAGGCCGGGAATGTCCCGGGTCAGAAGGACGGGTCCCTGGTATTCGCTGACCCTGTCCAGCAGGGATTCCTCGGCGATGAGCAGGGAACAGCCCGCGTCCCGGACCATGAAGTTCAGTCTTTCCCCGGGGTAGGAGGGATCCAGGGGCTGATAGGCCGCGCCTGCCTTCAGAACGCCCAGGGAAGCAGTGGCCATGAAGGAACTGCGGGAGATCAGGACGGAGACCACCTTTTCCCGGCCGATGCCCCTGTCTCTGAGGAAGGCGGCGATCCGGTCCGACAGCTCGTCCGTCTGTGCGTAGGTGAGGACCTCATCCCGGAAGATGACGGCCGGTTCGCCTGGATTTTCAAGGGCTGCCCTGCGGAAAAGACTGACGATATCCGTGAGCGGACAGGGCATGTCTGTCCGGTTCAGGCTGTCCATATGCGCCTGGCTTTCGGGGGTCATGAGGAGGACATCCATGAGACGGGAACGGAAAAGCATTTCCGAGGCCGCCTGGTCCAGGCAGTCCGTGAAGGCGCGGATAAAGGATTCGCTGAAGCGGCCTGCGTGGTATTCACAGTGATACCGGTATGCACCTCCGGTCTCGAAAACCTCCAGCTGCAGGGGCGCTTTCGCCTCATCCAGCTCAAGGGGTATCAGCCTGGCCCCGTATCCGCCGATTTCCACCTCCTCATCCGCCCGGCCCTGCCATACAAAGAGGACATCCGGGGAGATGTGGTAGTCCCGGGCAATCTCGCTGAAGGCGTAGAGATCATGGGACATGCTCTGGGAAAGCTGTCTGCCGGCGTCCCGGACAAGATCCGCAACCGCCTGTTCCCCGTCCAGGGTGAGAAGGACCGGGAAGGTTCTGACCAGCATGGTCACGGCTCTTTCCAGACGGGAATCGTTCCGCCCGTTGTAGACGGTGGTGTACAGGGCTTCCTTCCGGCCGCAGAACCTGGAGAGCACAAAGGCAAAGGCGGCGTTGAAGAAGGCGTTTTCCGTAACCCCCGTGTCCCGGCAGAAATCGCGGATTTTCTCCGGACTCAGTCCGGAGGGGCGGTCCAGGACCGCGCTGGAAACGGCCGCGTCCGCACGGAGGATATCCCCGTCCGGGAGCATGTCGAAGTCCGCGCTGCCCAGAAGCGTGTCAAAATAGGTCTTTGCCCGGGTGAAGGCCTCCGTTTTCAGGAGCTTTTCCTCCTCCAGGGCGGCCTCAAAGCCCGTATACGTTTCCTTTTCCGGGACCTGTCCCTCGTAGGCCCGGTTCAGATCCTCCATGAAAATGGCGTCACTGGTGCCGTCATAGACAATGTGATGGAATTCCAGGAAAAGATACCTGTCCTCAGGGGTTATGTAGATCCGGGCCCGGTAAAGCCTGTCCCTGAGCAGGTCAAAGGGCTTGACAAGAGGTTCGGGCAGCTGCGGCACATGAAGGATTTCCACCACCGGCGCCGCATCGTCCTGTCTGCGGAAGCGGTACTCACCGCTGTCCGACGCGTACAGGGAGGCGTTCAGGCAGGGATGGGCCTGCAGGGTCATCTCAAGGGCCCGCTGGAGTCTGTCCACTTCCACCTCTTCGGGCAGCCGGATGAGGGAGGGCGTATTGTAGATGACGGTATCCGGATGGGCCAGGGTCTCCGCCAGGATGCCCGTCTGCGTCCGGGAAAGCGGGTAATCCGGCAGGATCTCAATTGTCTCCTGCGCGCTGTCGGCGCAGAGGATTCCGGCAAGGCCGGAGACGGTGGGATGATCCCGGAGATCCCGGATGGAGAGAGGCCGGTCAAAGGCCCTGGAGAGCAGGACATTCAGGCGGATGGCGCCCAGGGAGGAAAGACCGGACTCATACAGGTCCGAATCCACGCCGAAGGAGGTATGACCCATGACAGAGGCCGCCAGATCAAAGATGCGCTTCTGTGTCTCGTTCTCAGGCGGGGTGAAGTTCTCCTCCGCCCTCTCCGGCATGGGCAGGGCTTTTCTGTCCACCTTGCCGCTTGCGGTCATGGGGAAGGCTTCCAGCTGCAGGAAGGCGGCGGGGATCATGTACCGGGCGAGACGTCCGGCCAGATGGGCCTTCAGGTCAGCTGTGTCCACACGCGTGCGGGCGGTAAAGTAGCCGCAGAGGAAGGCGTCGCCTTCCGCGGGCTTTTGCAGAAGCACCACGCTCCGGGTGATGTCCGGGAAGGTGTTCATGACGTTTTCGATTTCATCCAGCTCAATGCGCAGACCCCGGAGCTTGATCTGGTTGTCCTGTCTGCCGAAGAACTCCAGTTCCAGGTCATGGTTCAGGCGGACAATGTCCCCGGTGCGGTAGGCCCGTCCGCCTTCCAGGGTGATGAAAACCTCCGCCGTCTTTTCCGGCAGATTCACGTACCCCTCGCCCACGCCCAGGCCGCCGATGACCAGCTCGCCTTTTACCAGGGGAGGAAGGATATTGCCGCAGGGATCGCAGACCCAGGCTTTCACGTTGGCGGCGGGTCTGCCGATGGTGATGTTTTCCGCGCTTTCCATGCGCTTGGAGATGCAGCCGATGGTGGTTTCCGTAGGCCCGTACCCGTTGACAATGACCGCCTCCGGGCTCGCCTGGCGGACTTTTCCGAACAGGGCGGGCGGGAAGGCCTCGGCCCCCAGGTCGACCATTTTCAGGCCCCGCATGGCCCGGACCGCCTCCGGGATTTCCATCAGGCCGGACATGAAGGAAGGCGTGGCGGCCATGATGTCCACCTGGTTTTCCTCCATGAGACGGGCAAGGAGCAGGGGGTTCTGGATCTCCTCCTCCGTGGCCAGGCACAGGGTCAGGCCGTGGCACAGGGGGAGATGGATCTCCATCAGGGAGTAGTCAAAGGAGAGGGAGGCAATGGCCAGGGCGACCCGGCCGTAGCTGACATAATGCCGGCATTCCTCGTTTTTTTCGCCGGTGGTGAGGAAATTGCAGAGGTTTCCGTGGGTGATCTTCACGCCCTTGGGCCTGCCTGTGGACCCGGAGGTATAGATGCAGTAGGCCGTCTGGCCGGGGCTGACGGAAAGCGGAGGAGTGACCGGTTCCCCCTCCCGGAGCAGATCTTCCACCGTCAGGACCGGGTATGCCTTTGAAGACAGTTCCAGGTTCACGCTTTCCGCTGTGATGAGAAAGCGGCTTCCCGAATCCGTCATGCAGTAATCCACCCGGTCCCGGGGATAATCCGGCAGCATGGGCAGGAAGGCGCCGCCTGCCTTCAGGATGCCGTATTCCGCCGCCACGGCATGCACGGTCCTTGGCAGAAGCATGCCCACGGTTTCCCCCATCTTCAGGCCGCGCCGGGTGAGGGCATCGGCGATACGGTTGGCCATCTCATCCAGCTGAGCATAGGTCAGGCGGGTGCCGGCGGCGATGAGGGCGGTCTGGTCCGGATGCTGCCGGACCATGTCCTCGAAGAGGTGATGAACCCCCTTCATGTCAACAGGCTCGTCGGTATCATTGAAACGCCGCAGGTCTGAAAGGGCCGCGTCGCTGACCATGCTGACGTCGCGGACATATGTTTTCTCAAGGAATTCGGAGGCGGTCTTTTCCACGCAGTCGGCCAGGGCGCGCATGAAGGCATGGCTGTAGCGTCCCGCGTCAAATTCCATCTCAAAGTCCGTTCTCAGACCCCGGACAAAAATGTCCATGCTCAGGGGACGCTGGGCCTGGATGGAGAGGGGAATCTGCTGCGCGCTTTCGCCGCCGATGCGGTCGAACCGGAAGGTATCCCCCTGATAGGCCAGCATCAGGTCGGAGCGGAGATCGAATTCCTGCGAAATTTCCGCGAAGGAATACAGGTCGTGGCTCATGCTGGCCATGAGCTGCCGGCCCGTTTCCCGGATGAGGTCCACCACGGCCAGGCTGCCCCGGACATGGAGAGACACGGGCAGCGTCCGCACCAGCATGGCGGTGCTGCGGGAAAGACGGGAGTCGTTTCTGCCGCTGAAGATGGTGGTGTAGAGCACGTCCTCGCTGAAGGTGAAGCGGGAAAGGACAAAGGCGAAGACGGCATTGAAGAAGGCGTTTTCCGTCACATGGTTCTGCTGGCAGAATTCCCGGATGGCGGAGATGTCCAGGGCGGATTCCAGGTGGATCCTGCCGGAGGTTTTTTCGGCGGAGCGATCTCCGGTGGGGAGGGAAAGGACGTCTGCACCGGAGAGAAGTTCCCGGTAATAGGCCCGGTCCTCATCCAGTCTTTCCGTTCCGCGCCTTCTTTCTTCCTCCAGGGCGGCCTCAAAGCCGGTGTAGGTTTCCCTCTCCGGCTCCTTTCCCGCACAGGCCGCGTTGATATCCTGTGTCAGAATGACCATGCTGGTGCCGTCGGCAAGGATGTGATGGATATCCATAAAGAGGTAATTTCCCGACGGGGTCACGAAAATACGGACGCGGTACAGCGCCTCGTTCAGGAGGTGGAAGGGCCGGAGGAGGTCGTCGGGCAGTGCGTCGGCTTCCACGATCTCCACCAGAGGGCTTTCCTCATCCTGCCGCTTTGCCATCCAGTGGCCCTCTGCGTCCGGGGCAAGACGCGTGAACAGGAAGGGGTGAGCAGAAAGGGCCTGCTCAACGGCGTGCCGAAGGCTGGGAATGTCCACGCGGGGGGAAAGCTTCAGCAGGAGGGGAATGTTGTATTCGGTGCTGTCCGGTTCCGAGAGGCATTCCGCCAGGATGCCCATCTGGGTCCGGGTAAGGGGATAGGTGATGCGCCGCTCTTCGTTTTCAGACGGAGTGCGTGCGGAAAGACACGCTTCCAGGTCCCGGATGTTGGGATGGGCATGAAGATCCGAAAGGGAGACGGGCACGCCGAAAGCATCGGAGAGGGCCTGGGTCATGCGGATTGAGCCGATGGAATTCAGGCCCGCCTCCTCAAAGGGCGTGGAAAGATCATACCGTCCGTGGCCCACAATGGCGGCCAGGGCTTTGAAGATGATCTTCTGCCCTTCGTTTTCAAAACGGACATCCCCGCCCTGCTCATCCCTCATGCGGGGATCCGGGAGAGCGAAGCGGTCCAGCTTGCCGTTGGCGTTGACGGGGAAGCGGTCCAGACGGACATAATAGGCGGGGATCATGTAGGCGGGGAAATGGAGGGAGAGGAGATTCCTGAACTCCGCCTCGCTTCTTTCCGCATCCGAAAGATAATATGCCGAAAGATAGACATCCCCGAAGGCGTCCGTGAAATCTCTGACAGCCGCGTCCTTTATCCCCGGAAGCGCCCGGATGCCTGCCTCGATCTCACCGGGTTCCACTCTCTGTCCGTTGATCTTGAGCATCCAGTCCCTGCGGTTGACATACAGGAGATTACCGTTCTCCATCCGGCCAAGGTCACCGGTATGCAGCAGGGTATCGCAGCCGTCCTGATCCCGGAAGGGATTGGGGGTGAACACCTCCGAAGTATGCTCCGGGAGGTTCAGGTAGCCCCGGGCAAAGTGGCCGCTGATGCAGATTTCTCCTTCATCGCAGGGGTTTCCCTCCTCATCCAGAAGGTACAGGTGCGTGTTTTCAAGACTCCGGCCCAGCGGGGTATTCTCCCAGGCATGGTCCACGTCCATGGCCGTGACGATGCCTGCCGTTTCTGTCATGCCGTAGGCATTGACCAGCCGGAAACCGTCAGGGGCGATTCCCGCCAGACGCTCGCTTCCGGTCAGGACGAAGCGCAGGCTGGAGCCTTTTTTATGGAAAAAGCGCAGGACCTTGGGCGGGATGAAGACGCCCGTGACACCCTGAAGGTCGATGAAATCCGCCAGGCCCTCCGGGTCTCCCCGGAGAGGTTCCGGAACGATGCAGGCGGTCATGCCCGTGGTCAGGGGGCCAAAGACGTCGACGATGTGCACAATGAAATAGAAGGGTCCGTTGATGGCGTAGACATCCTCCGACTGAAGGCGGGAGAAGGAGAAGAATCTGTCCAGGGCGTCCGTCAGGGACTGATGATCGTGGAGAATGCCCTTGGGTCTGCCGGTGGAGCCGGAGGTATAGGCGATGAGGGCAGGATCCGAAGGGGCACTGTCCGCGATTTCCGTGAGGGGATCGCATTTCCGCGCCTCAGTGATCCATGCGTCATCCAGGACAAGCTTTGCGCCGCTGTCCTCACGGATAAAGTTCAGGCGTTCCCGGGGATAGTGGGAGGACAGGGGCACATAGATGCCCCCGGCCATGAGAACGCCCAGAATGGCTTCCACAAAGCCGATGCCCCGGGAGGCGGTGATCATGGCCGCGTCCCCGATGCCGAATCCCTCCGCCTTCAGCTTCGCGCAAAGGGCACGGGCAGAGGCGTTCAGCTCGCCGTAGGTGCGCTCCTGTCCCGACGCCGGGTCCCGCAGAGCGGTTTTCTGACTGCTTTTCTCTGCCTGTTCAAGAAATCTGCGAATCATACCCTGTCTCCTTTCGGCAGCGGAAATGCAATGGTGGTCTGGTTCAGCGCCAGCACAAGGCTGTATTCGATCCTTCCCGCGAGGCGGCGGATCACCATGATCCCGTCTCCACGGGGGTCTTCGGTTTCCTCAGGGGTGTACTCCATGGGATTGAAGGGCATGCCGTTGTCCCGGAGGACCAGGAGCAGCTCGTCTCCGCCTTCCAGGACCCGCACATCCATATTGACCTTTTTCGGGTTCACCTCAGCCAGGTGGACCGCCGTTTCCTCCAGCACAATGCCCGTCTTCGTGGCAGGGAGCTCATCAATGCCCTTTTCCCTGAGGATGCTCACCACCTCCGCGGAAATGCCCGCCGCGTCCTCCCGTGTGGCCCGGAGGGAGGCGTCATACAGCAGTTCGCTTCCGCTTTTTTCGATGAGGAAGAAGTCCGTCAGGGTTCCCCCGGATTTTCTGCACACGTGCCTTGTGTAGATCCAGACGGTGAAAAGAGCGATGATCTCGGCCGCGCTCAGGCCCAGCCAGATCCCTGTCAGCCCGAAGAGGAGGGAGAGAAGCCACACGGCGGGCACTACCGCCAGAAGGCCCTCGGTGAAGGAGAGGACGGAGGCTGCGGTGGTCCGGGCAACGGTGGTGTAGTAGTAGATCATCAGGAAGGTCAGGCCCGTACCGATGAGGGAGACGGAATAGAGACGCACGTCATTGAGCGCCCGGAGTCCCAGCTCCTGGGGAACGCCCGCCACGGCGAAGATGGCCTGGGGAAAGATCATGGCAAACAGCACGGCGAAACCGATAATGGCCAGGAGAAGACAGATCACCCGGCGCATCAGCATGCGGATGGCGGCGTAGTCCTTTTCCCCGTAGAGCACGCCCACCAGGGGAAGCACGGCCATATTGATGCCTCCGGAGAACATGGAAAGCAGAGTCAGGTACTGAAGGCAGGCGGCCAGGATCTGGGCTCCGTCGGCACCGCCCACATTCCCGGTGATCCAGATCAGGAACCACATCTTGCCCGCCACCAGAGCATAGCCGGAGGCGGTCCCCACACCGGCCCGGGCGATTTTCCACATGTCGGAAAGCAGTTTCCTGAATCCGGAGGGGAGGACGTGCAGGAGACGGAAGGTTCTGTGGGGGGAGCGGAAATAGCGCAGGAGCATGAAGGCAAGACCCGCCACGTCACTGATCACCGTCGCCAGAGCGGCGCCGCCGATCCCCAGATGGAAAAGGCGGATGAAGACAAAGTCCAGAATCACATTGGTCACCTGCTGGATCAGGATGGCCACTGTGGCCAGCTTCTCCATTCCGTCGGCGCACACCAGGTCCGCCAGAAGCATCAGAAGGGCACAGAAGGGAAAACGCCACAGAAGGACCCGCAGGTACTGGTGGACGCCGTCCCACAGATCGGGTACGGGGGTCAGCAGGCGGGAGACGCCTGCGGAGGTGGGCAGAAGCACCGCCGTCAGAAGAAGGCCGAAGAGGATGGCGGTGTCAAAGACCACGCTGAAGATCCGGTTGGCCTCATCCCGTCTGCCGTTTCCCGCAGCCACGGCGATCTGTCCCACCGCCCCGGTGGAGATGAGAACGGTCAGGGCGCCGGCCAGCTGCGAGAGGGGCTGGCAGGCCGTGGCGCTTGTCATGGCCACTCCGTCGATGAGCTGGGCCATGAGAATGGTGTCCACCCATACGCCCATCTGCGTGGCCATGGCGGAGAGCAGTGCCGGGATAAAAAAGGCCCGGAACCTTTTGCTGACCAGTTCACCGGATTTTGTATAGCGTGTGATTCTGACTGCTTCCATATGGAGTCCTCCTGCCTTTTCCGGGTTTGATCTATTCCATGGGGGACGTTAAAGGGAGAAGCTCAGAGTGAGCTCGTTCTTCCCCTGTCTGCGGAGGTAGTGCATGGCGGAGGTGACCTGCCGCATCAGTCCCAGTCCCATGCCGCCGCTGTCCAGCTCATCCGGTTCCTTCTTCACGCTCGGGGCGAGTGTGGGATCAAAGGGAATTCCGTTGTCGGAAAAGGATACGCGCAGGACGTCCCCTTCTCTTTTGCAGGAGAAGGACAGCTCCGTGGCATGAGAATAATGTGTGATGTTGGACAGGGCCTCATCGCAGGCCAGGAGAGCCCTTCGGACCTGAGGCGTATCGCCGCACAGGGCGCAAACCGCCTCCCTGACGGTGTCAAAGGAGGAAAGTGCCACGGGAATGGCCTGTGTGCTGTCTTCCTCCCTTACCCGGAGCAGGGCCAGGATGGCCATGTCATCGAAGGGTTCGCCTCCGCCGCGGAAGGAAGAGACCGCCTCCCGGACACGGGTGAGCATGTCCCCGGCGGACCGGGGGCCGTCAGTCTTCAACGTTTCCAGAAGCCTCTGTGTCCCGAAGAATTCCTTCCGGGGGCTGACCGCCTCCGTCACCCCGTCCGTATAGAGCAGGATGCCCTCGGAAGGACCCAGACGGAACGTGATGTCCTCCAGCTTCTCATGCCGGTACAGCCCCAGGGCGATGCCGGGAGGGGGCGTGAGAAGGGCGGGGGAAGCGCTCAGCAGAACAGGCGGGTTATGCCCGGCATTGGCACAGACGACCTCGCCCGTGGGGATGTCCATCACCGCCGCGAAGGCGGTGGCGAACAGGCCTTCCGGATTCTGGCCGCACAGCTCATCATTCGTCTGCTCCAGGGAGGCGGCGGGACTGAGCCCCGCCATCAGCCTTTCCCGGATCACGGTCTTGGCCATGGCCATGAAGATCGCGGCGGAAACGCCCTTTCCGGACACGTCCCCCATGACAAGGTACACGCGCTCCCCCTGCCGGAACACGTCGTAGAAGTCGCCCCCCACTGCCCTGGCAGGGCAGCTCATGGCGCGGACCTGGAATCCTTCTCCCTCCAGGTTCGTTTCCTGAGGGACCAGGCCATACTGAATGCGGCGTGCCACATCCAGCTGCACATCGTTTTCCAGCTTGTCCCTCGTCAGGGCCTCTATGCTGTTGACATAGGCGCGGATATCCGTGGTCATCTTCGCATAGGATGCGGCAATGCCTCCGATCTCATCCCGGAACCGGATGGGAAGCGGCCCGGGGTTCCGGCTTCCGTCACCGGCAAAGCGGTTCATGCTCTCGGAGATCAGCTGGATGGGACGGATGATCCGATGCCTGACCAGGATCAGAAGGATTACCAGTCCCAGCAGAAGAGCCAGTCCGATGGGGATGATATTCCACAGAAAGCTTTTCAGAACAGCCTGTTCCTGCATTCTGGCGCTGATATCGATGGCGATCATGTAATCAAGACCACTGTGGGAGTCCCGGGTGGTCATGATCCAGGTGGTACTGGGGCCGTTCCGGGCGGAGCCGTACACGAACGGTTCTCCCTGAACCCACTTTTCCTCTACCGCCAGCAGCGGAGACTCCAGGGTGGAGCCCGCGGGCAGGTTTTTTCTCCATTCCGCGTCCGTTTCGGGATCGGCAGCAACGGAAAAGATCAGGTTCCGGACCTGGGTCCGGGGATCGAGGCTGTAGACCAGAATGCTGTCTGTATGAAAAAGATAGGCCAGGGACCAGAGGCTTGCCCGGGTCAGGTTGTACAGCTCACCGTCCGGCTCGGAAAGAAGGTCATTGAAATCAATTTCCTCCAGCAGCATGTGCGTCACGCTGGCGCATCTCTTCACTTCTTCCTCTGCCCTGTCCGTGACGCCGCGCAGGTTTTCCAGATAGTTTGCCACCGCGGAGATGGCAAGTGAAAAAAAGAAAATGCCCGTAAAGCACAGGATGATCCATCGCCTGATCGAATGCTTTTTCATGCGGTGTTCTTCTCCTTGTCAACAGCGCCCCCGGACACGGAGGGATTACGGCTCGATATTCAGTTTCCTGTCCAGTCCTGTCATGCGCAGAACATCCATGATTTCCGCGGAGACATGCTTCAGGGTCAGCGCTCCGTTCATTCGTTTATGGGTGGCCACAAGCTGGCGGATTCCGGCGGAGGAGGTATATTCCAGCCCGGTCATGTCCAGCACCAGGCTCCCGGGATGTGGATCGAGTTCATCCAGAGCAGCGGCCAGCAGCGGCGCGTTCTGTGTATCCATCCATCCCTTCAGGATCAGCTCCACACTGTTTCCGTCGGTTTTCTTTTCAATGGTCATCCTGATTCGCTCCTTTGTTCTGAGAATTGTCCCGTCTGAATCCCGCTTCCGCTGTGACAGTGCCGGAAGAAGTGTCTGAGTCCTTCAGCAGTATATGGTTTCTGTGTGAAGGATGGTAAAGCGAAAGTGAAAACATGTCAAGTCTGCAGGAATGTGCGGAACGAAGCGGAGAAGGTTCGGAAAGAGAGGAAAAGGCGCATATTTCTTCAGCCACGGGCAAAGGATCATGCGCAGTCCATGGGCGGTATCACGCTTGTCAGGGGCGGAAGCAGCCCATCGGTCAGAAGGAACACGCCGCACGCTCATACCTGTGTGTCTGAAAGCATTTCCGGGCAGGGAGAAAAGGGTGCAAGAAATGTGCGGGGGTGACCGGAAGAATATCGGTTTTCGCGGTTGCCTTTTTCAGGGGTTTCCGCTATTCTGTCATCATGTCTGAGAATATGGCGGAAACGCCGCCGGTCGGTCTGAAAGAAAAGGCCAGGATCATCCTGTCCGGAAGGAGAAACAAATGGCAGAGAATATTGAACGGGTTGATGTGCCTTCCTGGGCGAAACTGAACAGGAAAGGCCAGTATTATGCGATGAAAAGGGACCTTCCCTGCTTTGCGGACCGGAAGGACGTGAGGGGATTTGTGGTGATCGGCACTCCGTCGGGGGAACCCGGGAAGATGATTCCCGTCGGGAAATATGAGACATACTGCATGGCGCCGGGAGAAGGAGAGAACAGCGCGCTGGCGAGAAGGGTACGGGAGCACGAAGAAATGACGGACGTCCGGCGCGCAGAGCGGGCAGCGGAGCTGGAACAGGAAATCGAAGGCATGTTCGTTTCCCTGGAGAAGGTGGGGGATTCCGTCTCCTGTTATCCTCTGGGTGGTTTTCTGGCGGAGAAGTTTTTCCGGGAGAGCGGGATGGGAGACATTCTGGAGGCGGTTTTCGGAGAGGAGCGGGCGTGCCTGGTCAAACTGAGCGCGGCTCTGCTGGCGCTGGAGAATCCGTCCATGACCTACGAATGCCTGGATGAATACCCCATGGAACGCCATATGTACTGGGCGATGGATCGTTTTTTCACGGCCCGTTTGTGGGCCGGTATTACACGCGGGGAGGAAAGACGGGTTCATAAGGCATGGATTGAGCACGTGCAGCCCCGGTCAGTTTCTGCGCTGAACGTGGAGAGCCGGATGACCCTGTACCATGACCGTTATTCCGATGAAATGGGGGGATGGTTCAGCAGCCGGATCCGGAGGGGTACGAAGTACGAGCGAAGGACCATGATTTACCGGGACATGGAAAGCGGCAGACTTCTGGCTGAGGAAGCTGAAAAAACCTATCTCATCCTGAAGATGGGGGATGAATGCCGTCAGGTTGAGTCGGTCAGGCACAGTGATTATCCTCAGCTGCGGGATGCCTCCATCCATTACTTCTTTCCTTCATACACCTACGGCATGGATAAGGTCATGAAACGGGCTCCGGTGTCGGTATGCCTTCAGCTTTCAGAGTATCCGGACCGAAAGGTCATAAACCAGAAACTGAAGGAACTGGAAAAGCATGAAGAAGTTCCGGGATACCGGATCCTGCGGTGGAAGGGGGACTTGGAGGGCGTCGAGGGAATGTGGACGCTGGTGGAGAACGTTTCCCTCCGCTCCGGAATTGAGAAAAAAGCACGGGACATTCTCCGGAGATATAAAGCCCGGCTTCAGGCCATGTCCTACTATACCGCTCTGCTGGATTTCACGTCCTGCTATTTTTCGATTGAGTCGGAGAGTGACGAATTTGAATTTCGCGACAACGCGCCTTTCACAGTCAAGGCTAAACCCGGTGGCACCCAGAATCTGCGGAATAATTATGGGCGGTATGTCTGCTTCAGCACGGAAGCTCCTCTCACGGATAAACAGCTGATTCACCGGCTCTGGTGTGAGGAAGACATACTTGATCGGTATAATGCCTTTATGAATCAGGGAGAGACAACGGATATCACGGAAGAGTACTTTGACGCGATGTCCGGAAGGGAACTGCCGCTCTTTCTGGCCAGCATGTTCCGGGAATGGATCTATGAGCATGTATGCGGCCAGTCCTGTAACGAGGATGAATTCATGCGTTTCCTGAGCGTGACCGAAAAATGGGAATGCATCCTTCATTCGGATGGAACGCCCGAGATGACGGACGGGAATCAGGACGTTGAAAGTGTGCTGAAGCAGTTCGGTGTCGGGGTTCAGGACGTGACGGATTATCTGGCAAGGGTGATCCGGCAGAAGGATTATTTCGACGAAGACTATGCCCTGTTGTAAGGAACGGGAAGACCGGTTTTCAGGGGTGCATGAGTCTTTGAACCAAAGACAGGGAAGGCCCTGCGGGGACGCAGGGCCTTCCCTGTTTTCAAAAATCACAATCCGAAGGTGGAATTCTGCGGACCGAACCCGGTCTTTATTCCAGAATGATCACATCCGAGAGGATGTAGTGGAAGGTGGGGAAGGATGAGTCTGCATTCTCGGTGAACCCGCCCCGCAGGTCACAGGTGTCCGAGGAATCCTCCGGATTGACTCCGGTGTATTCACCCCGGAACACAAAGTCGGTCTTTCCCCGCCGGAACTGTTCGATGGCCGCGTTCATGGCGTCCTCTGTGCCCGGCGCGGCCAGCTGCTGGTTCAGGTCGACCATTTCCACCCATCCCCGGTCGAAACCGGCAGAGACATCGTTTCCGTGGATATGGCCGCGGACAGCGGATTCGATCTTTCGGCTGGTCATCAGGGCTTCCACGGCCGCGGTGATATAGGGTTCCCAGCAGATCCGTGTGGCCACCAGGGAAGTGCCGGGCGCCACATCCCGCATGCTCTGGCTGTAGCCGATGAAATAGACGGGACGGGTGACGGATGCCTCCTCGCAGGCAATGGCCGGGCCGATGGTGTCGGTGAACAGGGACAGGATCACGCAGCCCTCATCAATCAGCTGCCGGGCCGCATTCTTCTCCAGGGCATAACTGCTCCATGTGCCCGTGTAACGGACGCGCATGGTGGTCCGGGGCACGACGGAGCGGGCGCCGAGGAGGAAGGCGGTATAGCCGGAAATGCTTTCAGAGGTGGGGAAGGCAGCCACAAAACCGATGGAGGCCTGATCTTCCGATATGATACCCTCTGAAATCATTTCCCGGAGCTTCATGCCTGCCGCAATGCCGCTCACGTAACGCCCCTGGTAAATCTCGCCCTTGAAGGTGTGGTAGTTTTCCGGTACGGACCTGCCGCTCATATCCATGGGGGAGGTCTGGCAGAACTGGATATGGGGATACTCGGAGGCAAGCTCCATGACCATGTCGCTGTAGCCGTTGAAAAAAAGGATATCACAGCCCCTGGCGGCCAGTTCACGGACAGGGTCTTCCATTCTGTCATCCAGGACATTGCTGCGGGTATGGATGGTCACCTGACTGCCGTACATTTTTTCAAGCGCATCCCTGGCCAGGGAAAAATTGTAGGTATAGGCCGTGCTCTCGTCATTGTCATAGATGAATCCCACCGTCAGATGGGTCCGCTCCTCGTTGAGATTCAGGAAACGGAAGATGCCGATGAACGCGCCCAGAATGACCAGACAGGTCAGTGCCGTGGCGATGTAGACCCGCTTCACGGCTTACACCTCCTTTCCGCCGGAGGGGTTTCCGGCCTCTTCGGACTTGATGGCTTCGGCCTGGCTCTGTTTATCTTCCTCCGCACGCTGTTGTCCGGCCTCTTCGGACTTGATGACTTCGGCCTGGCTCTGTTTATCTTCCTCCGCACGCTGTTGTCCGGCCTCTTCGGATTTGATGGCCTTGGCCTGGCTCTGTTTATCCTCCTCCGCACACTGTTGTCCGGCCTCTTCGGATTTGATGGCCCCGGTCTGGCTCTGTTTATCCCCCTCTGCACGCTGTTTTTCGGCCTCTTCGGATTTGATGGCCTCGGCCTGGATCTGTTTATCCTCCTCCGCACGCCGTTTCAGTTCAGCCTGCAGATTCGGGTCCGCGCTCTGGATCTCAGCCTGTCTCTGTTCGTAGATCTCCTTCAGGTTGATGATGTTCTTGTCCACCAGGCGCAGGAAGGCATCCAGGACAACGGGATCGAACTGCGTGCCCCGGCCCCGCTTCATCTCATTCATGACATAATCCGCGTCCATGTGAGGGCGGTAGACACGATTGGAGGTCATGGCGTCAAAAGTGTCGGCGACTCCGATGATGCGCGCGAAGAGGGGGATCTCTTCTCCCTTCAGTCCACAGGGATATCCTTTTCCGTCATAACGCTCGTGATGATATTTCGTACCATCCACCACGTTTTCCACCAGTGTGAAGTCCTTGAGGATATCCGCGCCCCGGGTGACGTGGGATTTCATTTCCACATACTCCTTGTCGCTCAGCCGTTTCGTGCTGTTCAGGATATCGTCCTTGATGGCGATTTTCCCGATATCATGCATCTGGGCGGCTCTGCGAAGGTTGTTCAGCATTTTCCGGCGCTGCCACCATCTGAAGCATTTCATTTCACTGGCAAGGAGCACCGAGTATTCCGCCACGCGCATGGAATGCTGGCTGGTACGCACATCCTTGGCGTCCACGGCGTTGGCGATGGCCATGACGGTCTCATTGGCCATGTTCAGCTTGATCTGCTGCTTGTTCAGCTGCCTCTGCACCACCAGCCATGTGAACCAGATGATGAAAAGGGTCAGAATCATGACCATGTAGAGGCGGAATCCGGGCCGCTCATACATTTCGCCTTCCTTGGTCATGCTGAAGACCCTTTCCTCCAGCACCCGCTCCCCGGCGCTGTCGAAGATGGCCAGATGGAAGGCATATTTTCCGGCGGGCAGATTGGTGTAGATAATGCTGTTCAGACTGCTCTGGGGCACAATGGTCCACAGGGTGTCATAGCCTTCCAGATAGTACCCGGCGTTGGGATCCTGGATGGTGTAGTTCAGGATCTCCGGGCTCAGTTCCACACGGCTGACGCCCTGTTCCACGTCGATATGTCCGGAGCGGACCGGAGGCTGAAGCACGCCGTCCAGACGGATGGAAGCCAGTTGCATCCGGTAGGACCGGACATCGCTGTCATACTTATCCACATCGATGATATAGACACCCGTGTCACAGGGCAGGAACAGCTTGCCGCTGCCGTCGTAATAGTTCCAGGAGTTGGCGGTGAGGGAGGTGCCCAGGCCCCGGCGGGCGTCCAGAAGCTCCCAGGCCATGTCGCTGTCGGAGACTAGCTCATCCCGGCCCACCACATAGATGCCGGCGCTGGACATGACAAACAGCGTGTCCTCGTCCTTGACCCAGATGTCGTAGTTGTTGAAGTAGGGGAAGCGGTCCAGCATGCGGATGGAACCCTCGGGGTCCAGATAGCACAGGCTGTTGCTTGTGACGATGAACACGCCCTCGGATTTGGGATCCTTGACGGTGCGCAGGATGACGCCGCTGCTGAGCCCGTCTTCCCGGGTCAGAATCCGGGCCACCTCGCCGTTTTTCAGCACGGCGATGCCGTCGCCGTCCGTGCCCGCCAGGATGGTGCCGTCGCTCATTTCCGTCGCGGTGAGGATCATGGAATTGATCAGGCCGTCCTCATTGCGGATGGTCCGCTGGATGGCGTGATCCCGGATGTAGCTGATGCCGGTGTTACCTGCGGCCAGGATGGTGCCGTCGGAAATCTCCGTCACAAGGCGGGCGCGGTTGCCGAAGCTGCCGCTGGTGGCGTTGTAGGTCCAGGATTCCCCTTCCGGTGAGAATTCCATCAGGCCGTTTCCATAGGTGCATACCCACAGATGGTCCTTCGTGTCCACATACATGCAGCGGATTCGCTTGCCCTCAAGGGAACGGGTCAGCTCATTGGTGATCTGGCTGTGGCAGGAACTGTCCACGACATCCAGTCCATTGTCCGTGCCGATGTAATAGCAGTCCTGCCATTTCACCACGGCGTTGACCACCCGGCGCTCCATGCCGATGGCTCCGTACACGTCCCGGAAGGCGGACCGGGCCAGGCGGAGGAGGCCCAGACGGGAGGAGGTGAACCACAGGTTTCCCTGATAGTCGCAGAGCATGTTGTCAATGGAATTGTTGAAATCGTTGGTATTGATCCGGTGATAGCCGGCCGTGTCCATACAGGACACGCCGCTGTCGGCGGAGATAAAGAGGGTTCCGTCGTCAAGATAATTCAGGTTGTTGATGTTCGTCACATCTTCACAGCTTATGACATCAAGGAGTGTGAAGTCACCGCCGGAGATATCGTAGTGATAGATATGGTTTGTGCTGGAACCCACCATCAGGGTGCCGTCCGGGGCAAAGGCGCAGCAGTTGTACAGTTCCTGGTCGTCCATGAGCATCATGGAGCAGAGGATATTTCCCTTTTCAAGCAGGAAGAGACGGCCGCCGGAGGCAATGAGGGCCACATGCCCGTCATCATCCGCGGTGATGGAGTCCGCATAATTGATTTCATGCAGGGTGTTGGCCACCTTCAGTCCGTTGTTCATGACCAGCATCTGCAGGCTGCCGGTGGTGCCCACATAATAATACCCGTCAGAGGAGCGGATGATGCACTTGACGGAATTGGAGGGGAGGCCGGTGGACTGATCCAGAACGTTGACCACCTTTTCCCGGATCACAATGGCCAGGCCGTTGTCGTTTGTGCCGATCCACAGGCGGCCTTCCTCGTCCACGTACAGGCAGTTGACATTGCGGACGGACTCATAGTTGTCCACCCAGCGGAATTCACGGCCGTTGTACCGGTACAGTCCCGCGTAGGTGCCGATCCACAGGACGCCGTCATTGGTCTGGGCAATATCATTGGCTTCGCCGCAGGGCAGACCGTTGTTGCTGCTGTAGGTGGTCTGGACATAATCATTGTAATCTGCGGGCCTCTCCGCCGTCTCCGCCCGGGCAGACCCCCACAGGCAGAGGGACAGGATGAGCAGGGTGACCGCGGTGCTCTCAAAGTGCAGAACCTGGTTCTGCCGGCGGCTTCTGCGCTGGCGGCGGAGGAGGATGACCAGGTACACGGCCAGGACGGTCAGCACCTTGTCGGCAAACTCAATGGCCAGCTGGCCCAGGATGCAGCTGGGAAGAGCCGGCCAGCCCTCATCCAGGAAATAGTCAATGATGCCGTTTCCCCAGACATTGCCGGTATATCCGTTGCTGAAGAGGATGTTCAGGGGAACGGACACAAGGAGTGCCACCGCCACGGAAAGGGAGGCGGCCTTCATGAAACCGTAGAACCGGTCGAACCATTTCCGGCGCGCCGCGATGCCGATGATGACGCCAAGGGCAATGCTGGTGAGGGCATAGACCATGGACAGGCGATGCACGGCTCCGTAAGCCAGATTTCCCGTCAGGCCCACCATGGCGCCGCATACGGGCCCGCCGATGCATGCGCACAGCGCCGTGCCGAAGGAATCCAGCCACAGGGGCAGTTCCAGTCCTGTGGCCAGGAACCGTCCGCCCACGTTCAGGGATACGCACAGAAGAACGAACAGAACAATCTGCCAGGTTTTCCATTTTTTCATGGGATCAACGGCCTCCTCTCCCGCCGGGCGGGATCATCCTCAGGTTTCTGAGGCGTTATACCGGGCGTATTCCTCGAACCACTTTTTATACTGCCCGGAGGCAAGCACTTCATCAATGACACCATTGACAAAACAGATGAGCTGGATTTCTCCCTTGGGTGCTGCCACCCGGTCCCCCGCGTACTGGGACTGCATGGGGAAGATGATATCCGGCACGATGATCAGGCCGCAGTCCGGATTGCTTTCAAGGTAGGTCCGGGCAATGCCGATATCCACTATGCCCGCATCCGCCTCCCCGGTCATCACGGCGGTGTACACATCCTCCGCAGAGGGGAGTCTTCTGAACTTGTGATAGAGGGTAATGTTCTCGGCGGCAAGGGTCTCCTGCAGAGAGCCGCTCTGGGCCACGATATCACGCCTGGCCAGGTCGTCCAGGGAAAGGATCGTGTCCGAGTCCTCTCCGCGGATGAGCAGTCCGCTGGCGGTCTGTTCATCCGTGTAATAGTATCCCTTGGACAGTTCCAGGATTGCGGATCGTCCATAGGTATAGGACAGGGCGGAGATGGCCAGGTCATACCCGCCCTCCGCCACGGAGGAGATGACCTCCGTGAACTCCATGGGCACAATCTCCAGCCGCACGCCCATGCGCAGGGCGATCAGGCGCGCCAGCTCCATGTCCGCACCCACATAGCACTCCTGTCCTTCCCTGGAGGGGTCAATGAATTCCTGGGGCGCGTAGTAGGGAGAAGTGGCCACGGTGAGCACGCCGTTTTCGCGGATTCTGGCCAGACGGCCGATGACATCCTCCGGAATGCCGCGGGAAATGTCCATGGACATGTCCACATAGTTCCACTGGTTTTCCAGGTACTGGGGCGCTTCTCCGGAAGCCGGAACTGCAGAGAAGAAAACGGAAAGAACCAGAGCGGATACCAGGAAGTGGCGCAGGGCAGCCGCAGATGACGGGATCCATGATCGCTGTTTCATATGTTCACCTTCTGATGATCTTTA
>CACYGY010000011.1:50370-96037 GCA_902774025.1 uncultured Eubacteriales bacterium
GAATGTCTTTTTTTTGTTCTTCCTGTCCATTTCCTCCATGAGCAGGTACAGGGCAATCCATGGCGAATGATATGCGCGGAAAGGGGGCAGAAGCTGTGAATGAGGTACTTCGAAGGGACGCTGAAACCATCGTCCGGCAGGCCATTGCCGCCGTGACACCCGCCGCTGCGGTTGAAAGGGCGCTGAAGGACTGTGTTTTTCCCGGAAATGTTTACCTGGTGTCCGCCGGCAAGGCCGCGTGGAAAATGGCGGAAACGGCGGAACGGGTCCTGGGGGACAGGCTGACGTCGGGGGTTGTGGTGACCAAGTACGGCCATGTGGAACATCCGATTCCCTCCCTCGTCTGCTATGAGGGCGGCCATCCCGTGCCCGATGAGGCGGGCGTCGCGGGCACGCAGGCGGCGCTGGAGCTGACGCGGGAGCTGAAGAAGGAGGATACCGTGCTGTTCCTTCTGTCCGGGGGCGGCAGTGCTCTGTTTGAAAAGCCGCTGATTCCCCTGGAGGAGCTGAAGGACATCACCGGACAGATGCTGGCCAAAGGCTGCGATATTGTGGAAATCAATACGGTGCGCAAACGCCTTTCCGCCGTCAAGGGAGGCAGGTTCGCCCAGTGGTGTGCTCCCGCTGCTGTCAGGACCATTGTCCTGTCCGATGTGCTGGGAGACCCGCCGGACATGATCGCCTCCGGGCCAACCGTGCCGGATCAGTCCACCTGCGCTCAGGCGCTGGAGGTGGCGGAGCGGTATCACCTGCGTCTCAGCGATCCGGCCCGGGAATGCCTGAACCGGGAAACGCCCAAGGCACTGCCGGATACCGAAACCCGGATCATCGGCAGTGTGCGGGAGGTATGTGCAGCAGCGGCGGAGATCTGCAGAAACATGGGCTATGATCCCCTGCTGCTCACCGATCAGCTCTGCTGTGAGGCCGGGGATGCGGGGAGCTTTCTGGCCAGTATCCTGAAGACCCATGCCGCGGATGGACGGAAACGGGCGTTTCTGGCAGGGGGTGAGACGGTGGTGCATCTTTCCCCCGGCAGCGGACTGGGGGGACGCAATCAGGAGATGGCCCTGGCTGCCGCCCGGGGGATTGCGGGGATTGCCAATGTAGCCCTTGTCTGCGCGGGCACGGACGGCACGGACGGGCCAACCGACGCCGCGGGAGGCTATGCCGACGGGAGCACGCTTTCCGAGCTTTCGATGAAAGGCATATCCTGTCAGGCCATGCTGGAAAACCATGACGCCTACCACGCACTGGACGCGGTGGGCGGGCTGATCCGAACCGGTCCCACCGGAACCAATGTGAACGATATCGCCATAGCGCTGATCGGGTGACCGTTATGAAATATCTGTATCAGGCAGGAATCATTTTCCTGTTCACTTTTCTGGGGGAAGTCCTCTCCCGGATGATTCCCTTTCCCATCCCCGCCGCCATCTGGGGGCTGCTGCTCCTGTTCCTGGCTCTGTGCCTGCGGCTGATCCGGACCGAACAGATCCGGGAGAGCAGTACATTTCTCATTGCGCTTCTGCCCGTTCTGTTTGTGGCGCCCACGGTCAGTCTCATGGAACATGTCACGGCGCTCCTGGGCAGTCTTCCCGGCGTGATCGTCCTTGTGGTTCTGTCCACGGTGCTGACCTTTCTGGTGGCCGGACGGGTCACCCAGAGTGTACGGAAAAAGACAGGGGAGGACGTGTGACATGACGGAATTCCTTTCCGGCAGCAGTTTTTTCGCCATTGCCCTGACACTGCTGATCTGGAGGCTCTCTGTGCTGCTGCAGAAGAAAACCGGATCGGTTCTGCTGCACCCCATCCTCATGTCGGTCATTGGGGTGATTGTGATCCTCCTGTGCACCGGCATTCCCAACAGCGCCTACCAGAAGGGGATGGAGCCCTTTTCCTGGCTGATTACTCCTGCCACGGTCTGCCTGGCCGTGCCCCTGTATGAACAGGTGAAGGTGCTGAAGAAGAATCTCCCGGCCATCTGCCTGGGCGTCTTCTGCGGCACACTGACCAGCATTCTGTGCGTTGCCGGGCTCTGTCTTCTCTTCGGGATGGACCGGACCATGACGGTTTCCCTGCTGCCCAAGAGTGTGACCTCGGCCATCGGGGCATCGGTGAGTGAGGGCCTGGGCGGGCTTGGTTCCGTGACGGTTGCGGTGATCATCGTGACAGGGATTCTGGGGAATGTGTTCGGGCAGGTCATGTACCGTCTGTTCCGGATTCATGATCCCGTGGCGCAGGGGACGGCCATGGGCACAAGCGCTCATGTGATCGGCACCACCAAAGCCAACGAAATGGGAGAAATCCAGGGGGCCGTGAGCAGTCTTTCCCTGGTGATTGCCGGGGTGCTGACGGCCTTTCTGATCCCGCTTCTTGCCCCCCTGATTCTTTAAACCGGTCTGGGAGGAACGGCGATAAAAGCCGGGAGGATTCCCGGCTTTTCATCGTGGTCGGATCAGGGGTTGTTCATCCCCTTCACGCGGAGCAGGCCGGAGAGTCCCGCACCTGCCCGATCCTGCGCCACCGGGGGAGGCGTAAGGAATCATGGCCTGTTCATGCCTGCGGCAAAACCGGTTTTTCTCCTGTGTTTTCCGGAAGCTGTCTGTCAGAGCAGTGCCTCCAGTTCCTTTTTCTTTCCCAGAATGGTTTCCATGTACGGGCTGTAATCCGTTTCCGCTTTTTTCCGGAGCAGGTCCGTCATCTCCTGAAGGGCACAGTAGATGGGCGTCAGGGAAAGATTGCCCGTGACTCCCTTCAGGGAATGGGCCAGTTCAAAGGCCCGGTCCAGATCACCCTGCTCCAGGGCGTCCCGCAGGCGCTCAAAGGAAGGATCCCGAAGGGCCTTGCCCACCAGGGTCAGATAAAACGTTTCGTTGTTCAGGCACCTTTTCATTGCCTCGTCCACATTTGCTCCGAATTCCCGCAGCTGTGCCACTGTCATTGTCTGCCGCCTTCTTTCTTTTCCGCGTGATTCTCTGTCTGACCGATCCGTCATTTTCTCATGGCGTGCCTCAGGGCCGGGGGAGTACGGGTCCGCCGGCAGCCCCGGAAGGTCTTCAGATGTTCATCCTGTGTTTCACATTAACGGGAGTGTACCACATCCGGCGGAAACTGAGAATACCGTCAGTGATGCAGCACTTCCCCGGTCAGTTTCTGATAATACCTGAGCAGCGCGCTGTGGTCGCAGGCGCCGTCCCCGTCATGATGCAGGACCTTCATCATTTCCAGGACCTGCAGGGTCAGGGGGATGGGGGCATCCACATCCCCTGCGGCCTCCACCACGTTATTCAGGTCCTTGATGTGCAGATCCATGCGGAAGCCGGGCCGGAAGTTCTGATCCATCATCATGGGTGCCTTGGCGTTCATCACCGTGCTCCCCGCCAGACCGCCCCGGATGGCCTCAAAGATCTTCTGCGGCTGCACGCCGCACATCTGCCCCAGCTGCAGGGCTTCTGCCAGGGCGGCGATATGGACGGCCACGATGGTCTGGTTGCACAACTTGGTCACATTCCCCGCACCCACGTCGCCGCACAGCACCGCGCTGGAGCCCATGGCCTCCAGAAGAGGTCTGAAGCGGAGAAAAACCTCTTCCCTGCCACCCACCATGAAGGCCAGGGTGCCGTCCACAGCCTTGGGCTGGCCGCCAGAGACCGGCGCATCCAGCATGTCGATGCCGTATTCCGCCAGTTTTCCGGCGATTTCCCGGGAAGCCGCGGGACTGATGGAGGAGCAGTCGATGAAGGTGGCAGTCCCGGGCATCAATTCCGCCAGGCGGTCATCCTCCAGCATGACGGATCGTACATGGGGGCTGTTGGGCAGCATGGTGATCACGGCTTCCACTTTTTCAACCGTCTCAGCGGCACAGGAACAGAGGATGGCGCCTGTGGATTTCATGTTCTCAAGGGCCTGTGCATTCCGGTCGTATACCCGCAGGGTATGGCCTGCCTTCAGAAGATTTTTCGCCATGGGCCCGCCCATGATGCCAAGTCCGATAAATGCGATTTTCATGCTGATCTCCTTTCTGATCACGGTCAGTCCGACAGTTCCCGGGAAAAGGGAATGGAAGACGCGGCGCCCGGCCGGGTCACGCTGAGGGATGCTGCTTTTGCGGCGCGGCGCATACATGCCGGAAGCGGTCTGCCCGCCATGAGCCCTGCGATGAAGTAGCCGGTATAGGTGTCACCGGCTCCCGTGGTGTCCACGGCCCGGACCGGGAAGGCCTCCTGCCGGGCATGCAGGACATCGTTCCCGGACATCTGCCAGGCTTCGCTTCCCGCGCTGCCCAGGGTGATGAGAAGACTCAGGTCCGGACAGCGTTCATGCACAGATGCCCAGACATCATCAGGTTGGGATGCGCCGGTGATCTGCGCACCTTCCACTTCATTGACCAGAAGCCAGCGGACTTTGCGAAAATCCACGTCGCGGAGTCTTTCGTCAAAGGGCGACGGGTTCAGAACAATGGTCATGCCCCTTTCCCAGGCGGCATTGACGATGGCGCCCGGGCAGTTCAGTTCATTCTGCAGGATCAGCCAGTCCCCCCGCGAAAAACCGGCAAGGGTTCGGGTGATCTGGGCATCCGTTACGCACAGGTTGGACCCGCCAAAGAGCAGAATGCAGTTTTCCCCTTCCCGGCTGACCTGGATGACCGTATGCCCCTGCATTTCCGGGACTCTGAGGATCCCGGAGGTGTCCACCCCTTCCCTGTCCAGAAGGGTTTTCAGCTCTTCTCCTTCCTCCCCGATGCAGCCCGCATGGCATACTTTGGCGCCCGCCCTGGAAAGGGCGACGGACTGGTTCAGCCCTTTGCCTCCGGCCTTGACGGAGCGTGAGAGACAGCTGAGGGTTTCCCCGGGACGCGCGAAATGATCCACCTGATAGACATAATCCAGATTCAGGGAGCCGAAGTTGAGGATCCGCATGCTCTTCATTCCTTTTCTCATCCGTGCTTTCCGTGAGTGTAGCGCATCTTTGATCCCTGGACAATCCATGGTGAGCGTTTTTCGCACTGTCCGGGATTTCGGGTGGACAGGAAGGACTTTCAGGGATAAAGTATGGAAAAAGACACGGAGGGGAAGGATCATGCGGATCGGGGTCATCCAGGCCTCGTCTCAGCGGGGCATGAACGCGGCATTGTACCGCGGCGTACAGGAGGCGGTCCGGAGGAACGGGAGAGGGGACACGGTGATCAATTATGGTGTGACCGAAGATGAGAACCTTTCCTGCTCCTATGTGGAAACGGCCGTGAGCATCAGTCTGCTTCTGGAGAGCGGAACGGTGGACTTTGTGGTGACGGGCTGCACCTCCGGGCAGGGAATGATGCTGGCCTGCAACAGCCTTCCCTCTGTCATGTGCGGATTTGCCGGAAATCCGGAGGATGCGTATTTTTTCGGCAGAATCAATCACGGAAACGCGCTTTCCCTGCCCCTGGGACGCTGCGGAGGGTGGATGGGCACATACGCTCTGCAGTGCACGCTGGACAGGCTTTTTGAAGGGGAGTTCGGCTGCGGATATCCCCCGGAGGACGCGGCGAGACGGAAGGGAGACGCTCTCAGGGTCAGGGAACTCATGGATATAACCCGGCGGAGTCTTCCGGAAGTCCTGAGGCGGTGCGACAGGACCTGGGTGCGGCATGTCCTGGAGCGGCAACGGGTATGGGAGGATGTTCTGGTTTACGGACAAAACCGGGAGATGATTGAGCTCATACGGAAGATGCGCTGCGGAGAAGAAAGGACAGGGGCCCGGGACCCGGAATGAACGGGCAGGGGCGGAGGAAACACATGGGATGAAAAGGGCGGGATTCTGAAACAGGCCCGTCTTACGCTGAAAGAGAGGAGGAAACCTGTAGAGATGCGCAGCAAGAGAATACCGGCAGGGATCTGTCTCCTGATTCTGCTTTCACTCCTTCTCAGCGGATGCGGAAGAAAGGATGAGGTGGAAAAGGCGCTCAGCTCGACGGAGCTTGAGTTCAGGTATGAATTTCTGAACGGAGAGGAGAGCGCGGACATAATCCTTTCAGAGGGTGACCGTCTTCAGGTGAGGATTCACAACGATCGGGGGAATGTGGACCTCAGGATTGCCATGACGGGAAAGGACCCCGTCTATACCGGTTCCGGTCAGAAACAGGGCGATTTTTCGGTGGTGATTCCGGAAAGTGGAGAATACCGCGTTTCCATCCGCGGACATGAGGCGGAGGGATGGACATCCTTTGATGTGTCCGGAAATTAGGCAGAGGAGAGGTACGGGATGGACGCCCGGATCCCGCCTGATCCGTCTTCCGGGCCACAGAAGGGCGAAAACGGAATGCCGGGAGGAAAACCGGCCCGGTCAGGCAGGTATCCGGATACCGGAGCGGACGGTTCAGGAATCCATTGAGGGAGATTCCGTTTTCAGTATGGTCAGGGATGGATGAAGTGAGGATCAGGTGCGGGAACGGACCGGAAAGGCAGGTCCGGACATCGATTCCCTTTCCGCCGGCTTTGCGGCGGGGCAGGGCGGATCCGGTATGCGGAAGCGCAGTGACCCTATGAAGGAATGGAGTTCCGAAAAGAGGGGCATACGCTGTCGGTCCGGGATGTCGGAATCTGAGGCATGTCTGAAGCAGCACGGGCAGGAAGGATGAACGCGAAAACAGGGCATCTGCGGAAGATGCCCTGTTTTCGCGCCTTCCTCCGCCATCTTGCCGGCGGGGATACCGGAATGTATAATGTATACAGGAAAAGACGGAACCCCTACAGACAGATGATGACGAAATGAATGGAAGTGCCGGCGGATTTGTCCGTCACGGCCATCCCGGTGTGTTTCCGGAGCGGGTTTCATGATGTTGTCCGCCATCCGGCGAAACGGTCGGGAAGCAGAGGAGGGACTGCAATGAGAGAAGAATGGCACCCTGAATTTGAAACCCGGTTCCGGCGTCATGAAGACGAGCTGAAATGGCTGTACTGGGAGCTCTATCACGGGGACGCCCAGGCTTATGCGTATTTCACGGAAATGCTCTGCCGTCTCTGGCGGGAGCGGCCGGAAAAACTGAAGCAGATCGACCGCGACAGGGAAAAGAATCCCGACTGGTACAGGGGCCACGACCTGACGGGCATGCTGATGTACGTGAATGCCTTTGCAGGGAACCTGAAGGGCGTGCGGGAAAGGCTGCCCTATATCACTGACTGCGGCGTCAATTATCTGCATCTCATGCCTCTGCTGGAAAGTCCGGAGGGACGCAGTGACGGGGGATATGCCGTGAGCGATTTCAGGAAGGTCCAGCCGGAGCTGGGCACCATGGAGGATCTTGCGGACCTTGCGGATGCCTGCCACAGGGAAGGCATTGCCCTGTGTCTGGATTTCGTGATGAATCACACCAGCGAGGATCACGAATGGGCCCGCCGGGCCCGTCAGGGGGAGAAGGAATATCAGAACCGCTATTTCTTCTATGAGGACTGGACCATTCCCAACGCTTTCGAGCAGACGGTTCCCCAGGTGTTTCCCACCACGGCGCCGGGGAATTTCACCTGGTGCCCGGAGGTGGGAAAGGTGGTGATGACCACCTTCTATCCCTATCAGTGGGACCTGAACTATGCCAATCCCACGGTTTTCAATGACATGACGGACAATCTCCTGAACCTGTGCAACCATGGGGTGGACATCATAAGGCTGGACGCGGTTCCTTACATCTGGAAGGCCCTGGGCACAACCTGCCGGAATCTTCCTCAGGTGCACACCCTGGTGCGGATGATGCGGATGGTCTGCGAGATTGTGTGTCCCGGGACTCTGCTGCTGGGCGAGGTGGTCATGGAACCCAGCAAGGTGGTTCCCTACTTCGGCACGGTGGAGAAGCCCGAATGCCACATGCTCTACAACGTGACCACCATGGCCACCCTCTGGCATACGGTGGCCACAAGGGACACGCGTCTTCTGGCGCATCAGATGCGCCAGGTCTTTGCCCTGCCCCATGCCTACACTTTCCTGAATTACCTCAGGTGCCATGATGACATTGGATGGGGACTGGACTACGGGTTCCTCCGGCAGTTCGGGCAGGAGGAAGTGCCCCACAAGAAGTTCCTGAATGATTATCTCACGGGCAGATGGGAAGGCAGCCGGTCCCGGGGAGAGCTGTACAATGACGATCCCCGGCTGGGGGATGCACGGCTGTGCGGGACCACGGCCTCTCTCTGCGGCGTGGAGTCAGCCCTGGAGGACGGGGATTCCGGGGCACTGGAGAAAGCCCTGCGGCTGGACATCATGCTCCATGCCTTCATGTTCACCCTCAGCGGTGTGCCGGTGATCTACAGCGGAGACGAAATCCTGCAGGAGAACGACATGTCCTATCATGAAGATCCGCTCAGGTGCGAGGACAGCCGGTATCTGCACCGGGGCGCGATGAACTGGGAGAAGGCGGAAAAACGGCAGAATGAGAATACGCCGGAGGGGCGGATGTTCTCATCCCTGCGCCTACTGGAGAGAATCCGGAACGAGCATGCAGTCTTTGATTCGCGGGGGGATACATGGCTGGCGGATACGGAAAACGACGGGGTTCTGGCCATCGGACGGTATTACCGCGGGGAGCAGCTCCTGGCCCTGTTCAATTTCTCAGACCGTCCGCAGATTACCTGCCTGAGGGACGACAAGGTGTACACGGACCTCATAGGCGGGAAACAGCGGCAGGCGGATCTGATCCGTCTCCAGAGCGGCGAATTCCTCTGGCTTCTCTACCGGTTTGACGGGAACACGTGACGGAATGGATGAAGAATGCTTCCGTCGCCGGAAAAGTATTGCCCGGGCTTTTGAAAAGCCCGGGCAAAAACTTCACAGTGAAGAGGCGGGCGCCTCAAGACCGAAGATTTCAGCGGCCAGACGGAGGGTTTCCGTTCTGCTCCGGTGGTCATCCCGGAGCAGAACGGGAAATCCGGAATGCAGGAACATGTCATACTGCTCCCGGGAGTTGATCCGCATGAGACCCTGCCGGTAGTTTTCCATGGCCTTTTCGGGTTCCGGCTCCTCCATGAGCAGGCGGTACAGGAACTGCTTTTCCCGGTCAGGCCGCTGGAAGAAACGGGTGACGGAGATTTCCGGGTCTGTCAGCATGATCAGCACATGATGCTCCCGGGCGATGCGCCGGAGGGTTTCCGGGGAAATGTTGGTATCCACGAACACCGGCTTTCCCTTTTCGCTGAGACCGTCAAGAATCCGGAGTTCCAGGACTTCGCATTCCCTGGAGACATCCCGGTACCAGCGCTCGTAGGCTTCGGGGCTGCGCCGGATGAAATCCCGCCAGTCCTGAAGATCCCGGGTGTAGGTGAGGGCGGGAAATTCCCGGCTGTCCAGTTTATCCAGAAGCTGGTCATGGTAATTTTCACGGCAGGCAATCCCGCCGTACCTTTCTGTCAGGCCGTCCACCAGGGTGGATTTTCCGGCATAGGCGGTGCCGTTGATGAAATAGAGGTTGTCGGGATTCATCCGGACTCCTTTACCGGCAAATGGGCCGGATCATGAAATATTCGTTCAGCAGCGATCCGTCCTTCAGGCGGATGGCATTGGGCCTGACACCGGCGATTCTGAAGCCCATTTTTTCATACAGGGCCCTTGCGCGGGCATTGCCTTCTATGAAATCAAGCTCCATCTGCAGGATATCCGGGTTTGCCTCCGCGATGCGGATCAGTTCCTGAAGCAGCCTTGTCCCGATCCCCTGATTCCAGAACTCCTTCAGAAGGGCGATGCCGATGGTGGCACGGTGCCTTGTCTTCAGATGCCGGCTCCACCCGATATTGCAGTTTCCGGCGACTTTGCCGTCCACCAGGCAGATCAGCATGGCTTCATTGTCGGATGTGTTGACCCGGTCGAACAGGGCTTTTTCCCCTTCCGGAGTGTAATCCCCGCACTCTTCCGGGTAACGGATGATGAAGTGAGTTTCCCCGGCGGACAGGCGCAGATAGTCCAGGATTCCCGGAATGTCCTCATCCCGGGGGCTGCGGATCTGTGCTTTCCGTCCGTCTTTCAGGGTGAATTCCTTCGTCTGAATGGTCATATTGCCTCCTGCTGTGCGGATACAGTCATAAACAGAATACTCCAGTGGGGATGTTGTACCACGATACCATTGGAAACGCAAGCCCATGCAGCAGGGATGTGAAGGAGGAGAAGACCTGTGGATGAAAAACTGAGGAAGTACTGGAAAGAGGAGGAGGCCTGCGCCCATATTCTGGGCTGGGATTTCTCCCACATTGAGGGGCGGTATGAGGAAGGGCAGGATCTTCCCTGGGATTATGACAGGATTGTCCGGAGTCATCTGACCCATCAGATGCGAATCCTGGACTATGACACGGGGGGCGGGGAATATCTTCTCTCCCTCCGACATCCCTTTGAGCTGACCTGCGCTACGGAGGGCTATGCCCCCAATGTGGAACTGTGCCGGAAGACTCTGCTGCCACTGGGCATTGACCTGCGGGAATGCCGGGATCCCTCCCGCATTCCCTTTCCGGATCGGTCTTTCGACCTGATTCTCAACCGCCACGGCAGTTTTGATCCTCCGGAACTTTACCGTCTGCTGAAACCGGGTGGAACCTTCATAACGCAGCAGGTGGGGAGCCTGAATGACCGGGACCTTGTGGCCAGGGTACTTCCGGATCTGGAACTTCCCTTTCAGGACCATGACCTGGAGCATCAGAGGCGGGCTTTTGAGGCGGCCGGTTTTCAGATTCTGCAGACGGGGGAATCCTTCCGCCCGATCCGCTTTATGGATATCGGCGCTTTCGTCTGGTTTGCCCGTGTGATCGAGTGGGAGTTTAAGGGCTTTTCCGTGGACCGCTGCTTTGAAGACCTGATGGAGATGCACAGGGAAGTGAAGGAGAAGGGATTTATCCAGGGTACGACGCATCGGTATCTCATTGTGGCCGGGAGAGCGTATGACTGATCTGAAGGAGAAAGGGATATACCTGTGCTTTTCCTGCAGGAGATGAAGCGGAATAAAAAACCCGGGCACGGAGGCCCGGGGAATAAGAAGACTCATATTCATCCGCAGATCTCTGAATCAGATCAGCGATTGAAGCCGGATCAGAAATTGATAGGCTCGGGATTAAAAGGGGGATTGGGCTGAATGGGGTTGATCGGGGGGAAAGGGGGTTTAATCGGAACGGGGACGATCGGGAGAAAAGGGGCAAGGACCGTTCCGACCGGGGGGAAGGTAGGATCTCCGAAGAGACCGCCGGCGAGACAAGCTCCGCCATTTGCCATGGCCAGTTCCTGGGCATTCAGTTCCTTCATATTGGTATTCATGTGTTTTCTCCTTTCTTATTTCAGCAATGGGTCATGATCAGAAATTGATAGGCACGGGATCAAATGGGGGATTGGGCAGAATGGGAGGATTAGGCAGAACGGGCGGGAAGTGTGGAATTGTGCGGGGGTCGATGATACAGGTCCCGACCGGGGGGAAGGTAGGATCTCCGAAGAGACCGCCGACGAGATACGCTCCGCCATTTGCCATGGCCAGTTCCCGGGTATTCAGTTCCTTCATATTGGTATTCATGTGATTTCTCCTTTCTTTTTACAGCAATGGGTCATGATCAGAAATTGATAGGCACGGGATCAAAAGGGGGATTGGGCAGAATGGGCGGGAAGTGTGGAATGATGCGGGGGTCGATGATGCAGGTCCCGACCGGGGGGAAGGTAGGATCTCCGAAGAGACCGCCGACGAGATACGCTCCGCCATTGGCCATGGCCAGTTCCTGGGCATTCAGTTCCTTCATATTGGTATTCATGTGATTTCTCCTTTCTTATTTCAGCAATGGGTCATGATCAGAGTTTGGGAAAATCGGGGAGCACGGGGAAGATCGGGGGAAGAGGGGGAAGGATTGGCACGACCGGGGGGAAGGTGGGATCTCCGGGGAAACCACCAGCGAGATAAGCTCCACCATTGGCCATGGCCAGTTCCTGGGCATTCAGTTCCTTCATATTGGTATTCATTTTCTTCTTTCCTTTCGTTTCTTTTTTTCGGGACTCTGTTTTTGTCGTCCCGCATGTGGATACGCAGAGCCGGACAATGCTGGCAGTTTTCCGGGAAAGATTTTTTGCGGCGTGTTTCAGCAGCACGGAAGAATCATGAAACAGACATATCAAAGCCTGTCCCGAAGTTAAGGATCTGTTAAGGAACCTGTGGCAATATGAAAGGGTTCCATTAAGATCATTTATAAGGAGAGCAACAATGTACCTTTTGCTGGCTGATGATGAGCCTGCCATGGCGGAGGCCATAGAGGCTTTTCTGGAATACCATCAGTACACGGTGGACTGGGTGGACAATGGAGTGGACGCCTATGAGCAGGCCGTCCGGACCGCCTATGACGGACTGATTCTGGACATTATGATGCCCGGCATGGACGGTCTTGAGGTACTCAGCCGTCTGCGGCGGGAGGGGAAAACCATGCCTGTTCTGCTTCTGACAGCCAGAGGCGAGCTGGAAGACCGGATCGAGGGTTTTGAACGGGGTGCGGATGATTACCTGCCCAAACCCTTCGACATGTCCGAGCTTCTGGTCCGTGTCAGGGCCATGCTGCGAAGGCGCGATACGTATCACAGCGAGGAGCGGACATTTGTGGATATGACACTGGACCGGGACCGGTGCATGCTGAAGTCTCCCTCCGCTTCCGTGCCCCTGAGCCGTAAGGAATTCCGGCTGATGGAACTTCTGATGGACAATCCCCGCATTTACTTCACGGCAGACAGAATTCTGGACCGGGTATGGGGGATGGATGCCAGCAGCGAGCAGGGGACGGTGTGGGTCCATATTTCCTATCTGCGCAAGAAAATGGCTGCCCTGGGGGTGAAAGCCGTGATCCGTTCCAAGCGGGGGGTGGGTTATGCCCTGGAGGAGGAAGAATGAGGAGCGATTACCGCAGACGGATCATAGCCTCCGCCATGCTTGCCTTTTTTATCCTGCTGGTCCTTGTGATTGGTGGAATTGCTCTGTTCAGTTCCCTGTGGATGGAACAGAATTCAGACCGGAAGCTGCAGACGCTTCTGAATTCCCAGACAGACCGGGAAACCACCTCCAGAGTCATGGGATCCTCCAGGCCACGGAGAGTGAACTCAGTTCAGTACCCTTTCCATGACATCCGGACAGATGCGGAAGGGCAGATTATTTCCGCGGTGTTTCATGGATTTCAGGAGGATGAGGCAGACGTGCAGGCTTTAGTGGACCGTCTTTTGAAAACAGGAAAGGAGACGGGCAGACTCGAGGATTACAAGTTCGGCCTTCTTCAGGAGGAAGGAGGCTGCCATATCATTCTCATGGACCTGCGGCTGCAGGAGGAAACGCTGAATTCCATTCTGTGCGGCGCTGTGATTATCGGCGTGATCCTCTCCCTGCTTCTTCTGTTCATTCTCTTCCCGGTGTCCTGGAAGGCCGCGGATATCCTGATGCGCAACACGGAGAAGCAGAAGCGGTTTATCACCGATGCGGGGCATGAGCTGAAAACTCCGGTGGCGGTGATCCGCTCCAATCTGGATGTGATGGAGCTTCTTCAGGGTCAGAACAACTGGAGCCGGAACATCCGGGGACAGGTGGACCGTCTGGAAAGGCTGGTGGAGCAGCTGCTGCTCCTGGCCAGGCTGGATGAAAGCCGGTGGTCAGGAAAGATTGAAAAGATTGATTTGACCCATGCTCTTGCCGAGGAGATGGGGATCTATCAGGAAACCGTGGAACAGAAGAAAATCCTTCTGGAAACTGACATCCGGAAGGATCTTTACGTGATGGGTGATCAGGATGCCCTGTCCAAGATGATTCATGCCCTGATGGACAATGCCATGCAGTACACGCCTGCGGGCGGAAAGGTACGGGTGACGGCTGTGCGGGAGAAAAAGCAGGTGTGCCTTGAGGTGACCAATACCGTGGAGAAGCTTCCCCGACTGCCGCCGGAACAGCTCATGGACCGGTTCACCCGGGGGGACATGAGCCGGTCCCGGAAAAACGGAGGAACGGGCATCGGACTGTCCACCGTCAGAAGCGTGGCGGAAATGATGCATGGATCTGTCAGCGTCAGTTACCCCGCGGATTCTCTGTTTCAGGTGAAAATCAGGCTTCCCTTCAGGGAATGAGGAGAATTTGTGGAAAAAACTGCCATCCGCTGAGGGACATGCGTATCTACTGGTGCCGTGAAACATACGGCAGAAGAAAGATGATGAAAGCGAAGAAAACAAGGAGAAACAGAATGAAGAAACTGATTACCATTGTTCTTGCCCTGCTGCTGGCTTTGTCTCTGTGTGCCGTATCCATGGCCGAGACGGTGCACCGCAATCCTGCGACCATTGATGTGAACCGCCTGGGAGGGCGCAGGGTGCTCACGGATATCCGCGCATCCGGTGAAGGAGAGCTGGAACTGACGCTTTATGAGACGGAGACTTTCGCTGCAGCCGCAGTGGAAGGCCTGAAGGCAGGGGATACCATCGTTTCAGACGGCGTGGAGTACAGGGTGGAAACCGTAAGCAAGCCCGAGGAGGGCACGGTGATTCTGAATCAGGGAACGGCGAACGAACTGCTCTTTGTAAGAAACCCCTATGGCGAGTATGAGCATACCGGTGACGACGATATCCATCCCCAGGTGGTACTGGGCAAGATCAAGGTGAAGACGGACGAGCTGTTTGCCTATGTGCTGGATTCCAGTGACGTGGACAGGGAACTGCCGGAAGTCTATGACACCCGGAAGCTTCTTGAGAATCTCAGAGCAGACCCGGATGCCTATGCCATGGAGAACACTTACGTGACCTTCGACAATTACAACACGCCTTCCCTGATCACCCGGATGTATACGCCCTGGCAGTAAGGGAAATGGAAACATGAATCCGTCTGAGTGACTGAAACAGGGTACCCGGCAAGGGTACCCTGTTTTCTGCTGTCCTGAGGATGAAGTTTACCGATTGTTTACAAATTGGAGGCGGTTTCTTAAGGCACATTTTAAGGGAAGACTGTACCATGGCCGCGGGTGTACGGATGTATGCCGAAAGAAATGTGACCGGAAAGGACAGCAGGATGGAAGTCAACATGAATGTTTCAGCCCCTGCGGGGATTCTGCCTGAGGAAAAAGCGGATGCGGGAAAAAAGAAACGGCGCAGAAGGAAAATCCTCCGCCGGATTGTGATCCTTGTCCTGATCCTTGTGCTTCTGGGCGGAGGAGGCTGGCTGGTTTTCAGAAAGCTGAAGTCGGATTATACCGTGACCTACCAGCCCTATACCGTCACCAGAGGGACCATTTCAAACGCCCTCTCCTTCAGCGGGAATCTTCAGGCGGTCAACAGCAGAACCTATGAGGCGGATACCCGCGTGACCGTCCGGAATCTCTATGTGAAGGCCGGGGATACGGTCCGAAGCGGGGACAGGCTGATGAAGCTGAGCAACGGACAGACCCTGACAGCGGATTTTGACGGTACCGTCAATCAGCTTCCGGTGAAGGAAGGGGATGAGGTGACCGGGGGGACGACGCTCCTTCAGCTGGTGGATTTCCGGCATATGCGGGTGTCTGTGCGGGTGGACGAATATGACATATCGGACGTTCATGCGGGAGATGAGTGCCGGATCACTGCCACGGCTACGGAGGACGTTTTTGAATCGGTCATTGACAACATCAACTACGTGTCCTCATCCACGGGCAATGTGGCTTACTATACCGCCACGGCCTATGTGGATGTCACGGGAGGCGTGTATCCGGGCATGCAGGTGACGCTGACGGTGCCGCAGGAGGAAGCCACGGACGTGGTGATTCTGAAGGCGGATGCCCTGAGCTTTGACAGGACCAACCAGGCCTATGTGAATGTGCTCAATGAAAAGGGCGGGCTGGAACGGGTCAATGTGCAGACCGGTGTGAGCAACGGCAATTATGTGGAGATCCGGTCCGGACTGGAGAGCGGTGACACGGTGTATGTGGAGGCGGCCGTCAGGGATGAGAGCGGCAGTATTCTGCAGCAGCTGTTCGGAGGCAGGAACTTTCTGGGTGGCAGTCAGTCCGGAGGCGGCAGTCAGAGGTCCTCAGGCGGCGGTGGCAGTGGGTTCAGCGGCTCCGGCAGTGGTGGTTCCTCCAGGACGAATCCAGGTTCAAGATCGAATTCGGGCGGTGGTCAGCCATGACAGAACCGGTTTTCTTCCACATGGCGGGAATCCACAAGGTTTATCCCATGGGGGATGAGCAGGTTCATGTTCTGAAGGATGTGAACCTGGATCTGGAGAAGGGGGACTATCTGTCCGTTCTGGGGCCCAGCGGAAGCGGGAAAACCACCCTGATGAACATCATCGGGTGTCTGGACACGGCCAGTGCCGGGGAATATGTGCTGGAAGGATATGACATCGGGGAGATGGATGAGGTGGAGCTTGCCAGGATCCGCTCACGGGAGATCGGTTTCATTTTCCAGAATTCCCAGCTTCTGCCCCGTCTGAATGCTCTGAAAAACGTGGAACTTCCCCTGATTTACGCGGGGGTCAGCCCCAGGGAACGGCGTCAGCGGGCCAGGGAGATGCTGGAGAAAGTAGGGCTGTCCCGGAGGATGGAACATTACCCCAATCAGTTATCCGGCGGCCAGCAGCAGCGTGTCGCCATTGCCCGGGCCATGGTGGGCAATCCGGCCATTCTTCTGGCGGATGAGCCTACGGGCGCTCTGGATCAGAAGACGGGGCGGCAGGTCATGGATCTGTTTCAGGCGCTGAACCGGGAAGGCCGGACCATTATCATGATCACCCATGACATGAACATTGCGGCCTGTGCCCGGCGTACCGTGCATATCGTGGACGGTGTGCTGACGGAAAGAGCGGGTGAAGCGCATGGGTAATTCCATCCGGGGGATTCTGGTCATGGTGAAGGAATACTTTGCCATGTCATGGAGCAATATCCGGGGAAACAAGGTCAGGTCCTTTCTCACGGTGCTGGGCATTCTGATCGGCGTGACTGCGGTGATCGCCCTGATTACCACGGTATCCGGGTTCTCCGGTACCCTTTCCTCCTCCTTCAGGAGCATGGGTGCCGGTTCACTGATGCTGTCGGTGACGGGAAATGATCTGAAATCGGGGCTGAGCAGGGAGGACCTGACCGTTCTGACGGAACTTGAAGAGGTGGATGGCGTTTCCCCCTCCGTATCCCTGCGCGGCCGGGTGGCCAGGGGCGGTGCATATCAGTCCAATGTGACTGTTTCCGGAAGGAACGCCTACTATTTCCTCAAAAATGAGGGCATGGTCAGCCGGGGCAGGACGATTCATCCCAGCGATGAGGAGAACATGACCTTTGTATGCCTGATCAGTCAGGAGCTGGTGACCACTTTCTTCTACGGGGAGGACCCTCTGGGCAGGAATCTGTACATTGACGGTGTTCCCTTTCTGGTCGTCGGCATACTTTCCGGGGACGGCGGGACCAGTGTGACCGCCATGATGAGCAGCGGAAGCGCCAGCATCGTGATTCCCTACACCACGGCCCTGAAGATGAACAATACCGGCGATGTCACATCCCTTGTGGTGTATGCTGCCGACGGTCTGGAATCCGGGGATGTGACCACAGTCCTGGAGGAAACACTGGATGCCATGTTCAGCTATGAGGAAGACTGCTTTACCGTGACGGCCATGACAAGCATTGAGGACACCATGAACAACATGCTGTCCATGGTGAGCACACTGCTGGCGGGGATTGCGTCCATTGCCCTGGTGGTGGGCGGAATCGGCATTATGAACATGATGCTCACCACCGTAACGGAGCGCACCATGGAGATCGGGCTTAAGAAGGCACTGGGCGCCATTCCCTGGCAGATCCAGATGCAGTTTCTCATTGAATCTTTTCTCCTGTCCATGATCGGCGGCGTCATGGGGGTCGCCCTGGGCCTGTTCCTCTCCCTGATTCTCTGTCAGGCCATCGGGAGCACCTTTGTCATTTCCGTGGAGGCCATCCTGCTGGGCGTTTCCTTTTCCGCTGTCGTAGGGATCCTCTTCGGCTGGGCTCCCGCCCGGAAGGCCAGCCGCCTGAATCCCATTGACGCCCTGCGGTCCATGTAAAGCATTCCATCAATCAAGGAGGTACAGACTATGAAAAGACTTGCGTCCGTCCTGGCGGTCCTGATCATGCTTCCGTGTGCGTTTCCGGCCCTTGCGGAATATGCGGAGGTGACCGGACAGGTGGTGAATCTTTCACCCGGAAATGTCATTGCGGACCTGGGGGGCATGGTGAGCGATATTCTGGTTTCGCCCGGGGATTCCGTCCGCGCCGGGGACGTGCTGGCGAAACTGCGGGGCACGAAGGTTTATGCTCTTCAGGACGGCACGGCGCATTTTTTCGGGGAAGCGGGGGACAGTGCGGAAATGGTGACGGAGCGGTACGGGGCGGTCGCCTGGATCGAGCCTGCCGAAGCATACAGGATTTCCGCCTCCACCAAGACGGCCTATGACAGGGAAGAAAACCGGATCATTCATCCCGGGGAAACGGTTTATCTGAGAGGCGCGGATGACAACAGGCATACCGGCGCGGGCATGGTCACCAGCGTATCCGGAACTTCCTTCACCGTCGAGGTGACGGAGGGATCTTTTCTCACAGGTGAAGGCGTGATCATTTTCCGGGACAGTGCCTTTGCGGCACAAAGCCGTCTGGGCCGGGGGGATATCAGCCGGCAGGGTCCCGTGGCCTATACGGGAGAGGGCATCCTTGTCAGCTATCCTGTGGAGGAAGGCGCACAGGTCCGGAAAGGCGATGTGCTCTTTGAAACCCTGGAGGGAAGTTTCGGGGGCCGCGGGGGAGATCTGCATGATATTCAGGCGGAGCAGGACGGCACTGTGGCTTCCCTGAGTCTGAAGGTGGGGGGAAGCATTGAAAGCGGTTCCGCCGTGGCGGAATTCTATCCCGCTGACCAGATGCGGATCAGCTGCATGGTGACGGAGACGGACCTGCAGGATTTCCATGTGGGGGACCGGGTAAGGATTGAACTCATCTTTCTGGAAGACGGAACCATCAGTCTGGAGGGCGTGGTGGAAAAGATCTCCGGAATCGGGAATCAGGCAGCGGAGGAGTCCCCGGAGGCAGCCTATACCGTGCTGGTCCGTCCGGACAGCACAGACCGGCTTCTGTATGGCATGAATGTCCTGGTATCCGTTGTGAAAACGGGAGAATAAATGGAAAGAGGGGCTGCGCAGGGCGGCCCCTCTCTCGTGTCATTTGATTTTTCTGCCCAGGATCAGCTCCGCGCTCTGCTCGTATCCGGGAAAGGGCAGGATAAAGGCACCGCAGTCCCTGTACCCCAGAGCCCGGTAAAAGTGCTGGGCTTCCTCATCGGACTGGGTGGAGGTCAGGAGAAGATCATGACCGGCTTCCCTCATTTCCGTCTCCCAGAAGTCCATGAGCATGCGCCCGAATCCTCTGCCCCGGTATCCCTCCTGAATGTACAGAAGGCTGCAGAAGGGAATGCTGTCCCAGAAGAGATGATACCGAAGGAGACCCACGGGCGCATCCAGTGTCAGAACATAGGCCTGGCGCAGCAGGATTTTCTGTTCAAACAGATCCCCCGGCAGATGGCGGTCCAGGGAAAACCAGAAATCCCTGTCCGCGGGGAGTGCGTGACGTACAGAGGGCATGGCTGCTCCTTTCATTTGAGGTGCCACGCCTGAAGCTCCGCCTTTTCCCCGGGGGAAAAGCAGGCGCAGACCTGATGGTTCATGACGGTGGCTTCCAGGAAATGAACCTCTTCTTCCAGAGGTCCGCCGGGAAGGACGGAAAAGCCGGCAGGAGACCGGCTCAGCCCTGTGCCCAGACGCTTCAGATAGCTCTCCTTCCGGGTCCACAGCCGGAGAAAGGCCAGATCCCGGTCAGGGGAAGAAAGGATCCACTGGATTTCCTCCTCCTGAAAGCAGAGGGGGGCTATGTCCGGATCCCACCGGGCGGTTTCCACGTCAATGCCCACCGGGGAGGGGGAAACGGCGCATACGGCCAGAATCCCGCTGTGGGAAAGACTGAAGTGAATGTCCGGGTGTGCGGTCAGGCAGGGCCTGCCCCATTCCTCCCGGCGGAGGCGCAGATCCGTGGCCCCGGCCCGGGTGAGCATGTGCCGGGCCAGGATGCCGGCACCCAGACAGAGCATTCTGTCCTTTTCAAAACGGTAGCGAAGCACACGCTGTTTTCGCTCCTCCCAGGGCAGGTCCTCCAGGCAGCGGCGGAACAGTGCTGCGTCCGAAAGAGGAGACACATCCAGATAACACAGGGCGGGAGACATGGCACACCTCCCGGATCAGGCGGTTTTCTTCCAGCGGCCGGAGAGATAGAAGACCAGGCCGATGAGCATGGGCACAAAGCCCGCGAGGCTGTCGCCCATCCAGAACCCCTGACAGTCCAGCTTCATGGCAAAGCCCAGAAGGGCCGCCAGGCCCATCCGGGCCATGACGCCGTCGATCAGCGCCACCGCCAGGTTCAGTCCGGCGCGGCCGGAGCCGTTGATCAGGGAGAAGGCCACGGACCGGGTGGCGGAGCCATAGATATTGAGGATAATGGGCAGGGTAAGGACGGAGGCCAGACCCAGCACTTCCGCGTCGGAGGTGAAGATGCCGTAGACGGCGTCCGGCCACAGAAGGATTACGGCGGTGAGCATCAGGGACAGAAGGATGTTGATCAGGAGAACCGACAGCAGAATATGGTTGACCCTGCCGTGGGCCTTCGCCCCCAGGTTCTGTCCGACCATGGTGCTCCCCGCGGCGACAAAGGACTGGGAGATGACACCGCATACCACGTTGACCTTGTTGAAGATCCCGGCCAGGGCGGAGTAGGTTACGTCAAACATGTTGATCCAGCTGGTGAGGATAATCTTGGAAAAGCTGATGGCGGCGGACTGGATGGCCATGGGAATTCCCAGGGACAGAAGCCTGCGGAACTGGGGCATGTCAATGCGGAAACTGGAGAGCCGGAAGTCGAACCCGAAGTTTTCCCGGTGCAGGAAGAGGTAAAGGAGGGAAATCAGGAAACTGACCCCCTGTCCGATAACGGTGGCCAGAGCCGCGCCGAAAACCTCCATTCCCATATACTTCACAAAGACAATGTCCAGGATGATGTTCAGGATTGCCGCCAGGGCAATGAAGACGAAGGGCCTGCGGCTGTCGCCCATGCCTCTGAGAATGGCGCTGACAATGTTGTAGCCGTAGATGAACACAAGGCCAATGATGCAGGTGACCATATAGTCCATGGTGTAGGCCCGGGACGCTGAAGGGGTATGAAGCCAGTCCAGAATGGCGAAACGGAGGAAGTAGCAGATCAGGGACATTCCCAGGGCAAGGGCCAGAAGGAAGGTGAACATGGTGCCGATGATTCTGCGGATATCCTCGTGATTGTGCCTTCCCACGGCCTGGGCGATGATCACCTGCCCCGCGGAGGAAAAACCCATGGCGAAAAAGGTGATGAGATGCAGGATATCCCCGCCGATGGAAACGGCGGACATGCCGGCCTTGCCGATATAGTTGCCCACGATCACCATATCCACCAGGTTATAGACAGCCTGCAGGGCATTGGAAATAAACAGGGGCAGGGTAAACCGGATCAGAAGAGGGACCACGGGTCCCCTGGTCATATCCCGGATCATGGAGCGTGACTGCATGCTTCCACCACTTTCTGTCAAAGGTCTGGGCGAAGGAAAACCGGCCGGGTTTCGGTCCGGCCGGATCGCAGATTCAGAGGGAAGGGTCAGGCTTCCGCTTCTTCCAGCGTGCCCTGGCGATAGCGTTCTTCCGCCTCCGCCATGATTTTCTCCGTGGCGGACACGCCGCAGCGGTCCGCGCCCGCGGCGCGGGCCTTCAGGACCGTGTCCAGATCCCGGATACCGCCGGAACCCTTGATGCGCACGGAGGGGGAAACGCTCATTCGCATGAGACGCAGATCCTCCAGACGGCAGCCGGCGCTCCCGTAGCCGGTGGATGTTTTCACAAAGTCCGCGCCGGCCTCCTCGGCAAGGCGGCAGGCATCCCGCTTCTGCTCGTCGGAGAGATAGCAGGTTTCCAGGATCACCTTGACAATGGCGCCGCGGGAATGGGCAAGCTCCGTGATCAGGGCGATTTCCTGACGCACATAGTCATGGTCTCCGGCCAGCATGCGGCCGATGTTGATGACCATGTCCAGTTCCTCGCATCCGTCGTCCAGGGCCAGGCAGGCTTCCGCCAGCTTGATGTCCGTCCGGGAATCCCCGTGGGGGAAGCCGATGACGGTGCAGACCTTTACCCCGCTGCCTTTGAGCAGTTCCGCGATGAGGGGCACGTCACAGGGCCGGGCGCACATGCTGGCGGTCTGATATTTCAGGGCGATCTCCGCGCCTCTGCGGATATCCGCTTCCGTCAGGTAAGGCTGAAGCGTGGAATGATCCAGCATGGAGGCAATATCCTTGGGTGTCAGTGGCATGGCGTTCTCCTTTCAGTCAATCCAGCGATCGGGCAGGTCCGGGCAGAACTGTGCCTGCCGCGCGGCCCGGATTTCTACATAGCAGCCGCACAGGCGGCAGGTGCCCCGGTCCAGGTGTCCGCAGGCCCTGCAGGCATCCAGCCGGTGCGTGTATACTTCCGGAGCAGCCCGGTCCTCAGGGGGCAGGGCTTCATTCATTTCCCGGACGATTCCGGCCAGATCCGGCCGGACCTCATCCAGAAGACACCGGCAGGGCTTAAAGGGCATGAACGGTGACTTCCATGACAGAGCAGGCGGGCATATGGACACGGACCTTTCCGTCCGCTGCCTTTACTTCGCCGGGGCGGATGACGACACGGTCAGGACACTCGAAGGAGTTGAAGGCATGGATGTCGCCGCTCAGAAGTCTTCCCTCCGCGCCGCCGGCTTCCCTGCCGAAGAAGTCCAGCACCGTGTCCGCCTCTTCCGTGTCGCTCAGGTTGGTCAGGGTCACGGTGATGACATCTCCCTTCACGGAGGCGGAGGCCGTGACGGTGGGCATGGAAGCGGTCAGGCGCTCGCTGAACACATGGCTCTCCAGCAGATGACCTTCCATATGATGACGGAACAGGTCGAACACGTGATAGGTGGGGGTGAGGACCATCCGGTCGCCTTCCGTGAGCACCATGGCCTGCAGCACATTGACCATCTGGGCAATGCAGCAGGGTCCGAGGCGGTCGGCATAATGGTTGAAGATATTCAGGGTCAGGCCGGCCACCATGGCGTCCCGCATGGTGTTCTGCTGATAGAGGAATCCGGGGTTGGTGCCCGGCTCCACGTCAAACCAGCAGCCCCACTCGTCCACCAGGAGCTTGACCCGGTGCTCCGGATCGTACTGGTCCATAATGGCCAGGTGTCCCCGGATCAGGTCCTGCATGACCAGGGATTTCCGCAGGGTCTCGTAGTACTTTTCCGTGGTGAATTCCGTGGCTGAGCCCTTCTGGTCCCAGGGGCCGGGCACGGTGTAGTAGTGCAGGGACAGGCCGTCCATGTACCGGGCTGCCTGCTGCATCAGGACCTCTGTCCATTTCCAGGAGGCATCGCTAGGTCCGCAGGCGATGCGGAACAGCTTGTTATCGCCATAGTTCCTGCAGTAGGTCTGATACTTGCGGAACTGATCCGCGTAGTATTCAGGCGTCATGTTCCCGCCGCAGCCCCAGTTTTCATTGCCCACGCCGAAGAGCCGGACGTTGAAGGGCTCGGCATGGCCGTTCTGCACACGCTGCATGGCCACGGTGGAATCACTGCCGCTGTTGAGGTACTCCACCCATTCCGCCATTTCCTGTACGGTGCCGGAGCCCACATTGGCGTTGATATAGGGTTCACACCCGATCTGGCGGCACAGTTCCATGAACTCATGGGTGCCGAAACTGTTGTCCTCCACCACGCCGCCCCAGTTGGTGTTGACCATGCGGCGCCGCTTTTCCTTCGGTCCGACGCCGTCCCGCCAGTGATACTCATCGGCAAAACAGCCGCCGGGCCAGCGGAGCACGGGAACCTGGATGTGTCTGAGCGCCTGGACCACATCGCTGCGCATGCCGTTGACGTTGGGGATCGGGCTGTCCTCGCCCACGTACAGGCCGTTGTAAATGCACCGCCCCAGATGTTCGGAGAACTGGCCGTACAGCCAGGAGGGGATGACAGGACCTTCCGTTCCTGCGTGAATATGTACGATGTGCTGCATAGAATACCTCCCATTACAGACTGAGGGGATCATAGCAAAGGGCCTGTGAAAAGTCAATGAAGGGACGGGCCCGGGAAAACGCGGCGCGGCATAAAACAGCGCCCCGGACAGAGACCCGTCCGGGGCGCCCGCCCTCCTGCGGCCGTGACCTCAGGAAAACGTCAGCATTACTTCTTCAGGAAGCCGTGCACAAAGGCAGCCAGGATGCCGCCGCACATGGGAGCCACGATGAACACCCAGACGTTCTTCAGCGCGTCGCCGCCCACCAGCAGGGCAGGTCCGAAGGAACGGGCGGGGTTCACGGAGGTGCCGGTGAAATAGATGCCCAGGATGTGCACCAGGGTCAGGGTCAGACCGATGACCAGACCGGCCACCTTGCTGTACTCTTCCTTGGAGGTGACGCCCAGGATGGTCAGGACGAAAACGAAGGTGAGAATGACTTCGATGATCAGGGAAACGACCACATCACCGTTGAACAGGCCGTTGGTTCCCAGAGCGCCGGCCTTGTCGCCGAGGATCTTCTGGAGGCAGAAGGCGCCGGCGGTGGCACCCAGGAACTGGGAAATCACATAGCCGCAGAAATCCTTGATATTCATCCGGCCGTCCACCAGCATGGCGACGGACACGGCAGGATTGATGTGACAGCCGCTGACGTTGCCGATGGAATAGGCCATGGCCACGATGACCAGACCGAAGGCGGCAGCCGTCATGGCATAGGCGCCGTTGCCCACGCCGCCGTCGCAGCCGACCACAACGGCCGTGCCGCAGGCAAAGAACACCAGCACAAAGGTGCCGATAAACTCAGCCACGTATTTCTTTGCAGAACTCATTACAATACACCCTTTCTCGGTTTATGATTTGGAACCCGCAGATCATACAGGACATTCAGTGAAAAATCAAGAGGTCGGAGGGGCAGGTTATGAAACATTTTATGGCGATGGGAAGGGATGTGGCTGCAGCGGGAATCACCGGTGTTGAGACGGGTGCCTTGACGCCCGTTTTTTCACGGTGCTATAATGAACCGTTCACTGTCGCAGGGCCGGAATAACGGACGGCGGCAGATCCAGAGGAGGGATACGATGTCAGGTCATTCCAAGTGGCATAATATTCAGGCGAAGAAGGGCAAGGCGGATGCCGCCCGCGGCGCGGTGTTTACCAAGATCGGCCGCGAAATCGCCATCGCGGTCCGGGAAGGCGGCGCCAATCCCGAATCCAACGGCAAACTGCGGGACGTGATTGCCAAGGCCAAGGCCAATAACATGCCCAATGACAATATTCAGCGCTCCATCAAGAAGGCCAGCGGTGAGCTGTCCAATGTGGTCTATGAGCAGGTTACCTATGAAGGCTATGCCCCCGGCGGCGTGGCGGTCATTGTGGAAGCCATTACGGACAACCGCAACCGCACGGCCAGTGACATCCGTCACTGCTTCGCCAAGAACGACGGCAACCTGGGCACCACCGGCTCCGTGAGCTTCATGTTTGACGAGAAGGGCCTGATTGTGGTGGAACGGAGTCCGGAGAGCGATGAAGACGAGATGATGATGCTGGCCCTGGACGCCGGTGCCGAAGACATGAAGGCCATGGATGACGCCTTTGAGATCTATACCGCTCCCGCTGATTTTTCCGCGGTGCGGGAAGCGCTGGAAAAACAGGGTCTGTCCTTCCTGTCCGCGGAGGTGCAGATGATCCCCCAGAACACGGTTTCCGTGGCGGATCCGGATACCCTTGCCAAGGTGCAGAAGCTTCTGGACATGCTGGATGAGAGTGATGACGTCCAGAATGTGTTCCATAACGCGGAACTGCCGGAGGAGGAAGAAGAAGAATAATCCTGAGCGCCGCGCGGATGCACGGCGCTTTTTACGGGGAGGTCTGAGTATGGAGTTTTGCGCGGAGAAGGCCAGGGATCAGCTGGTGAAAGCCATTCGTGATCTGGCTGCGGAGCAGGGGTTCACCGCCGTGGTGGTGGGTATTTCCGGTGGCAAGGACTCCACGGTGACGGCGGCGCTGTGTGCCCGTGCGCTGGGGAAGGAAAACGTCTATGGCGTCATGCTTCCCGACGGGGAACAGAAGGACCTGAAGGACAGCCAGGCGGTATGCCGGGCTCTGGGGATTCAGCACCGGATCGTGAACATCGGTGAAATGCATGATGCCCTGAAGCGGGTGACGGATCAGAAGGAGCAGACGGCCGGGGAAGGGGAATTCTCCGTTCCCTTCAGCCGTGAGAGCGACATCAATGTGGGACCGAGACTGCGCATGACAACCCTGCGCTATATCGCTCAGGCTCTGGGCGCCCGCCTGGCGGGTACGGGCAACCTCAGCGAGGTGACGGTGGGATACTGTACCAAGGACGGGGATACCTCCTGTGATTTCAGCGTTCTGGGCAGGCTTACCAGTCTGGAGGTGGTGCAGGTGGGGCTGACCATGGAAGAGCTGCCTGCCTTCCTGGTGGAAAAGACACCCACAGACGGCCTCAGCGGACTGAGTGACGAGGAAAAAATGGGCCTTTCCTACAGGGATATTCACCTCTATATCCGGGAAGGCACCTGCGGGAAACCGGAGACAGACGAAAAGATCCGCCGCCGGGAGCAGGCAAACATGCACAAGCGGACCATGCCGAAGGTTCTGGATCCCTTTGCCGGATAAGCCACGCCCTTTTCGGGGACATTCAGCAGAAAATGCTCAGAGAAACGGATTCCTTTTTTCCGGATCCGTTTCTTTTTCTGTCCCCGGTCCGGTGCAGGGAAGGACCCGGACCAAGGCATCCTCAGCAAAGCGGGATCCGATGAAGCACGGGCAGACCACCGGCAGGTGTACAGAATGCACAGTGGGAAAGAGCGGAGAAAATCAAAAGGAAAGCCCGCATCCACAGGACGCAGGCATGACCCGGCTTGATCACAGAACGGTGCCGGACACCGATTTTTTTATTCCCGCATCTTGAAATGAACATCCTCGCTGATGATGTTCAGCATGATATCCGCAAAACGGGGGTCGAACTGAGTGCCCCGTCCTTCCAGGATTTCCTGACGGATGGCTTCCTGGGAAAGAGCGTTTCTGTAGCTGCGGCGGCTGGACATGGCGTCATAGGCATCCGCCACGGCCAGAATCCGGGCTTCCTCCGGGATGGCTTCCCCGGCAAGGCCGTCCGGGTATCCCAGACCGTCATAGCGCTCATGGTGAAACCGGGCTCCGATGGCCAGAAGCGGCATTTCATGGATACGCTCAAGGATTCTGGCACCCATCACCGGATGGTTCTTGATGAGGGCATACTCTTCTTCGGTCAGACGGTCGGGTTTGTTGATGACCGCGTCCGGAATGCCGATCTTGCCCACGTCGTGAAGGATGCCCATCATGAAAATGTCATTCTGCTGTTTTTCCGTGTATCCGAAGCGCCTGGCGATATCCCTGGCATAGGTGGCCACGCGGGCGGAATGGCCGTTTGTATAGGCGTCCTTGGCGTCAATGGCCGTGGCCAGCGCATGCACGACGCGTGTGGAAAGGCTCTCGTTCTCCTGCGCTCTTTTTTCGGCCTCTGCCGCCAGGGAACGCTGCAGCAGGTTCAGTTCCAGCGTGTGCTGCACCCGAAGCACCAGTGCTTCCGGGACGAAGGGCTTGCGGATGAAGTCCACGGCCCCCAGCTGCAGGCCCAGAATTTCCGATTCCTGGGTATTGTCGGAGCAGAGGAAAATGACCGGGATATCCTGCTCCTCCAGCAGGGTTTCCTTCAGGCAGTGCATGACCTCGAACCCGTCCATGTCCGGGAGGCTCACGTCCAGGAGGATCAGGTCCGGTCTGGACGAGCTGACAGAGCGAAGCAGTTCCTGACCGGAGGTCAGACAGGAGGCAAGAATATGCTGCTGTTCCAGCAGGACCTTTGCTTTTTCCATGTCCTCCACATTACCGGAGACCATGGCGATGCGGCTGAGTCTTTCGCCGGGAACATCGGTTTCCTTCTCGTGGTTCAGCTGCACCCGTCCGCTCTCATAGGAGATTCTGGTCAGGCGGGCATGGGGAGACCTCTCCCAGGCGCCCAGAAGGCGGGCGATGACCCGGTCAATATCGTAGTCGTGGGCTTCCGGAAGCAGCAGGAACAGCTTGTTCTCCCCCACGTCCATCATGACATCGCTGTTCCGGAGGGAGTGCTGTACCTTTTCCCGGAAGTGGTTCATGATTTCACGCTGTTCCATTTCATCGGTGACTTCCGGCACAATGGACAGGGTGAAGAGCACCCGGTAAGCGCTGCCATGGTAGCGCTCCATGTACCGGACCATATACCGGTAGATGCTGATGAAGGCTTCACGGCCCATCCACATGGCTGCCGGGGTGATGTTCCGCTCCTCCAGAATGGAGGTGGCCATCTCCAGATCCGTCAGGCCGGGGAGCTCGGGGTCCTCCGAGGAACCGTGCCGGGAAAGGCGCACGCAGTGCTTTCCCTGGTGCTTGACCTGATGCAGTGCCTGGTCCGCCAGATGGAAGAGGTGCTTGTAGTCCCTTCCCTGATCCGGCACGGAGGCGGCCCCGATGGACACTCCCAGGGGGAGGGTCATGTGGGCGCCCAGGATATTCTTGGCGTCCTCCAGGAACTCCGAATTGATCCGCTGGGTGAGGAGCTGCAGCTCATGCTCGGAACGCATGTTCCGCGCGAAAATGATGAACTCATCCCCGCCGATGCGCCCGCATTCGTCCTCTGCCCGCATGATATTCCGCAGATGTCTGGCAAACATGCTCAGCACCTGGTCCCCGATGTCATGGCCGTACAGGTCATTGACCAGTTTAAAGGAATCCAGGTCCAGAATGCACAGCATGCCGGTCTCATGGGCACACAGATACTCCATGCGGGCCGCGGAGGCGTTCTTGTTCATGAAGCTGGTGAGGTTGTCCGTGGCGGCGGCATGCTCAAAGTGCAGAAGTCTGCGCTGTGTCAGAAGGGTTTTCTGTACCCGGCTGACGAGGACCTCCGGGTTCACGGGCATATGGAGAAAATCCATGGCGCCCAGCTGCAGGCCATGGGTTTCATAGGTCTGGTTTTCCTGACAGGTGAGGAAAATCACGGGAATCTCCGGGACGGCAGGAAACGGTGAACTCTTCAGCCTCCGCATGATTTCAAAGCCGTCCATGCCGGGCATCTGGATGTCCATGAGAATCAGATCAGGCGTCTGCTTTTCCACCAGTTCCAGGAGAGCCTTTCCGGAGGTCAGGGTGGTGACGCGCATGCCGTGGTCGCTGAGAATCTGATCCGCTTCTTTCAGGTTCGCTGTATTGTCATCGACAACGATGATCCAGTCTGCCATTTGGCTTTCCCCCTGTAGATTGGTAGGCAGTTTCCGTCTGCGTCCGGCGGGCGGGAAATGCTTCAGTTGCAGTGGATGCGGAAAACATCCGTAATTGTACATGAGACGGGGGGGATTGTCCAGCCATGGAAGGAATTCCCGGGCTGTTCCGCAAACCGCTCTGCCCCTGCCGGAAGGCCTGAAAAACCCGTGTGCGCAGCACACGGGAAGGACTGCCTCAGCGTTTGATCATCTTCTGCGTCTCCGCCCAGCCCTTGTCAATGGCCTGCTGGTGGGAGGTGGCATAGGTGCCGATGGCCGCCACCTGAGCTTCCGTCCTGGGGAAGTGGATGCAGAGATGGCCGTCGAAATTGTTGTTTGTGATATGCTGGACCTCATGGGGCATGGAATGGGTGCTGGCCATGAAGACCTGACCGTTGGAGAGAACAACCCATACAGCCTTGGGTGTCCAGGTGTTGCCGCCGAAGGCCTTCTCCATTTTGGCCGTATCCTGAGCCGTAAGAGGTTCAGCGTCCGCATGGGCGCCGCAGGAGAAGACGTGGAGCTGCCAGGAAAGACCGGTGGCATAGTCGTAGACGGTGACATAGGGGTACTCACGCACCGCCGACTTGATGCTGCTGTACCAGTTTTCGTAGCGTACAGAGAGGGGAGCGGGCGCCGAGGTCAGGGTGACGGCGGGCGCCACGGTGGCCCTGGCTGTGGGCGCGGGGGTGGCGGTGGCCTTCGTTTTGCCGTCGGAGGCCACGGCCCTGGAGGAGGAAAGGAGTTCCAGGGTCTTGCTTCCCGCGATGCCGTCTGCCGTGAGCCGGTTGGCCTGCTGGAAGGCCTGCAGGGCCAGATAGGTCTGCACGCCGAAGGTACCGTCGGCCTTTCCGGTGAGATACCCCAGGTCGATGAGGCGCTGCTGCATCACCCTGACGGCCTCCGATGTGTCTCCCTGTTTCAGCGTGGAGGGCGTGGGGGAGGCGCTGGCCTTCTCCGTGCTGGCTTTGGCACCGGTGGCATACAGCCGGGTGAGCGTCTTTTCCCCGGCAACACCGTCACTGGGCAGGTTGTTGCGGCTCTGGAATTCCGCGACGGCTTCCGCGGTGGCGTTGCCATAGACGCCGTCCGCCTTGCCGTAGAGGTATTTCAGTTCAATGAGGCGTTCCTGAAGCCTGCGCACATTCTCTCCTTTGGAACCCTTCTGCAGGGTTTTCAGGGAGTAGGTGGCGGCGGTGGCCGTGGCGGCCGTGCCGGCGTAGGCAATGGCCTGATCGCTGAAAAGGACAGCCTGCGTCTCATACCCCGCGGCACCGTCCTGCTTCAGACCGTTCAGGGACTGGAAGATCCGGATGGCTGCCACGTCATCCGCCTTGCACACGCCGTCCAGGGCAGAATCATAATAGCCCAGAGCGGTGAGTCTCTCCTGAATGCGCTTCACAACCTCTCCGGAGACGCCCAGTTTCACCACCACCGCGTTTTCCCGCGTCAGAGGTTCCGGCGTGGGGCTGGGCGTGGGGGTAGGTTCCGGTGTGGGCGTGGGTTCGGGACTGGGTGTGGGGGAGGGGGTTGCGCCGGAGGGCAGAGCCTTCAGACTGAAAAGCAGGGCATAGGTATCCGTGCCCGCCACGCCGTCTGACTTCAGACCGTTGGCTTCCTGGAAGGCGGTGAGGGCCCGGACGGAGGAGGCGCCGAAAACGCCGTCCGCCTTTCCGGAGAGATAGCCCAGATCGATGAGACGCTGCTGCACCATCTCCGCGTTTTTGCCGGTGGTGCCCCGCTGCACGAGCCCGCTGGGGGTGGGTGCCGCGGGAGCCGGCGTGGGCGTGGGGGTGGCGGAAGGTTCGGGCGTTGTGTCGGCGGCGATGGCCTCATCCGAGAAGAGCAGTGCCTGGGTGAGGGAACCCGCCACCGCGTCCGCCTCCAGGCCGTGTTTCTTCTGGAAGGCCTTGATGGCGTTGCGGGTGTTCTGGTCACAGCTCATGGTAATGCTGCCCTTGTAATACCCCAGTTCATAGAGCCGGACCTGAATCCTGCCCACCAGCTCGCCTTTGCTGCCGGCTCGTACGGTGGCCTGATCCACGGGGGACAGGGTTCTGATCTGGGTGGCGGTGCTCTTGCTGCTTACCGGTTTTCCCGTGTACATGAAAGCCTGGAGATTGGCGTCCATGATGCCGGTTTCCGGATATTTGTTTTTCTTCTGGAAGGTTGAGACTGCCTTTTCCGTGGAGTCGTCATAGGTTCCGCTTGCCTTTCCGGAGAGGAAGCCCAGCTCGATGAGGGCATTCTGCAGGGCTGTGACATCCGCTCCGGTGTCCCCGGTCCGCAGTGTCCGGTAATTGCCCGCGTCCTCCGCGGGATCCTCTGACGTATCCTTCCGGGCTGTGGGTTTGGGGGTGGCAGTGGCTTTGACAATGTCATGGACGATCAGGTAATCCGTGCTCACATAGCCTTCCAGGTTTCCCCACTTCACCTGGGCCCATCCGTTTTTCACCGAGAGTACGGAAACGGTGTCCCCTTTGGAGATTTTCCCAAGGATCTCTCCCCGGGTGGAGGCTTTGGAGCGGAGATTCACCTTCTCCGTGGCCACGGTGTCATAGGGGTAGCCGGCAGAGGTGGGCCGCTGTGTGGGTTCGGGTGTGACCATGACCTCAGGGTCCTGGCTGAGATAGGACTTGAGGATGTAACCCGTGCGGTTCTTGTAAAAAACCCGGAAGTAGGCCCCGTCCTCCCCGGTGACCTGGATCTGCGTCCCCTCCGGGACACGTTCCAGGACGATTCCGCCGGAGGCAGGGGTGCGGCGCATGTTCACAGCGTTGACCGTCAGGGTCTGAAAGGGAAAGGACAGTGCCGCGGCGGCACTGAAGATGAACAGAAAAGAGCACAGTAACCCCCACAGGGCTGCCGTGGCCAGTCGTTTTCCTGCTGAGCGTGCCATATCCATGCCTCCTGACGCAATTCAGGTATTCACGCGCATTGTAAAGGATTTGTTTCCGCATGTCAACAAATGAACACAATTTCGTAACGAATTTAGACGAATTTCTTCACATATGGAGGCCGGTTTGCTTGACATGCGTCATCCACCCCGTATAATGCAGAAGAAAAGGAGGAAGGGGCATGCAGATTCTGGCGGTGGGAAGGCTCAGGGAAAAGCCCTTCCGGGACATGTCGGATGAATACCTGAAGCGCCTGAGCCGCTTCGGCCGCTTTCAGGTCACGGAGGTGCCGGATCTTCCGGAAAGGAGCGGGGAGGAAGAGAAGATCCGCCGGAAGGAAGGCGCGGCCCTGCTGGAAAGGATCCGTCCCGGGGACTATGTCATTGCCCTGACCCTGGAAGGCAGGCAGATGGACTCGGAGAGCTTTGCCCGGCACCTTCAGGACCTGCAGGTCAGCGGTCAGTCCTCCATTGTTTTTGTCATTGGCGGCTCCCTGGGCCTCTCCGGTGATGTGCGGGAAAGGGCAGGGGAAGAACTGTGCCTGGGAAAGATGACCTTCCCCCATCAGCTTGCCCGGGTCATGCTGCTGGAACAGCTGTACCGGGCCATGAAGATCCTCTCCGGTGAACGATACCACAAGTAATCAAGAATGAAAGGATGCACAGCATGAAACGATGTCTGGCCCTCCTTCTCTCTCTCCTGATCCTTCTGAGCCTGTGCCTGACAGCTCATGCTCTGGGCGGGTTTGAGGCAAAGAAGAAAAAGAAGGCTACGCCCACGCCCGCGCCCTATGTGGAGGTGACCCCTGCTCCGGCCGCCGCCGGCGTGACGCCGGTGCCCTCCGGCCCCCTCAACCAGCCCCAGAGCATTGTGGACTATCTGGCGAAGCGCGGAAGGCTTCCGGACAATTTTGTGACGAAAAAGGAAGCCCAGAAAAACGGCTGGGACAGCCGGAGGAACCGCCTGAGCGATGTACTGCCCGGCAAATCCATCGGCGGGGACCGTTTCGGCAATTATGAGGGCATCCTCCCCACGGCAAAGGGCCGGCAGTACTATGAGTGTGACTGTTTCTACGTGTCCGGGAGCCGGAACGGATGCCGGCTGGTCTATTCCAATGACGGCCTGTACTTCTACACCGGGGATCACTATGTCACCTTTCATGAAATGCATCCCGGGGAAAACCGGGTGATCCGGGGACCGTAAAAAAAGAAATCAGGACGGAGGGATGCTTATGATCTCCGCCATCGTTTTTGATTATGACGGCACACTCATGGATACCTATCCCCTCATGACCCGTCTCATGGTGCGCCTGTGCGCGTCCCGGAATCTGCGGGTTGAGGAGGAATGGATTTACCGGCTTCTGAAGGATTCCGCGGATACATGCTTCCGGACGGTTTCCGGTTTGCTGGGAGAGACGCCGGAGAGCCTGAAGGCCGAATTCCACGTCCTGGAGACGGGAACGGAGGAGGAAGTCCGCCCCGTGGAGGGCATGGACAGGGTCATTGAGCGGATCCGGGGCAGAATCCCCTGGTTTGTTCTGACCCACAGGAGAACGGATACGATCCGGGGGCTTGAGGCACTGGGGGACAGCCCTGCGGACATGATCACCGGGGACATGGGATATCCCCGCAAGCCGGATCCGGCGGGGCTTCTTGCCCTGATGGAAAAATGGCATACGGACAGAGGAGACCGTGTCCTCATGGTGGGAGACCGACCTCTGGATGTGGAATGCGGCCTGCGGGCCGGAACCCGGACCTGTCTTGTGGACCGGGAAGGCTACTTCCCCCGGCAGGCCTGTACCTTCCGGGTGCGCAGCGGACTGGAGCTGCTTCCCATCCTGGACATGGAAATCATCGCCGGAGAGGATCCGGCCTGTGAAGGAGACTTGCATGCGTAAACTGCTTCTGTATCTGACGCTTTTCTGCCTGCTCACCGTACTGCCCGCCTATGGGGAATCCCTTCTGTCCATCGGGGTGGACAATCCGGTGATCCGCCCGGGACAGGCGGTCCGCATCACCTTCCGGGTGCCCGGGACGGGGACGGCTCATATCAGCCTGCACAGGTTCGCGGATGATCAGGAGGCCCTGTCGGTGGTGGCGGAAAGCCTGCCGGTGACGGAAGGGGATGGCAGTGTGTACTGGAACGGGACCTATCAGGGCGTCCCGGCCCCCCAGGGCCCTGCCTTCCTGGTGATCCGCTTTCAGGAAGAGACCGCGACCGTTCCGGTGACGGTGGGTCTTGTCTATCCCATGCTGATGAACGTGAGCGCGGAGAAGGAAGTTTCCCCCGAACATCCCCTGACCCTTTCCTTTTATGCCAGCTGTGCCGGCGTGGTCTCCCTCACCCTGGAGGGGGCGGAGTACACAACGGAGATCCGGAGCACCTGCCGGGAAGGAGAACAGGTGCTGAGGATCATGCCCTCTCAGGTGCGGGACGGAGAGGCAAAGGGGACCCTGGTGCTGACGGACACGCTGTCCACCCGGTCGGAAAGTGTGCCCCTGAAGTTTACCCTTTTCGGATTTGACCCTCAGACGGAGACCGTTCTGGAGGGGGAAACCGTGGAAGGCTCCGGGGAGGATGGCTCGGAAGAGAGTATTCCTGACGGGACGGGGAATGTGGAAACAGGCGATTGGACGGCGGAAGCGGATCCGTCAGATTCCGCGGGGAATGTGCCGGCGGGAGAAACCGTGATGGCGGAGGATCCCGAGGGAACGGTGATCCTGGAGGAAACCGTGAGCGCGGACGACCTTGCGGGGACGGTGATTCAGGAGGGAACCGTGAGCGCGGATGACCTTGCGGAAACGGTGTCTTCGGAAGAACCGGAGGCAGTGACGGAGGAGAACGCTCCGGACAGTCAGAGGACGGGGACTGTGGAAGACCAGGAGATGACGGCGGAAGAAAACCTTCCGGATGACCGGACGGCCGGGACGGACGCGGAGATGTTCCCGGTGGTTGCGGAGGAGCTTTCCGGGAATGACCTGGTCATCATGGAAGACGAAGTGGCGCACGACATGGACGCGGGGGACAGGGAGCAGCTCCGGTACACTCCCGCCTACGGCAGTCCCTATGCCGGGCAGGATACCAGCATGAATTACTGGACACTGCCCATGGACATCCGGAATGAGGAAGCGGTGTGGGAGATGCTTATGCAGCCCATCACCGTTCTGGACAACGGGAAGAAAAACGCCCAGAAGACCCAGGTGATCATCCGGGCGGAGCCCAGCGAAAGCAGCGCGGGTGTCGGCGTGGTGACCTGCATCAGTCAGGGGGTCCATGTCCTGGAAAAGGGCAATGAGTGGACGCTCATAGAATGCTACTCCTCCTCCTTCCATGACAGCAAGGTCAAGATCTGGAACGAACTGGTGCAGGGCTATGTGCCCACCAGCTACCTCCGGCAGACGGAGCCCAATCAGGAGCTGGCCATTGTCATTGACAAGCTGACCCAGCGCCTGTATCTGTTCCGGGACGGGCATCTCTTCACCACCCTTCTGGTGTCCACAGGGCTTTCCAACGCAAGGCAGCCCTACAATGAGACACGCTCGGGCGAGTTTCTCCTTCTGTTGCCTGCTGTGGGCGAGTTCCGTTCCGATAACCTCTACTGTTCCATGGGCATCCGCTTCAATGACGGGGATCTCCTGCACGAGGTGCCCCACCTGAAGACCAGGGACGGGGGGAATGACTATTCCACCACCGAGGGCAAGCTGGGTACCCGGGCCAGCCATGGCTGCATCCGGGTTCAGCGGAGGACCAATGCCCAGGGGGTGAACATGAAATGGCTCTGGGACAACCGGAAGAAGAACATGAAGATGGTGATCTGGGAGGACTGGCAGGGACGCCAGATTCCCTATCCCGATGATGATTTCCCGGTCTATTACAATCCCAACGGCGGCAGCATGTATCATTCCAGCGAGACCTGCAACAGCGCAAAGGGCCGGGTGTTCACCGCCTTTGCCTACGGGGAGCTGGACAGTGGCAATTTTGCAAAGCTGACGCGCTGCACCTGGTGCACGCCTCCCCTGCGGAAGGCTGAGATTGACGCCATCAATGAGCTTCACGCGCCGGGCGGGGATCACGATCCTGTTCTCACGGCGGCCAGGGAGAAAACTCACGCCGGGGAGCAGTAAGACGGGAGGAGGCGAAACGACATCAATACAGTGGATTATGTGATCCTGGGGATCATCGGCCTCAGTCTGCTCTTCGGCATGTACCGCGGGTTTGTCAGTTCCGTTCTGGGCACCGGTTCCTGTCTTCTGTCCTTCGGCCTGTCCTTTGTCTTCTACCCCAGGGTGGTGGAATGGGTGTCGGGGAACGCGGAAATCCAGCGCTGGATGCTGAACTTTACGGACGCGGCCAGCCGTGTGGGCGACCTGGAGACGTCCATGCAGAGCGTGGGAAGTCTCACAGCCCAGGGCATTGCGGAGGTTGTGGACCGGGTGGGCCTTCCGGGCATCATCGGGAACATGCTCAGGGATAATCTGGCCAATCAGGTGTACGGTGGTACGGCTTCCGTGTCCAGCTATGTGAGCCAGACCATTCTGGGAGCCTGTACCAACATTCTGAGCTTTCTGGCCTGTTTCCTAGGTCTGTATCTCATCATCACCATTCTGTCTGCCATGCTGCGGGCGGTTTTCAGCTTCCCCGTGCTCAAGCAGATGGATGCCCTGGCGGGAGGTCTGTTCGGATTTCTGAGGGGCGCCATCATCTGCTTTGCCCTCTTTGCTCTGGTTCCCCTCCTGCAGACCATGGTCCATATGGAAGCGGTGAACCGGCTCATTGAGGAATCCCGTCTGGCGGGACTGTTCAACAACGGCTCAATGCTTGCGGCCATCATGAACCGCAGGCTGTAGAAAGACAAGGAGGAAAAGGAAAATGAGGAAAACCAGAGGCGTGGTCTGCATGATTCTGGCCATGATGATCATGTGCATGGTCCCCCTGGCCCAGGCGTCCATCCGGCCGGGATACGGCATGGGACAGACCGGATACATGGCCATTGTTCTGTGCGAAAAGCTTACCGTCAGGGATACCCCCAGCACCCGGGGCAAATCCCTGACACGGCTGAGCTATGGCACACAGTTTGTTGTGGGTGCCATGGAAAACGGTTTTTATGAATGCTATCTGTCCGAGAATGGTCCCAGTTCAGGCTGGGTTCTGGCAGAATACGTCCTGGTGGATCCTTCCTGGTATGTGGCGGATCAGGCCACATCCATCTACGCTTGGAATGATACCGGTGCAAAAAAGGTGGGCCTGGTGAGCAGCGGCACGGAACTGCCCATTATTCAGGATATGGGTTCCTGGCTGGTGGTGAGCCTCAGGGGTGCCGCCGGATGGATCCGCAAGACATCCGGTGACTATTCCATCACGCCTGCGGGTCCCGGCGGTTCCTCCTACGGTCCCGGCTCCTCCGGCCCCGGGGCATCCGTCGGAAGCGTTTCCTACGGTACGCCGGCCGGTCCCGGTACCACGGGAACCACCGGTACTGTCAGCACCGGAACCAGTATCTGGCAGGGCCCCTCCACGACCCAGGCGCCCCTGACCCAGACCTATGTGAGTGCTTCAAGTCTGGGGATCTCCAGCGTCATCCGGGCCGAACTGTCGATACCGGACGGAAAATATACGGTCCTGACGCCTTCCTCCCTGACCTGGATTGAGCAGAACTTTTCCAGGGGCGCTCAGGCCTATGCGCCTTCCGCTTCCATGAAGGCCACTCTGACCCTGACAAAGATGAACGGGCAGAAAGTGGTTCTGTCGGTGGCAACGGACAACAACCGTCTGTTCCGCACCGAGGACGGCCTGACCTTCACCTACGGACAGGATGATACAGCTCAGGATACCTTCTGGGGCCTGTTCGGTCTGCAGAAGGGCATGTATCCGTAAACAGACAGAAAGGCCTCCGGAAACCCGGTTTCGGGATTCCGGAGGCCTTTTTCCGTGGGTTTACAGCCCGGCCATGGCCAGGGTGAGCTGACTCATGGCGGAAATGAGTTCATTCTGGGAAGCGCCTTCACTCAGGGCGGCGGACACCTGGTCCATGGCGTACTGAATCTGACTGTACTGGTTCAGGGAAGGGTCCATGCCCGAGAGCATGGAGGAGGCCTGGGACAGGAGGGAACGGGCGTCCGCGGTGTAGGAGGATTCCGTTTCCCCGCCTCCGACGGATGTCCCGGGTCCACCGGAATATCCGGGCTCGCTGAAATCCATACCGCTCTCCGGGATGCCGGAAGGCCCGCTGTATCCGGGTCCGTCCCCCGTATCATACCCGGGCATGGAATATCCAGGCCCCGGGAAGTAAGGGGACTCGGATGTGTGCAGCGTGCAGATGGTGCCGGAGGTGGTGGCGTAGGTGCCCAGGTACTGGTTCAGCACGCTCTCGTACTGGGTGCCGATGAAAGCATGAAGGGGATGACCGTAGGGCAGGGTGATGACGCCCCGGGAAACCACATGGGGGCAGTAGATGGAGGCCAGCATGCCGGAGTCCTCACAGATGGTCTGGGTGGTGTGCATCTGGCAGCTGACAGTGGGCTGAGTGCCCTGGGCCCAGTACTCCGTGACCACGCCGTAGCCCATGCTGTCATTGTAGCAGGCATCCGTGGCCAGCTGGCCGGATACGCCGCAGGTGGTGACCCGGACCAGTCCGTATTCCTCAGGGCTGCCTTCCAGAATATCCCGGTTCTTCAGGCCCCTGGCGGTGTGGATTTTGCTCATGTAGGCCTGCCAGAGGGGCGCTGCGCTGACAGAGCCGGTGGATTTGCTGGACAGGGCCTTGTAATTGTCATGCCCCACCCACAGGGCGGAGGAGTAGTAGCCGGTCATGCCGGCAAAGAATACGCCCTTCTGGTCCGAATTGGTGCCTGTCTTTCCGCCCACCGTCTGGCCTGAGATTTTGGCCGAGGTTCCGGTGCCGGAGGAGACCACGGTTTTGAGCATGTCCACAACCATGTAGGCGGTGGAGTCGGAGAAGACCCGCCGGCGTTCCTGCCGGGCATGACCGTCCCACACCACATTCCCGTCAGAATCGGAAATACCCAGGACGGAGATGGGCTGCTGGTACACGCCCCCGTTGGCCAGAACGCCGAAGGCGATGGTCATCTGCAGGGGGGTGATGCCGCTGGAGCCCAGGGTGACGCCGAAGGGCGTCGCGTCGATATGATTGTCGTCAACGCCCAGGCGATGGAGATAGTCCACGGCCCGGCTGACGCCCACCATGGTCATCATGGTCTGGGCAGCACCGGTGTTGTAGCTGCGCCGCATGCTCTCCCGGAGGGTAATGGGACCGGTGTAGCCCTCGCCGCCGTAGTTCTTGGGCCAGGTGTCCGCGCCGGAGGAGTCTTTCCATCCGGAGACGGGCAGGGGCATGTTATAGACAACAGAGGCGGGACTGGCTCCCAGATCCAGTGCCGGGGCATATACGGCAACGGGTTTGATGGCCGAGCCCACAGGCATGCGCATATCCGTGGCCCGGTTCAGGGTTTTCCGGCTGGTGGGAGGTGTCCGGGAACCCACAATGGCCTTGATCTCTCCGGTGCGGTAATCCAGAATGGCGGCGGCAGCCTGAGGCTGAATGATCTCGTCATAGGTGCCGTCGGCGTTCCTGGCCCGGTAAATCTTGTCGGCGGGATCCCTCAGGTCCGGATACTTGCCCCAGCCGCTGATGGTCTCCTCCAGAATGGTCTGTATCTCGGTGTCAATGGCCAGCTGAACCCGGTAGCCGCCCGTTCTCAGCCGGTTTTCCATGGCAGAGCGGTTGGCTGCCGTGTTGTCCAGGCCGTTGAGATTCAGGAGAATGTCCACCACTTCGGAAACGGCATACTCCACATAGTGGGGATAGGCGTAGATGCTGCTCTGGGCACTGGGATCCTTTTCCAGAACGTGGGCCGTGGAGGTGTCCAGGGCTGCCTGATACTGTTCCATGGTGATGTACTGATTTTCATACATGCACCGGAGGACGTAGTTGGTGCGGTTGTTGGTGATGGCCACATAGTCCACACCCTCCTTTTTCCGGGTGTAGAAGTTGCGGCGGGGATTGTAGTGATAGGGACTGTTGGTGGTCCCCGCCAGCATGGCGCATTCCCGCAGACTCAGCTCGCTCAGGGCCTTGCCGAAATATCCCTGGGCGGCCACCTGCACGCCGTAATAGCTTTCCCCCAGATAGATGGTGTTGAGATAGCTTTCCAGGATCTGCTCCTTGCTGTAGGTCTGCTCCAGCTGCATGGCCAGGTAGGCTTCCTGGATCTTGCGTTTGTAACTCTGCTCGGAACTGAGGAGGGTGTTCTTGATGAGCTGCTGGGTGATGGTGGAGCCGCCCTGAGTGCCGGAGGAGGTCAGGTTGGAGATGAAGGCGCCGATGATGCGCTTCAGATCCACGCCGGAGTGGGTGTAGAACCGTGCGTCCTCCACGGCCACAAAGGCATCCTGCAGCATTTTGGGCATGGCCGCCAGGGAAACCATGACGCGGTTCTCAGAGCCCTTGTATTCGGTGATGAGATTGCCGCTGGCGTCATAGATGAAGGAAGTCTGTGCCTGCTCGTCCAGGGCGGCCAGGTTCAGTCTCGGGGCTGTGTCCACATATCCCTTGGCGATGCCGGCAATGGTCCCGAGTCCCGCAAGGACTGCCATGAGGGACAGAACCAGGAGGATGCGGACAATATTCACCGCCACGGAGAGGACAAAGTTGGGTTTGCGCTCCCGGGGCCTGAAAATGCTGTGGGGCTGGTTCAGGGCATCATCCACGACCTCTTCCTGACTTGTCAGGTCCACCGGAGCATCGCTGCCTTCAAAGGCAGCGTCCGTTTCCTGCCCGGGAGAAGATTCCCATTCTTCCGGCTCCTGCCAGGTTTCCCCGGGGGCATTCTCCCAGCCGCTTTCCTCCACCGGAGCCTCCGTCCATTCCGGAGCCTCCTGCCAGGTTTCTGCAGCGGGCTCACGGACGTACTGTTCCGTTTCTCCGGGAGGGACGCCGAGGGTGGGATCACCATTCCACTGCGCCGTTTCCTGAGGCGTTTCACCCGTGCCGGGAAATTCGGGATTATCCGTGGAAAACCTGGGCGCGCCGCGGAATCTGCGGCGCCGGTTCTGTTCGCTCATTCTGTCACCTCCGGGACGTGGGGATTATATCAGAAAGGGAAAAGCCCCTCAACCATACAACGCATGAGGCTCTCTGTTTCATCCCCTTCTTGACGGAGTCGGGAGGAGCGGGTATTCTCAGCGCAGGGAGATGGAAAGGAGCGGTTTCATGCCATCCATGATCATTTACCAGGCGTCCCGGGCGCTTCTCCGCGAACTTCGGGAAAAATGCGGCATCTGGGGCCTTGAGCTTCTGGAAGTGGACAGGGACAGGGAGGGCCTGACCCTGGAGGAGATTCTGGGGAACAGACAGAGCGGGGCGCTTCTTCCTCCGTTTCCCCATGGACCGGAATCCATGGTGGTATTCTGCGGCGTGAAGGACATGCTGCTGGACAGGATTCTGGCGGATATGCGCACCTGGCCGGTGCAGCCGGAGATGAAGGCGGTGCTCACGGACACAAACCGCCGGTGGAACTGTTCCGTGCTCCACGGGCAGCTGGCGATGGAAAAGCGGTCCATGGAGGGGAGAGGATAAAATGCTTCATGTTCTGACGGGGGACGGACGGGGAAAGACCAGTGCGGCTCTGGGAACGGCTCTGCGCATGGCGGGGCATGGCAGAAAGGTTCTGATTGTCTTTTTTCTCAAGGACGGAACCAGCGGGGAAAACGCGGTGCTTGCCAGGATTCCGGAGATCCGGGTTCTGTGTTTCCCTGTCCATGGTTTCTATACGTTCATGACCGGGCAGGAGCAGGACGAGGTCCGGGAACTGTGCCGAAGAGCCCTGGAGGAAGCCGGAAGGGAAGTGCTTTCCCGGGGGGCGGACATGCTGATTCTGGACGAGATCAATGTGGCTCTGCAGCTGGGGTGCCTGAGGGAGGAAGACGTCCGAAATGCGGCTCATCCCATGGAAAGGGGCGTTCTGGCCAGGGAGGGCGTTGAATACTGAAAAAAGCCGGGCGATCCCGGCTTTTTCAGTTCAGGGAGTTTCCGGTGAATGCCCCGGACGGGGCCGGACGTTCAGTTCCTGTTCCCGGATGGATACGGTGGTCAGCGGCGGGATGTCTTCGGTGATGAAGACGTTGCTGCCGATGACCGAGTCATGTCCGATGCGGGTGTCGCCCAGAACGGAGGCACAGGCATAGAGGGTGACATGATCCTCTATGGTGGGATGCCGCTTGGTGCCGCGGAGACGCTGCCCGCCCCTTGTGGACAGCGCACCCAGGGTGACGCCCTGATACAGTTTCACGTGTTCTCCGATGACCGTGGTTTCCCCGATGACTATGCCGGTGCCGTGGTCAATGAAGAAATACCTGCCGATGCTGGCGCCCGGGTTGATGTCAATGCCGGTGCGTGCATGGGCGTGCTCCGCCATGATCCTCGGGATCAGGGGAACTTTCAGCTGGTAAAGCTCATGGGCCAGGCGGTAGACGGTGATGGCATAGAAGCCGGGATAGGCAAAGAGGATGACATCCTTGCATTCGGCCGCGGGGTCGCCTTCCAGCAGAGCTTCCAGATCCGTGTCCAGATAGTCCCGGATCGTGGGAATGTGGGACAGAAAACGACTGGAAAGATACCGGGCTTCCTCTGAAAGCTCCCGGGGGTTTCTGTCCGTCCAGGCGGGATCATAGGGCAGGACGTTGGCGATTTCCCGTCTCAGGAGAAGACGAACGTCCTCCACCGTCTGGCTCAGAGACTGTCTGGGATCATCCACCTTGTGCACCCGGTCCGGGTAGTATCCCAGGAAAAGCACCGTGAACAGAAGATCCAGAATCCGGCAGATGTTTTCCATGTCCGGACGATGCTGCAGTTCCATCCGGTCAATCAGCCGGTTTTTCGCGTAATCCTGAAGAATCAGTTCATCCAGGTCGGAAAGGGTGGGATGGTTCATAGCGCCTCCGTCTGATCCTCTGTAAACAGGGGAGTCGAGTAATATCGGTCGCCGCCGTCGGGCATGAGGGCGACGATGAGCTTTCCCCGGCATGCTTCCGACATGGCCAGGGTCATGGCCGCGTAAAGGGCGGCACCGCCGGAAATGCCCACGGAATAACCTTCCCGGCGGGAAAGACTCCTGGCCGCGTCATATGCATCCTTCTCATGGACGGGAATGATCCGGTCCACCAGGGACCGGTCCAGCACCGGCGGTATGAAATTGGCTCCGATGCCCTGCAGGCCATGACTGCCGCTGCGTCCTTCACTGAGCAGAGGGGAGCGGGCGGGTTCCACCGCCACAATCTGAACGTGGGATTTCTTTTCTTTCAGGTATCTGCCTGTGCCTGTCAGAGTGCCGCCGGTGCCCACGCCCGCCACAAAAATGTCCACGGCTCCTTCTGTGTCTTCCCAGATCTCCGGTCCCGTGGTACGGTAATGAATACGCGGATTGCCGGGATTATCAAACTGTCCCGGCAGGAAACTTCCGGGAATCTCCCGGCACAGCGCTTCGGCTTTTTCAACAGCTCCTGTCATGCCTTCTTTTCCCGGTGTCAGCACAATCTCAGCACCGTAGGAACGGAGAATATTCTGCCGCTCGGGGCTCATGGTATCCGGCATGGTGAGGATCACACGGTACCCCCGGGAGGCTGACAGGGCAGCCAGGCCGATGCCTGTATTGCCGCTGGTGGGCTCCACGATAACAGAACCCGGCTTCAGAAGTCCTTTCTCTTCCGCCTCCTGGATCATGGAAAGAGCGGTGCGGTCTTTCACGGAGCCTGCAGGATTGAAGGATTCCAGTTTCAGAACCAGACGGGCTTTGAAAAGTGGAGCCTGGGGAAGTCTTTTGATTTCCACCAGGGGCGTGTGGCCGATGAGTTCCTGAAAATCCTGAATAATGCGTGCCATGAGCTGATTCCTCCGGTTTGTGGATAAAAGGCAGGGAAATCATATCATTGCCGGGTGAAAGCGTCAACGGAGAAGGACGGGACGTTCAGGAGTATGGCGGAGCGTCTGATTCCGAATCCCTGTGGGAGGATGGACAGGGAGAGATGAACACTCCTGACGGAACTGGCGGAGGAGAGATGGAGGAGCCTGGTGTGCATCTGCTGGTAAGGGAGGCGGAAGAAGAGTGTTCCGTATTCCTCCATCTTCTTGTGGAAATTACCGGATTGAAGTAAAATCGCTTCAGAAGAAGGAGGGTTGTGCCATGCAGACAAGCATCGCCAACAGCATGGATCATGCCGGGGACACAGCGAAAATGGACCGTCACATAAAAAAGATATTTTCCCATGAGGCGGTGCTGGCCCCGCTGATGCGGATGTGCCTTCCGGAGTTCCGGAATTACTCGGATGAGTTTATTGTTCGGAACTGTTTTCTCGGGAAACCCAGTGTCAGTGATCCGGTTCATCAGGATGAAGGCGGAATGCTGGATGGCAATCAGAGAGTTACGCAGATGAATTCCGAAGACAACGCCGCCGATGAGCAGGTGATCCACTACGATATACTGTTTACAGCCCGTATCCCCGACTCCGATCAGGAAGTCCGTGTGATTGTCAACCTGGAGATTCAGAATGACGCTGGATTGCGGTACCAGGTGGTCACCCGCGGACTGTACTACTGCTCCAGGATGATTTCTGCGCAGTATGGAACAGCATTCACGCATTCGGAGTACGGGAAGATTCAGAAAGTGTACAGCATCTGGATCTGTCCGGACAGTCAGGCCAGGCGGAACACAGTCACGGATTACGCCGTTGAAGAAAAGGTACGGATTGGCAACAATGGCAGCAGGAAGTCGGATTATGACAAACTGCAGGTTGTTGTCATCACCCTGGCGCAGGACGGTGTCAACAGCGATGATCAGCTGATCCGGTATCTGTCATTGTTTCTATCCAATGAGAAATCGCTTGCGGAGCGGAAACGGCAGCTGGAAAAGGAATACCGGATTTCCATGAACGAAGAACTGGACAGGGAGATGAATAACGTGTGCAATATAGGCGAGGCAATTCTTGAAAAAGGCCGAATGGAAGGTCGTGCGGAAGGTCGTACGGAAGGTCTTGCGGAGGGTCGTACGGAAGGAGCCAATCTTTTGGGTATGCTGGTAACAAAGCTCCTTGCCCTCGGAAGACTTGAAGACGTGGAACGCTGTGCAGTAGACCAGAAATACCGTGAAAAGCTGTACAATGAATTTCAGATTGCCTGAATCCGCAGAATTCTCTTCGAACACAGGGAATCACATGACGAAAGAACGCAGGGTTCAGCGTAACACACAATGCCTGTGAGGCTTAAGACGAGAAAGGAAGGGTGTTGTGTCGAATATCGGTGAGGCAATCCTGGAAAAAGGCCGAATGGAGGGCCGTGCGGAGGGCCGCGTGGAGGGCCGTGCGGAAGGC
>CACYGY010000012.1 GCA_902774025.1 uncultured Eubacteriales bacterium
GAAATAAGTCTTCCCATCGACTCCGTCTTCATACGCTTTCAGGAATGAACCCGCCGTACCGGACGAATTGCGCGTCTTCGCCCAGCTCAGATGCGTCATGTCCTGTAATTCATGAATGATTTGATTCAATGCCATTCACCTCCCACAGTCTCTATGTTGGCAAAATACTTGATAAATGTCAAGCAGCAATGCATAAGCTGTCACCAAAGAGGCGGCAATCTGAGCCAACGCGAAGATCAATGGTTTTTCTTTATTTTTTCCGGAAAATGGGCTCTTTTGTACCTTCGGTCGATAGTTGGGTGGCCATCTGAAGGTAAAGAATATGTTCTCCGATGATCCTGTCCTTTCTGAGGGTGCGATCGTTTTCGAGGATATCCGGCCAGAAACATCGGGCGATCGTTTCGATCACATGATCCGGATAGGGGATTTGTTGACAGGCCATTGTATCACCGACCTTTAATTCTCTAACGGTAGTTTCGACTTTGAGTGGACAAGTGGCATCAGAACCCTTGCAAAATAAGTGTTCTGATGCCATTTGCCCGTGCATACAAAATTGATTAATTGCGTTTGACTCGTGTATGGCTACATTTGATTTAATCTTGGGATGAACTTGATGCGAAGGGATTTCTGTCCTACAGTATTTCACTATCCAACATGCTGGTCATCTGCTGCATCATATTCCGCTTATAAAGCCCCCAGATTAATGGCTATACCCGATCGGGAAGATTGCTCAATGTCACCGCGAAATCTTCCCGTTCGGGAATTTTCTATCAAATAGCATTGACATTATACCCGATCGGGAATACGATGCATTTGAAAGGGTGATTCGATGCGAACTGACAAGATTGCTACCTTTGTCCGGGATAGCCGGAGGGCAGCGGGCCTGACCCAGGAGGAATTCGCAATCCGGTCCGGCCTCGGACTGCGCTTTGTGCACGACCTGGAGCAGGGGAAGAAAACCGTGCGCTTGGACAAGGTAAACCAGGCCCTGGCCATGTTTGGCATGGAGGCAGTGCCGGGCCGGATCGAGCGGGAAACAGAGGAGGATCAGCCGTGAACGTGCTTCGTCAGGCCGGCGTGTATGTCCGGGACCGTTTCGCGGGGCTGATTCAGGAGACGGATGAGGGCTATCGCTTCACCTATGATCCGGCTTATCTGGCCTCGGATAAACCAATGGCTGTCTCGCTGACCATGCCCATGCGGACGGAACCTTACACCTCCCGCACGCTGTTTCCGTTCTTCGATGGGCTGATCCCGGAGGGCTGGCTGCTAGGCGTGGTCAGCAGGAACTGGAAGATCGACCAGAAGGATCGCTTCGGCCTTCTAGCGGTGGCTTGCCATGACTGCATCGGCAGCGTCAGTATCCGGGAGGTGGGCGCATGAACTGTCTGTGCTGTGGAAAGCCGACGAAGGAGCCGATTCCCGATTCCGGCTGGCACCCACCCTGCGTCCGCCGCTTTTTCGGCACGAAAACTCTGCCGGAGATCGAGCTGACGGATGATGCCCTGACCCTGCTGGCGGAAAAGGCCGTGCAAAAGGGATACACGGTGCCGGGCGTCCAGAAAAAGTTGTCCCTTCACCTCTCTGCTGAGCGCACACCCCGTTTGACCATGGTGGACTATCCCACAGGTTACATTCTCAAGCCCCAGGTTCCCGAATTCCGGGCACTTCCCGAGGCGGAGCACCTGGTGATGCGGATGGCAGCCGCATCAGGTCTGGCCGTTGTGCCCCACGCGCTGGTTCGGCTGAATGACGGCTATGCCTATCTCACCCGCAGGGTGGACAGGGTACACGGTGAGGATGACGCAGCCGTGCAGATGCTCGCCATGGAGGATTTCTGCCAGCTGGATCTCCGGCTGACGCAGGACAAATACCGGGGCTCTTACGAGCGCTGTGTGAAGGTGATCCAACGGTATTCCTCGCGCCCGGGCCTGGATCTGTCCGAGCTTTTCCTGCGGCTGGCTTTCTGCTTTCTGACAGGCAATTCCGATATGCACCTGAAGAACTTCTCCCTCATCGAGACTGCTCCGGAGAGCGGCACCTATGTGCTGTCCCCGGCCTACGACCTGCTGCCGGTTAATGTCATCATGCCTGAGGATAAAGAGGAATTTGCCCTGACCATGAACGGGAAGAAGACCAATTTGCGACACAATGATTTCCTCATCTTCGCCGAAGCCGCCGGCATCCCCCGGAAGGCCGCCGAGATGATGATCGGGAAGATGGTGGGCTTCATTCCCGCGTGGCTGAAGCTGTGCGAAGAGTCCCTGCTGCCGCAGGATTTGAAGCAGACACTGAAGGAGCTCATCCTGGCGCGAGCCAGCCGGCTCACGTAAAAGCCGCCTCCGAAGAGGCGGCAGGTGGATTCAGTCAAAGACCAATTCAGCGAGGATGCTTTCCTCAGCGGGCCGCAATATGGTTGCAAATATCAAGCTTCTTACGCAGGCCGGGAGGTGAGACACGTCATGGAATACAATGAAATCCGTTGCTGTACACTGGTGCGCTAGGATAGCCAGATCTATGGCGTCTTGGATGACGACTGGGATGAACACTCCGCACGGCTGCTGTCCCTGGCTACGAGGGGGATGAAGAGGCGGCAGACGCTCAGACTGTCGCTGTCCCTTACAGGCAGATGGAGCGGATCGAGCTGGTAGAAGCAGACGCAGAGACGGTGCGGATGCTTTTCCGGCTGAATGTGACGCCGTGGGAGCTGGTTCAGCAGGGCAGGTATCCCTTCAGCTCTGCCACGCATCGCTGTGCGATCGCGGATGATGACCTGCTTTGCCTGATCGATCGTCTTCCGCGCTTTTGCAATGGCTTCCTGCTGGAAGCCTGGCGCAGCAGCTTCCAGGGACATGGCACGCATGATCACCTGCGATTCCCGGAACTGTCTGAAGTGAATCTAATGCTGACCTGCTGGCGGAGCGCTTTCTGTATATGATGGAGTGGCTTGATCCCGAAGAGAAGGACTGGCTGTATATTCTTCCCTGCGGGATGCATATGTGCAAAGCCGTGGGAAGCCTATCTGGGAAGCGGAGATCCCCAAAGACTTCATGGATGATCTGCTCTCCACGATTGAGCATCTGGCGAAGCAAGGCGGCATTTCTGACCGGCTGCACGCCTGGAACACCTGCATGCTGGAAGAACGGTGCCTTGCCGGGAAGTTTGATGACATTCAGCGGTATGCCTATTATGGCGGCAGCGGCATCGTGTCCTGCGACTGGCGGAAAGCGGAACAGGCACTGCTGCGGCTGTTCAACCCAGACGAGGAACCGCCGCAGGGTGATGCCTTTGTCGCCAACTCGCTGGGCTATATCTGTTACAGCAATCGGCTTGGCGAACCGGACTGCGAAAAGGCGTTCCGCTGTTTTTCCTGCGCTGCGGAGCGCGGTGCCACAGAGACCATCTGCAAGCTCTCCGACATGTACCGCAAGGGAGACGGTACTCCACAGGACAAGGAGAAAGCTTGGGCGCTGCTCAGCGGTCTGTGGGAGCACACCAACAAGTGCAGCATCAGTGGCGGCAAGTACGCAGACATCGCGCTTCGGATGGGCTATTGCTGGCGGGATGGCGTCGGCGTTTCTCCCGATCCGGAAAAGGCACTTGAATTCTTCATGAAAGCAAAAAGGGCCATTAAAACCCGCCTGGAGAGACACCCGGGGTTCGGGGATGAGACTGTGGCCTCCAACATCGAGAAGGCGATTGCAAGCATATCCTGTGAAAAGAATCCCTGACTATCGATATAAGAGTAAATAAATACAATAGTGCCGCCCCCCCGAAGAGGCGGCATCTGGCTTCAGTCAAAGATCGATTCCGCAAGGATGCTTTCCTCAGCGCGATGCCGGATGCTGTTCATCGACGCAGCCCAGGCCATTTGATCCCTTGCTTTGAGGGTTTCATTGACTCCTTCTGTGGCAGCCATCGTGGGAATCACCGTCTCCAGCCGTGCTGCGCAGCTGCAGTCAATCTCTGCCAGATGGCTGTACAGTCTCCCGGACAGAAGCAGCCGTTCGTACAGCCCGGGCCGGTGCGCTTCCAGGTACGCCTTCCGCATCCGGCCATAGCGGCTGATGGGACACCTGGGCACTTCAGGGAGTGTCAGATCGGGGAAATAATAATCACCGTGAAGCGTGCAGTGGATGCCGTTTTCTGACATTTCCTTCGGCAGTTTACGCATGAAAGATCCCTCCATGTTGTCAGATTCTGTTTCTTTGCCCGAATGATTCGACGAAATCCTGTTTCCTGACCAAACTGTTCTGATTTTGGTAAAACCCGACCTTTCCGCAGAATTCTCGTCCCTCGCATACCCAAACCGCTGTACAATACTGTTCTATTTGGATGTGCCAAACCATAAGATATTGTGTTTGTAATTTCACAGTAATACAGTATTTTATGTTTTCGACCATAATTGAGAGCTCGGGCGCGATTCAAGTCCTGTTTCCCGCACATCTGAGACCGTTGTAATTCAACGGTCTCAGATGTGCGCAAAAATGTCCCAACTGTAGCCCAACCGCATTTTACACGCCAATTCCCAGAATTGCGTATATCATGTTCCTGATTGTAAAAGGTTTCGGACAGAGATAATCTAGGATTTACGGAGCTTGAGTTATATAATAAATTGGGAGACGATATATATTCCATCGGTCAACTCAGGAGAGGTGTTGACCCGGCATAGCCGGAAGTGCTTTGTGGAACGGGGAATCAGCATGGATGACATTGGATATGTGTTCAGAGACGAGCGTACAGGGCTCTGGTCTGCTGGTTATTCGCAATTTTCCCTGCTACAAGTGCGAGGAATGCGATGGAATCTTCCATATCAGAGATGTCGCGCGAAAAATCGAATCAACTGTCACGAAAGCCAAGCAACTGATGCAGGAGATGAGGGTCGTTTACTTCGATGCCGTCGAGAGAGTATGTCGGAACACAAAGGATCGTCCCCGTGTGTTTGAGAAAGGAGGCGCGGAATAGTTTTATGAAGTACAAGCTGAACGAGGCGAGTATTGACGCTGTCTGCATGGAGGTGGATACCTTTTTAATAAAGAGAAATACGGAGCTCAGGGATCGGACGCGCACGAGGCTTTCGATTGAGGAAGTATTGCTCGATTACATGGGCATCCTCGGAAAAGACGCGGAATTCATGTTGGAATACGGCGGAGGTTTGGCAAAGAGCAGGATTCGGCTGACCGTGCCGGGAAAGCCGGTAGATCCCTTCAGTTTGACCGAATCTGCTTCGGAGGACGATCGTCTGTTAGCGGACCTGCTTTCAAAGATGAGACAGCGTCCCAAATGGCACTACGCACGCGGCGTCAACACGATCATTTACAGCCCGGTGAAGAAGCGCATTCCCGAATGGGTCAAGCTGCTGATTGCGATCATTGCCGCCGTCATCCTGGGCCTGATCGTCAGGGTGCTGCCAGAAAGTATATCCACGGTGCTGCAGCAGGACATCCTCGCGCCGCTGCTTGATACCTTTCTCGGTTTCCTGAATGCGGTGGCCGGCCCTATGATATTCCTTTCGGTGGTCTGGGGCATTTACAGTATCGGCGATGCCTCCACTTTCAGCGATGTGGGCAGGCGCTTATGCGTCAGATTTCTTCTGTATCTGTGTGTCATGACGTTGGTGATCGCACTGATCTGCCTGATGTTTTTCAGCCTTCAGTACGGAGAAACTCATAACGGCAACCAATATTCCGCGCTGTATCAGATGGTGCTGGACATCATTCCGGATAACCTGTTCGCACCGTTCGCGCGCAGCAACACCCTGCAGATCATGTTTGTCGGCATCATCGTCGGCGTAATGATGCTGACAATCGGCAAGAATACGCAGACCGTCGCGGATCTCTCGGAACAGCTTGGATATATTGTCGACGGAATCATGAGCGTGATCAGCAGGCTCGTTCCCGTGTTCGTATTCGGCAGTCTTTTCAACATCATCGCATCGAGCAATCTCACCTCTTTCGCCGCGGGCGGGAAGTTCTTCGTGGTAGCGCTGGCGGGTTGTCTGCTTTTGATCCTTTTCCATTCCGTCGTAGCCTGCGTGAGAATGGGTATCGGTCCGCTTGATCTGTGGAAAAGGACGTTTTCCACGTTCATTATAGCGATTTCAACGGCATCCTCTTCGGCAGCGTTTACTGATAACAAAAAGACATGTATGGAGGATCTGGGCATCAGTCAGCGTCTGGCCAATTTCGGCGTTCCGTTCGGACAGATATTGTATAAGCCTGCCGTATCGTTGCTGTTCTGGTTCGCCGCAGTCAGCGTGGCTGAAAGCAGCGGTGTAAAGGTGTCTATGGTTTGGTATGTTACCGCCGCAATGATTTGCATCATACTCTCTGTGGCAGCCCCGCCTGTGCCGGGCGGCATGACCGCCAGCTTTACCATTCTGTTCACGCAGCTTGCGCTGCCAGTATCCGATCTGGCTGTTATACTGTCGCTGACCTCCATACTGGACTTTGCGGTGACAGCAGCGAATGTTTTCTCGGGTCAATGCATACTTGCAGTTACATCAAGGAGTGTTGAAAGGACGTAAGTGTCAGCGATAAGGGATAACGCTTTTCCGCGCACAATATATGGAGCAGGCGGAGGGCGCCTTGCCAGACATGAAGCCTGACAGGTTTCCCCTTGCCTGCTCCATACAGAAATAGCAGCACCACCGCCTTGATCAGTTGACCACCTGATTTGCCACTTGCGCACTTGCCACAGGTGAAGCCCAGGCCCAACCTTTGTCATGGAGCCAAAGGAGAGCGGGCTGATGATCTTGAACGCATCGGCCTTGATGAATTCCGCCTCCGCGCCACTGTACATCATGGTGTATTGATCGTTGTTCCGCATACCGGAGTCCGGCTCGTCAGCATACCCGATTTCACGGAATATTTGCTGATGACAGGATTCCTGACAAAAGGCTCAAAGGATGTAAAGGACATCTGAAAGACCAGACCATGATGACTGAAACAGATTTGCCGGAATGAGCAGGTCTTCTGCGTTCATGGGGAATGGCCGCTGTACCATGCAAACGATGCCGCCTTTTCCCCGTGCCAGGGAGGTCTTTCCGGTCATGTCGGATTTCCGGGTTTCCTTCTTACCCGGATTGGCGTTCATCCTGATCTTCAAGGGATGGATGCTGCCTTTTCTCCTCCACAAACATATCGATTTCCTTGGCTTTGTCATCCCGAGAAAAAGGTCAGGATGGCCTGATGCGGCGTATGGGCATAATTTCTGACAAGTTCCATCACAACGTAAATTTTCACAAAAACGTGTAAACTGGCAGATCACTATTTTAATTTCTCCGTGCGTTCATGCTCGATCTCAGCTTTTGTTCTCCGTTTCCTCTTGTAAGAGTCTTTCGTTCCTTTTTTTCTTCCCGGACGCTTCTTTGGTTTAGCAACTTCATCTGCATGTGTTTCGACAGATTCCAAACCATTTGCCTTAGATCCAGCGATAGTGTCCTTATCCTCGTTTATACAGCCCGGCGTTTTTGCATTCTCTTCACAGATGCTGTCCTGACCGGACACCTTCGGTATTTCACGATACCGATTTCTGTACTGTGAATCCAATCGGATATTGATCTCGTTTGCAAGAATGTCAAAGTGTTTGCTTGTCATTCCGAAGCCGGACAGTAGCTGTGAAAGATCGTTTCTGATCAATTTGCTGAACATGTACGTGTTTCCCGGTGCAAGAAAGACATGCACATGATCAAGCCTTTGAATAGCGACATTTGTATCCATATGGAGTGCATGGCAGGCAATCTCTATCTCAGTTCGAATAATGCTGGTAATAAAGCCTGCAGCAAACTTGTTCTGTATGGCTGGCGTTGAATGAACCCTTGTCGTATGAAATCCCTGCTGAGACTTCAATAAACTGTACGCTGTTTCAGATGCATCCCTGAGGTGATAGTATTCGTATACTGATTCCGCTCCAAAATCTGATGATGATAATATGGAAAAGAATCCTTTTGCGTTTGAATCTTTTTTCCACTGATCGTATCGATAACTGACATTTGGTATTCCGTTCCCGTCTGTCCGGATTTCCAGATATTTCGAATAAGCGGGTGCAACCTGGGCCGGCTTGCCGGACTGAATCAGCGCGTCCACACGTCGCCTCTCATTGCGGATTTTCTTTGAGAGCTCTATGGATCCATACGTACCTCTGACAGCGTCAAAGTAAACATTCACAATTTCCTCCCTCTTATGCGCATGAAACAGCCTTTTTCTGACAGATGTTCCGAATACACCCTCGTCGGAAACCAAATACTCCGGACTCCACCTGATACGTTCTCCCATCTCCTCAACAGCTTCTGTATGACCGTGATGATTGCTATGCATCATGATTACGTATTCCAACGAGCATTCTTCCATTGTTTCGATGACGTCTTCCGTGCAGAAGCCTGCATCCATAACAACCCCGGCAATTTCTATATCAGCACTGCTAAGGATCTGAGCAACCTGATGAATGGCTGATTGGTCCGGCCTGGAACCTTCATACATGTAATATGTGATGGGCCGCCCGTCAATTGCGCTGATTACGTACATATACCCAACAATATCAGAATGACTATGCGATTTGGCGTTACCTTGCTCGGAAAGAGGCGATCTCTCCACTTCACAGTCGTTATTTGATCCATCGATACACAGCCATGCTTTCGTTATGCCTGCATCATGACAGTGCTGCAGCCAGCGCAGGCGAAAATCGTGGTTCTGGTTTTCGCTTATCCTGCTGGAAAAGAAGGAGGAATACCATTCATCGCTGTAGACCCGTTCGGCAAAGAGCAGTTCTTTCCGCATCCGTTCGGGATAAAGCTGAGTCGTGTTATCGCGGTACAGAGAGGAATACATTGCGTAATCCAGGATATAGTTGACATTGCTCTCTCCATAAACATCATGTAACAGGTCGTAGAGCCCGATGTGATGAGTGATTCCCAGGATCAATCCGTACATGCCCACGCTGATTTCATATTCCTTTACTGATCCGGAAGGATAATACTGTTCCCACAGTTCCCGGTATCTCTGCTGAAACAGCTCGTTCGGATACATGGTATCTTTTGTTGCAAGTACACCGATGGTTCGCCTTTTGTATCTTCCATCAATGTCAAGAACCTTGGCAAGGACTCTTCCATCACTATTGTCAATGTAGCATCCTTCGGGAATGGGAATTGCAGGCTTGTTATAGAACACTTTACCCAATTTAAAATCTCCTCTCTTGTTTACACGCTCGTGTAAACGATTATAGGATATTTTAAATTGGCCGTCAAGAAACTCCACTTTATGCCACATCAGGTATTATGGCTGTATCACGTTGATTTTTCGTTTCACGATTTTCGTGTAACCCAGAGTATTTTTATTTCACTGGTTCGTTTACAGTTTACACGGTTTCAGACAAATTTACGGTAATGATCATGAACGACCTCAAAGGACCTGATCTGTCCGGAAGACAGCCTGATGACACTGGCATATGCAGATTTACGAACGGTACAGGAAGATATATCAGGCGGTTCGCCCGCCGGTGCAGCAGGAGGAAGAAGCCATGCCTGTGAATATGGCTGAAATTCCGGGATTGGAGAGAAGGGAAGTACACGGTCGGTGCATCCGTTTCCCCCGGTTCAGAATGAATGAACGCAGTTCTGAATGCCGCAGAATGCCATGGAAGAAGACGCTGAAAGACCATGAGGTTTTTGCGAAACTGCAGGATAAACGGTTTCATTCCGTCAGCCCGGAACACAGGAATGCTGGGATGAACCGAAAAGAGCCGGCGGGAAATCCAGCGCTTCCGCCGGAGGATCCTGTCCTGTATGGTGAAGTTCCGTCATGCCGGAAGACAAAGTGAATGGATCCGGCAGCCATGATAACCGGAAGGACTTTCATATTGCCTCCGCTGCGGATACCCACTGGCATTCCGGAGAAAAGCACGTTACAATCAGACGGACAGGAAGCCTGACCGGGCTGACCTATGAAACAAAGGAGTGGAGGACCATGAGGCAAATCTATAACCCCTATCTTCCCATGGGTGTTTACATCCCGGACGGGGAACCTCATCTGTTTGACGGCCGTGTATATATCTACGGCTCCCATGACGCAACCGGGGCGAAGGTGTACTGCCCCGGAGATTACAATGTCTGGTCCGCACCGGCGGAAGATCTGACCGACTGGCGGGACGAGGGCACCAGCTACCTGCGCCGGCAGGACCCCACCAACGCGGGAAACCGGATGCAGCTGTGGGCGCCGGATGTGACGAAGGGGCCTGACGGGCGGTATTACCTGTACTACTGCTTCCCGTTCTATCCGGAAATCGGCGTGGCGGTATCCGGTTCACCCGCCGGACCGTTTGAGTTCCACGGCCACGTCCGCTGGTCCGACGGCCGCACGCTGAAGGAGTTCATGCCCTTCGATCCCGCGGTACTGACGGACGAGGACGGCCGGGTCTACCTGTACTACGGGTTCTGCCCCGCGGAAGAAAAGGAAATGATCCTGCCTGAATTCACGGAGGAAACGATCGCTCAGATGCCGGAGGAGATGCGGGATATGGCCAAAATCTTCCGGGAAGTTCACCTGGGCGAGAACAGCATGGTCGCCGAACTGGAGCCGGACATGCTGACGCTGAAATACACCCCGAAGCCCCTGATTCCCGGCGGGCATCACACAAGGGGCACGGGTTTTGAGGGCCACGGCTTTTTTGAAGCCTCCTCCATTCGAAAAATCCGCGGGAAATACTACTTCGTATACTCCAGCCATAAAAGCCATGAGCTGTGCTACGCTGTGAGCGACAGGCCGGACGGGGGATTTTCCTACGGCGGAACCATTATCTCCAACGGGGATATCGGTTACCGCGGCCAGACCAGACCCACCTATACCCTCTCCAACAACCACGGCGGAATTCTGGAGGTGAACGGGGACTTTTATATCTTCTACCATCGGGCCACGGCGGGCAGTGAATTTTCCCGGCAGGGCTGCGCGGAGAAGATCACCATCCGGCCCGACGGCGGGATCGACCAGGTTGAAATGACCAGCTGCGGCCTGAATCCCGGCCCGCTGAAAACCGAGGGACTCTATCCCGCTGCCATCTGCTGCCACATGACCTGTCCGGAGACCATGGATCATATCAATTACGAGGATCCCGTCAATCTGCGGATCACCCGTATCGTGGAAGAACGCAATGAACTGTTCCTGACTGACATTATGGACGGAACCGTGTTGGGATATAAATATTTCGAGTATGCAGAGCCGGACAGCCTGCTGCTGGAGCTGCGGGGGGATTTCCGCGGAGAAGTTCTGGTTTCAGCGGACGCGGAGGGAGCGCAGGTGCTGGGGCGGATACCGCTTCGGGTTTCCGCGGACACATGGTGTCTGACGGAAGGAAAGCTGGCGGCCCTGACCGGCCGGGCTGCGCTGTTCCTGCGGTTTTCCGGCGAAGGGCGGCTGCAGCTCAGGACCTTCGGGTTTCATCACAGGCAGTAACGGAAACTGCATCATTCGTCCCGCCGCATTCTGTTTGCACGAAGGTGCACTGCCCGGCAGAATTTAGATAATTTAGAGAAACTATGCTAAATTCTTGATTGATCTTTAGGTCCCTTTCTGTTACTTTTCTTACGATTATATCAGAGGTGCCCAAAACCCGACTGCGAACACACGGAAACCGGATGAAAACAGGGGGACGGAAAAGATCAAAGGAGGAAACATGACACAGAAGACCATTTCCGCGTCCGGCAGAATTCCCGGCCGCCGCAGAAGCCGCTTTCTGGAAACGTTGCGAAAGAACTGGATCCTTTACCTGATGTTCCTGCCCGGCGCAGCTTATCTGATTATCAACAATTATATCCCCATGACCGGCCTGGTCGTCGCTTTCAAGGATTACAGCGCAAAACGCGGCCTCTGGGGAAGCAACTGGGCAGGACTCAAGAACTTTGAGTTCCTTTTCGCCACGCCGGACGCGATGGTGATCACACGAAACACCATCCTCTACAATCTGGCGTTTATCCTGCTGAACAACGTCATAGGGATCATGTTCGCCATCTTCATCTGTGACATGAAAGGAGCGCGTTCAAAGAAGGTTTTCCAGAGCGCGATCCTCTTTCCATACCTGATGAGCTCCGTTGTTCTCGGCTACATCGTTTATGCTTTCCTGAGCCAGCAGACAGGTATCGTTAACAATTCGATTCTGCCTGCTCTCGGACAGGAAGCGGTGAACTGGTATTCCACCCCATCCGCGTGGCCCTGGATTCTGATCTTTGTCAACCTGTGGAAGGGTGTCGGCTACGGATGTCTGATCTATATTTCCACGATCAACGGCATCGAGCCTTCCCTTTTTGAGGCCTGTACCCTGGACGGCGCCTCCAAGTGGCAGTCCATCGTACACATCACGCTGCCGGAACTGAAGGCCACCGTCATCACCCTGACCCTGATGAGCATCGGCCGCATCTTCTACTCCGATTTCGGCCTGTTCTACCAGGTTCCCCGGAATTCCGGCCTGCTGTATTCCGTGACGGACGTGATCGATACCTACGTGTACCGCGGCCTGATGGTGCAGAACAATGTGGGAATGGCTGCCGCGGCCGGTTTCTATCAGTCCATCGTCGGGTTCATCGTGGTGCTGATCGCCAACGGCATCGTCCGGAAGGTCAGCAGCGAGAACGCGCTGTTCTGAGAAAGGAGGGGCGGAAACATGGTCGGCACTTCCAAAGCGTACAAAATCCTTTCCTATGTGGTCATGACCCTGTGGGCCGCAATCATTATTCTTCCCTTCCTGCTTCTGCTGATGTCCTCCCTGACGGACGAGCAGGTGCTGGTCGCGAACGGCTACTCCTTCTTCCCGAAGAAGTTTTCCGGCGCTTCCTACGCATATATTTTCCAGTCCGGGGATACCATCATGCAGGCCTACGGCATCAGCATTCTGGTGACGGTTGTCGGCACGCTGGTCAGCGTGGTTCTGACGGCGCTGATGGCTTTCCCGCTGTCCATCAACAACCTGCCCGGACGGCGGATCATGATGTTCTTTGTATTTTTCACCATGCTGTTCTCCGGCGGTATCGTACCGTCCTATATCATGTGGTCCAACACCTTCAAAATCAAGGACACACTCTTTGCCCAGCTGATTCCGAACCTTCTGCTGAGCGGCTGGAATATCATGATGGTCAGAACCTATTTCTCCAACAGCATTCCATACGCGATCTATGAGGCGGCGGAGATCGACGGTGCAAACCATCTGCAGGTATTTACCAAAATCGTGCTGCCCATGGGCAAACCGATTCTGATCACCATCGGCACCTTTGCCGGCCTGGGTTACTGGAACGACTGGACCAACGGCCTGTACTACATTTCCCGGCACAAGGAATTCTACAATGTCCAGAACCTGCTGAACCAGATGGTCTCCAACATCCAGTATCTGGCCACCAGCACGACCAACTCCGGCATGGCCTCCGCACTCGGATCCCTCCCGGCCACGGGAATTCAGATGGCGATCGCTTTCGTGGCGATTCTGCCCATCATGCTGATTTTCCCTCTGTTCCAGAAGTACTATGCCAAGGGCATCTCTGTGGGTGCCGTGAAGTAACTTCCTTCCGGTCAATGGATGCTCCGCCCGGAGCGGGGAGCGTCTGCTTGATAAATAACTAAAAAAGGAGATCCAAGATGAAAAAACTGCTTTCCCTGCTGTTGGCTGCAGCCATGGTACTCGGTCTGTGTGTTTCCGCGTCCGCGGCCCCCACTCATCTGACTTTCAGCTATATTGAGTTTTATCCGCAGGACGCTACCGAACGCAGCGCTGTCGTCGCCGCCCTGAATGAGTATCTGATCCCCAATTACGACATCGAAGTTGAATTCAATCCGATCCAGTTCTCCGAATTCAACAGCAGCTTCGGCACCAGTGTCGTGGCGTTTGACCCCTATGACGTCATCCCCGTGTTCTACAACAATGTTTCCGGGTGGATCAAGGCGGAAGCCATGACTGACCTGACGCCCTATCTGGAAACCGAAGACGGCAAGGCGATCATCGACGCCATCGGTGAACAGAATGCCAGAGTTTCCAGCATCAACGGATTCATCTACGGCCTGCCGGCCTCCAAGGAATCCGTCGAGCTGGGCGGCCTGTGGATGCGCAAGGATATCTGCGACGAGCTGGGCCTGACCGAAAAGTACGGCCTGGAATCCAACAAGGACACCTATGACGGCCACGCCCGTCCCTGGAGCGAAGCCGCGGAAATTTTCCAGACGGTGAAGGACGCTCATCCGGAAATGATCCCGCTTTACATGAGCAGCAGCGATCAGACGGCCCGCTTCTATTTTGTTGACCAGCTGCTGGACCGCTTCGGCGTGCTCGACTGGCAGGCCGATCACGACAGCACCAGGGTTGTCAACGAATTTGAAACCGAAACCTTCAAAAACCTCTGCAAAATGCTGGCGGACTGGTACGACAAGGGTTACATTTACAAGGATGCCGCCACCGACCAGCAGGGTTCCGCAACCATGATCAAGGCGGGCAACACCTTCAGCTATGCCACCGCCATCAAGCCCGGTTTCCTGGCGGAAGCCAACGCCACCAACGGCCGGGAAGGCTATGTGCTGTACTTCGGCGATTACGTTGAAGGCGGCATCAGCTCCGGCAACGTTGCGTTCTTCGGTCTGGGCATCGCCGACAGCTGCGAAAACAAGGATGCGGCCTTCAAGTTCCTGCGTGCGCTGTATACGGATCCCGTGGTCATGAACTTCTGGCAGTTCGGTATCGAAGGCCAGGATTACAAGGTACTGGAAGACGGCACGGCCTACTTCGCCGATGGTGTGGACAACAGCAACTTCAAGTATTTCCAGAACACCGGCTGGGCCGCGGGCAATCAGTTCATCGGCTACGTCTGGAACGACGGCAGCAAGAAGGCCGATTACTGGGATCTGCTGAAGAGCCATAACACCTGGAGCTATTACAGCCCCGCCTTCGGTTTCATGTGGGATTCCTCCGCCTATGCCACCCAGATCACCGCGCTGAACAGCGCACTGGAAACCTATCGCGCGGCGCTCCTGACCGGTTCCGTGGGTTCCGCCAATGTGGATGCCACCATCGAGCAGCTGAACAGCGCGCTGTACGCCTCCGGGCTGCAGACTGTGATTGATGCCAAGCAGGCACAGCTGGATGAGTGGCTGGCAGTCAACGGCCCCACTCAGACGCCTCAGGAGGACCTGGACCTGATCAACTCCGTCAAGTAATTCTCCTCAGATGTAAAGTTGTTTTTCAGGAGGCATCCCGTGGATTGATTCGGCGGGATGCCTCTTTCAGAACCAGAACCGTGCAGATGGAGGGAAAATGAAGCAGTTTCATTATCTGTTTACTGTCCCTGAGCAGAAACGTGTCCGGATGCTGATCTCCACGGACGCAAAAAACGAGGCGGACGATCAGTATGCCATCGCGCATCATCTGATGACGCCCAAATTCGATGTCCGCGGCATCATTCCGGCGCATTTTGAAACACCCTACAGAAACACCGGCACATCCTGCCAGGCCAGCCTTGACGAGGTTCATCTTGTTCTGAAGCTGATGGATATGGAGGGCGTCTGCCCCGTTGAAAAAGGTGCCGACGGTCCTCTGCCGGATGAATTCACCCCCATGGATTCTCCCGGTGCCCGGCTTATCATCCGGGAAGCCATGCAGGACGATCCCCGTCCCCTGTACATCGCATGCCAGGGAACGCTGACGGACATGGCCTCAGCCATCCTGCTGGAACCGGAAATCTGCAGCCGCGCAACATGTATCTGGATCGGCGGAGGCGCCTATCCTGACGGAGAGCATGAATTCAATCAGGATGTGGATATCGCCGCGGCCAACGCGGTGCTTTCCTCCGCGATGCCCGTCTGGCAGGTGCCGAAGAACGTGTACAAGCAGATGGCTGTCTCTCTGGCGGAGCTGCAGCACAAAGTGGCGCCCTGCGGAGCGATCGGAAAGTATCTCTTTGAACAGATGGCGGATTACAACCTGAAGCTCGCCGCAATTCCCCACTGGCCCCACGGGGAAATCTGGGGTCTGGGTGATTCCCCGACCATCGGTGTACTGCTGTTTGAATCGGAACGGAAGGACGTCTACGAAATGCGTCCCGCACCCCGTATCGATCCGGAAACATCCCGCTATATTCCCGGAAAAGCGACGAGGGAAATCCGTGTGTATAAGGACGCGAACGCCCGATTGACCCTGGAGGACTTTTTCGCCAAGCTCGCGATCAATTACGGCTGACCTTCCGGGACATGCCGGTCTTTCTTTCACCCGCTCCGGCACGGGACGCAGACAGAACCGAAGAAGAAGAGGTGCCCTGAGATGAACCGAAATCTCCGCATGATGAATCTGCAGACCGAATCCATGAATCAGCCGCTGGGCATGGATGTACCCTGTCCCCGCTTTTCCTGGAAGCTGGAAGGACCGGAAGGAACGGTCCAGCAGTCCTGCCGGCTGCTTGTTTTCCGCGGGGATGAACCCGAACCGCTGTGGGATTCGGGAATCCTGGAAAGCGCATGCTCCACGGGCATTGCCTATGCCGGTCCTCCGCTGGCGCCAAAGACGCGCTATAAGGTGGAGGCGGAGGTATGGGATTCCGCGGGCGGGAAAGCCGCTGCGGGTGACTGGTTTGAAACAGGTTTTCTGGACGGCTCCCTGTCTGCGTGGGGTGGGGCCCGCTGGATCGGTGCTCCGGATTATCATCCCTGCGCGGACACGATGGGGGTTTTTTCCCTGTCCGCCACCCTGGTCCTCTCTTCCGGCAGAGGCCGTGCCGGAATCATCTTCGGCGCGGAAGACCGGAGACTCGCCAATGCCGGCAGGAACCTCTTCGGCCTGGCAGGGAACAGTGAAATCCGTTATGTGGTGAATACGGCGGAGAAAGAAGCGGTGCTGGAAATTTACCGCCTCGGCTACGCTCCGACGGATACGGAGGAGGCGATGGTCCGGGTTCCCCTGAAGGAATGGGGAAATCCGGACGCGGTCCCGCTCATCGACGATTCCAACCGCTGCATGCCGCACACCCTGACCATCGAGGTTCCCGGAAACGCAGCCTATGCTTATCTGGACGGCGTCCTCGTGGATGCGGTGGAGGCTTCCACCTTCTGGGGCGGCAGGGAAAGACGGCCGCGTCAGCTGAATCCGCTGGGAAACAACGACGTGATTCCCTTCCCCCATCTGTGCAGAATCGGTTACTATGCCGGAGAAGGAGATACTGTCCGGTTTGAGGGTCTCCATGTGCGGTACCTGCGCGAGCCCGGGCGGGAAGCCGCATGCCTGGAGGGCAGGACGATCACCGGCACCAAGAAGGGCGGAACCCGTTTCCTTCAGGATCCCTCCCGCCATTCCCTGCCGATGCTTCGCCGGGATTTCACGGTGCCTCCGGAGAAGGTCCCCGCTTCTGCACGGCTTTACATCACCTCACGCGGAATCTATGACTGCCGGATCAACGGGCGGGAGGTTACGGAAACCGTACTCAACCCCGGAAACACGCAGTACGACAAGCGCATCCTGTACCAGACCTATGACGTCACGGACCTTCTTCGACCCGGCGGGAACGCGGTGGGGATTACCCTGGGTTCCGGCTGGTGGAGCGATGCCCAGACCTTTGTGGTGAAAAACTTCAACTATTACGGCGACCGGGAATCTGTCCTGGCCCGGCTCGAAGTGCGATACACGGACGGCACGGAGGATGCCTTCGTCACCGCTCCGGAGGAGTGGTCCTGCTTTGAGGACGGACCCTATACCTACGCGGGCCTGTTCCAGGGAGAGCATCTGGACAGAAGAGCGCTGGACCTGTACGAACGCTTTTCCCTGCCCGGCTTTGAAACGGAAGGTCTCCGGCCGTCGGTGGAAATCATTCCCGAGGTCATCGGGGAAACCTGGACCGTGCCCGAAGGCTTCGGAAAAGCCTGGCCCCGGCTGGACCATTCGCATCCGCTGATCACTGGATCCTTCCATGCCCCTGTATCGGAGGTCTGCCGGCTGCGGGCGAAGAAGCGGATGGAGCCCCGTCCCGGCATCTTTCTCTATGATCTGGGGCAGGAAATCGCAGGCGTTCCACGGGTTCTGCTCCACGGGGAAGCGGGAACGGAGGTCACGCTTCGCTACGGTGAAATCTGCTACCCGGATCTCCCGGAATACGCAGGCAATGTGGGGATGATCCTTGCGGAAAACTACAGGGACGCCGAGAGCATCGACCGGGTCATCCTGCGGGGGGATCCCGACGGAGAAATCTATCAGCCGCGCTTTACCTTCCACGGGTTCAGGTACATCGAAATCACCGGCGTTTCCGACGCTCCTGCGCCGGATGAGGTGGAAGGAATTCAGCTTTCCTCGCTCCCCGGGCTCACCGGACATCTGGAAACCGACGATCCTCTGGTCAACCGTTTCATCGAAAATGTCCGCTGGTCTCAGCTGTGCAATTTTATCAGCGTGCCTACGGATTGCCCGCAGCGCAACGAACGGATGGGCTGGGCGGGAGACGCTCATGTTTTCTGCCGTACTGCTGCCTATCAGGCAGATACCCGGCTCTTCTACCGCAGATATCTGGAGGCACTGCGGGATCTGCAGCAGGAAAACGGGAGCCTTCCGGATATCGCGCCCATGGGCGGCGGATTCGGAGGCATCACCTACGAGACCGCGATGATTTTCATCGTATGGGAGCTGTATCAGCAGTACGGCGATCCGGAAATCATCCGGGAATTCTATTCCGCCATGGCAAGATGGATGGACTACGCCAGAAGCCAGGGTATGCCGGGAGAGGGGTTTGCCCTGTCCCTGGCCGACTGGCTGGCCCCGGAGGAAACGGACCACGCGCTGATGTTCAACGCCTTCTTCTTCCGCGCTGCCGATCTGATGGCCCGCATGGCGGATCTCCTGGGGAGGCAGGAGGACGCGGCATGCTTCTCGGCGTGGGCGGAGGAAACCCGGGACTTCTGGATCCGGCATTTTCTGGATCCGGAAACCGGAATCACCCGGGGACTGGACGGAAAACCATGCGATACCCAGACCTCCTACGCTCTGCCTGTCATCTTCGGTGTCCTGCGGGGACCGGAGGCGAAACGCGCCTCGGACCACCTGAACCGGGTCACCGGGGAGAAGGGCTGCCGCGTCTTTACCGGTTTCTTCGGAACGGGGCTGTTAAATCCCGCCCTGTCCGCCGGCGGGCATACGGATACCGCCTGTGCCCTGGTCCGCCAGACAGCGTTCCCCTCCTGGCTGTATCCGGTGACCCAGGGAGCAACCACCATCTGGGAGCGCTGGAATTCCTTCACAAGGGAGAACGGCTTTGGCGGAAACAACAGCATGAATTCCTTCAACCATTATTCCCTGGGTTCCGTCCTCTCCTGGTTCTATGAAACGCTGCTGGGCATCCGGCGGGACGAGGCGAATCCCGGGTACCGGCATTTTACCCTGGAACCGCATTTTGAGGGTTTTGGCCGCGTTAGCGGAGGCTTTGATTCCCCCCTCGGCCGTATCGAAAGCGGATGGGAGAAAAAAGGCAGCTGCATTGAATACAGCTGCACGGTTCCCGCCAACGCCTCCGCCGACCTGATTCTTCCGGACGGCCGCCGGGAGCTTCTGCGCAGCGGTTCCTACCGGTATACCCTTGCGCCGTAAAGCGCGGCGCCGGCGTTTGTACAGGCTGATTTCGGTCAGTCGTTGAAAACGCTCTTTCGCCGGATCAGGCGGGTGAAAACCTCCACCTTCAGCGGCAGCAGGTTGTGCCCTTCGATCATCTGCACCACCCGTCCCACCGCGGCTTCACCCAGGTAGGCTTTCGGCACCTCCACCGTGGTCAGGGGCGGACTGACGTACTGGGCGGAGGAGATATCGTCAAAGCCCACCACGGAAACGTCCTCGGGAATCCGGTATCCCTCCTCCTTCAGTGCCTGGATCGCCCCGATGGCGATCAGGTCGTTATCCGCAAAATAGCACTTCGCGGGCTTTTCCGTCCGGAGCAGCTCCTTCATATCCGCGTAGGCACCCTCCTGGGAAGGCGGGAGCCTGAGCACCGGAGACTGGGAGGTGGACATGCCCGCCTCCCGGATCGCTTTGTAAAACCCGTCCGCCCGGGCATCGAAATTGCTGATCCGGTAGGAGGAATGCAGATACCCGGGCTGAGTCCGGCATTTCCGGATCAGGTGTTTTGTCGCGTGGTAGGCGCCCTGGGTATTGTTGATCAGAATGAAATTGTACTCCGGCCGCTCGAAATAGGCGTCCAGGAACACCAGGGGAACCTCCACGCTGTCGAACATGGACAGGGTCTGCTCCTCCATTTCCGTCGCCAGCACGATGACGCCCGCGAATTTCGCGGTCCGCATCGCATAGATCTGGTCTTCCAGGTCCTCGTCCTCGTAAAGGTAACTGATCACGCATTCGTACCCGTCCCGGCGGCACCGGATGGAGATTCCGTCCGTCAGCTCGGAGAAGAAGGGCGTATCGCCCACCACTGCGCCGCTTTTCCGGTACACCGCAAAGCAGATGGTCCCCTTCTTCTGATCCCGGACCATCGCCTTGCGGGAAAAATCGAAATTATGCTTCTGGGCTGCCTCCAGCACCCGTTTCCGGGTTTCCCGGCTGACTCCCGGTCTGTTGTTCAGCGCAAGGGACACGGCGGATTCGGACAGATGCAGCATGTGTGCCAGTTCCTTTGCGGTAATGGACCCCATAGGCTCTGCCTCCTTTGAGGATTCAACTCTTATCCCGCCCTTTACGCGCGGGCGCCTGACCGGACTTCTGCGATTCCTGTTTTCGGGCAGGATTATAAAGATTTCGCTGAATCGAATCAAGAAAGAATCAATTCTCCATTCGGATTTGGTTTATCGCCTGATCACCTGCAGGTGATCCTCAGGGATCTGTCTGATCCGTTAACAACTTCGGAGCGTGGACGCAGTTTCCACGGAAAGGATTGAACAATGGCTGCAAACATCAGACTTGGCTTCGCACCCACCCGCCGGGCGATCTTCAGCGCCCCCGCGGCCATAGAGTACCGCAAGCTGACGGCGAACCGTCTGCGGGAACTGAACGTCGACTTTGTGGATATTGACGATGTCAATGAGGAAGGACTGCTGTACGACGACGCGGGACTGGAGAAGATTCTTGCGAAATTCCGCCGGGAACAGGTGGACGGCCTCTTCCTGCCCCATGCGAACTTCGGGACCGAATACGAATGCGCCCGGCTGGCCAGGGAACTGAATGTGCCCGTGCTGCTGTGGGGTCCCCGGGACGAGCGGCCCGATGAAAACGGCATGCGGCTGCGGGACAGCCAGTGCGGCCTGTTTGCCACGGGCAAAGTGCTCCGCCGCTTCCGGGTTCCCTTTACGTACATGAACAACTGCGACCTGTCGGATCCTGTTTTTGAGCGGGGCATCCGGGATTTTCTGGCCGTATGCAACGTGGTCCGCACCTTCCGGCACACCCGGATTCTGCAGATCGGCCCCCGTCCCTTTGACTTCTGGTCCACCATGTGCAACGAGGGCGAACTGCTGGAGAAGTTCAACATCCAGCTGGCGCCGATCCCGCTGCCTGAGCTTTATGCGGAGATGCGGAAATGGCGTGAGGAAAAGGCCGAGGTGGATAAGGTCGTCGCCTACTGCCATGAAAACATGACCTGCAGCATTGAGGAACACTTCCTGCGCAGCGTGGCGGAGCTGAAGGTGGCCATGAAGTCCCTGGCGGTGAAATATGGCTGCAACGCCATTGCCATCCAGTGCTGGAACGCGCTGCAGGACGAGATTCATATCATGCCCTGTGCCGCCAACGCCCTGCTGAACGAGGAGGGCATTCCGGTGGTATGCGAGACGGATATCCACGGTGCCATTTCCCAGCTGATCGCCGAGGCCGCCGCCATGAACGAGCGCCGGGTCATGTTCAGCGACTGGACGGTGCGCCATCCCGACAACGACAACGGGGAACTGCTCCAGCACTGCGGTCCGTGGCCCATTTCCGTGGCCAGGGAAAAGCCCGCCATCTGCGTGCCGGTGGCTTTCCCGGAAAACGGCGCTGTATCCGCCGAGGCCAAACACGGCCCCATGAGCCTGGTGCGCTTTGACGGTGATGAGGGTGAATACTCCGTCCTGCTGGGTCATGCCCGGGGGATCGACGGTCCCTGGACGAGGGGCACCTATGTGTGGGTCGAAGTCAGTAACCTCAAGCGCCTGGAGGCGAAGGTGGTGGAAGGTCCCTATATCCACCATGTGGCCGCCATCCACGGGGACGTGGTGCCGGTCATCTACGAAGCCTGCAAGTATATCGGCGTGAAGCCGGACCTGTACGATCCCATCGAGGACAGGGTGAAGGCCTATCTCCACGGCGAAGACGTGGTATTCGACGAAGTATGAAACGGAGAGAGAAAGAATGAATGCTTTAGCGGTCAAAGCCTATGACCTCCGGCAGGACGTGCTGGATATCATCGTCTCCGGCGGGGGCGGGCATATCGGCGGGGACATGAGCAGCATGGAAATCGTGCTGACCCTGTACAGCCGCATGAACGTATCGCCGGAAAAGCCGAAGGATCCCGACCGGGACCGGTTCGTGCTCAGCAAGGGGCACTGTGTGGAAACCCTGTATGCCGTGCTGGCGGACCGGGGATTTCTGGACATCGGTGAAGTCAAAAGCCGGTTTTCGAAATTCGGCAGCGAATACATCGGCCATCCCCACAACACGCTGCCCGGCATCGAGATGAATTCCGGATCCCTGGGCCACGGGCTTTCCGTCTGTGTGGGGATGGCTCTGGCCGGGCGGATGGACCGCCGGTCCTACCGGGTTTACACCCTCATGGGCGACGGGGAACTGGCGGAAGGCTCCGTCTGGGAGGCGGCAATGGCAGCCGGACATTATGGACTGGATAATCTCTGCGCCGTCATCGACCGGAATCACCTGCAGATCTCCGGCAATACGGAGGATGTCATGGGTCACCATGACCTGCATGCCCGTTTTGCCTCTTTTGACTGGCATGTGATCGACGTGGCGGACGGAAATGACGTGGATCAGCTCAACGCTGCCTTTGACGAGGCTGAGGGGACGAAGGGAAGGCCCACGGTTCTCATTGCGAACACTGTCAAGGGCAGGGGCTCGCCGATCATGGAAAACAAGGCCGGCTGGCACCATCATCTGCCCAGTGCCGAGGAATATGAACGGATCAAAGCCGATCTGTGCGCCCGAAAGGAGGCACTGCTGCATGAATAAGATCGCCAACCGCGCCGTGATGTGCGAAGTGCTGAAGGAAGCGGCGGCGAAGGACCGGGATGTGGTCGTGCTGTGCAGTGACAGCCGGGGCAGTGCATCCCTCACTTCCTTCGCGGAAACCTTTCCGGAGCAGTTTGTGGAAGTCGGCATCGCCGAGCAGAACCTGGTGAGCATCGCCGCCGGCCTGGCCTCCTGCGGGAAGAAGGCCTTTGCGGTTTCTCCCGCATCCTTTATTTCCACCCGCAGCTACGAGCAGTGCAAGGTGGACTGTGCCTACTCGGACACCAACGTCAAGCTGGTGGGCATTTCCGGCGGCGTCAGCTACGGTGCGCTGGGCATGACCCATCATTCCGCTCAGGATATCGCGGCCATGAGCGCCATTCCCGGCATGCGGGTATACCTGCCCAGCGACAGGCACCAGACCCGGAAGCTTTTCGAAGCCCTGCTGACTGACCGGCAGACGGCCTATATCCGTCTGGGCCGGAATCCGGTGGAGGACACTTATGAGGAGGGAAACGTTCCCTTCGAGATGAACCGGGCCACGGTGCTGGCCGAGGGCACGGATGTGCTGCTTGTCGCCTGCGGGGAGATGGTGCGGCCGGTGAAGGACGCGGCGGAAATACTGAACCGGGAAGGAATCTCTTCCGGCGCGCTGGACATGTACTGCGTCAAGCCCCTGGACAGGGAAGGGCTGCTGGAGGCAGCGAAGGGAAAGAAATTCATTGTCACCGCGGAGGAACACGCCCCCTTCGGCGGGCTGGGCAGCATGGTGGCCCAGGTGATCGCCGCGAACGATCCGAAGCGCGTCATCAATCTGGCGCTGCCCGACGCTCCGGTGATCACCGGTACGTCGGCGGAGGTTTTTGCCCATTACGGGCTCACGGGAGAAGGCATCGCAAAGACGGTCCGGGACGCATGGAGCAGGCTATGAACAGATATGTACTGAGTGTGGATCAGAGCACCCAGGGTACCAAAGCCCTGATTTTCGACAGAAACGGAAAAATCCTGGGCAGGGCGGACCTGCTCCACCGGCAGATCATCAATGATAAGGGCTGGGTGGAGCATGATCCGGAGGAAATATGGCGGAACACCCTGCAGGTGATCCGGGACGTGACGGAAAAAGCGGGAATCCGGAAGGAAGAGCTGGCGGTGATGGGCATCAGCAACCAGAGGGAAACCTCCCTCTGCTGGAACCGCAGAACCGGCACGCCCGTTTACAACGCCATAGTCTGGCAGTGCGCCCGCGGTGCTGAAATCTGTGCGTCCCTGGAAGAAAGGGGAGCGGGGGAAACAGTACGCCGGAAGACCGGCCTTCCGCTCTCCCCCTATTTCCCCGCCGCCAAGCTGGCATGGATCTTCCGCCACGTGGACGGAGCCCGGGAAGCGGCGGAGCGGGGGGAGCTCTGCGCAGGCACCGTCGACAGCTGGCTGGTTTACCGGCTGACCGGGGGAAGGCGGCATCAGACCGATTATTCCAACGCTTCCCGGACCCAGCTTTTCGATATCACAAATCTGCGCTGGGACAGGGATCTGCTGGAGATGTTCGGTATCCACCCCTCCTGCATGCCTGAGGTTACAGACTCCGACGGGGACTTTGGCGAAACGGACCTGGACGGGTGGCTGGACACCCCGATCCCCATCCGGGGCGTACTGGGGGACAGCCACGGTGCCCTGTTCGGCCAGGGGTGCCTGAAGAAGGGCATGATCAAGGCTACCTACGGCACCGGCTCCTCCGTCATGATGAACATCGGGGAAAAGCCGGTTTTCGCAGATACGGGAGTGGTCACTTCCCTGGCCTGGAAAATCGGGGGGAAGGTCCATTACGTCCTGGAAGGCAATATCAACTATACCGGCGCTGTCATCAGCTGGCTGAAGGACGACGTTCGTCTGATCAGCAGCCCCGGCGAAACCGAAGCCCTTGCCCTGGCGGCAGTCCCGGGGGATACATGCATACTGGTGCCCGCCTTTACCGGCCTCGGTGCGCCCTGGTGGAACAGCGAGGCCAGGGCTGTTCTGTGCGGCATGACCCGCACCACCGGCAGAAACGAGATTGTGCGCGCTGCACTGGACTGCATCGCCTGGCAGATTACCGATATTGTAAAGGCCATGGCATCGGGCTCCGGCACCGCGGTGTCGGAGCTGCGTGTGGATGGCGGACCTACCCGGAACGCCTACCTGATGCAGTTCCAGAGCGACGTCCTGAACATTCCCGTCCGGATTCCGGAGGCGGAGGAACTGTCCGGCATCGGCGCGGCCTATGCCGCGGGGCTGGGGGCGGGGCTTCTGGATGCATCCGTCTTTGACCGGCCCTTCCGGAAGGAATACCGGCCCGCCATGGCCGGAGAGGTTCGGGAAAGCAGGTATCAGGCCTGGCTCAGTGCGGTCCGGATGATCTGCGGGCAGAAGGGCAGCCGATGACCGGCTCAGCCCCCATGGCTCGGTTACGCTTTCGAATGGAAAAACAAACGAATCAGAATGAAGGAGGAAAAAAGCATGTCAGGATTTCTGGCCCCCACCTCTCCCGAAATCACCCAGCGGGAAATCCGCAACCAGGCCCGTGTCCGGGCCATTGCGGGGGACTGCATGGTGCTGCTGAAAAACGACGGTGCTCTGCCTCTGAAGCAGAAGGGCAGGATTGCCCTGTACGGCAACGGTGCCCGGGCCACCGTGAAGGGCGGCACCGGCTCGGGCGATGTCTATGTCCGGGAGACCGTTTCCGTGGAAGAGGGCCTTCGCCGGGAAGGCTTTGTTGTGACCACCGGCGAATGGCTGGACCGGCAGGAACGGGCCGCCGCGGAAGAGCGGAAGGCCTATGAGCAGTCAGTCATCGACGCCGCCGTCGCGGCGGGGCAGACGGAGGAATACGCCCGGATGATGATGATCCTGAACCCGATGACCCCCAGGGCCCTTGCGGATATCACGCAGGATGACGTGCGGAACTCCCTCACCGATACAGCCGTATACGTTCTGGCCCGGAACAGCGGCGAAGGCAGGGACCGGAGCGCGGAACCCGGAGACTATGAACTTTCCGGGGCAGAAGTCTCCAACCTCCGGTTCCTGGCGGCGCAGTATGAGAAGCTGATCGTGCTGCTGAACATTGGCGGCGTCATCGATACGAAGCCCCTGCGGGAAATTCCGGGTATCAGCGCCGTCGTGCTCACCGGACAGATGGGAAACATCACCGGGCTGACCGTGGCGGACCTGCTGACCGGCAGGGCGATCCCTTCCGGAAAGCTGACGGACACCTGGGCGGAAAACTATGCGGACTATCCCTCCTCCGGCGTTTTCAGCCACAACGACGGGGATGTCAGCGACGAATACTACACCGAGGGGATCTTCGTCGGATACCGGTACTTTGACACCTTTGGCGTCAGGCCGGCCTATGCCTTCGGCTTCGGCCTGAGCTATACCTCCTTCTCACTGGATACGGAGGCGGTAAAGACGGAAGGCACGGATATCCTGCTTCACCTCCGGGTCCGGAACACAGGAAGTGAATACGCGGGCCGCGAGGTCGCTCAGGTTTACGTTTCCGCGCCTTCCGAAAGGATTCCGAAACCATGGCAGGAGCTTCGGGGCTTTGCCAAGACCCGGCTGCTGCAGCCCGGCGAAGAAGAAACCCTGTGCATTCGTCTGCATGCCGCGTCCCTGGCCAGCTTCTGCCCGAAGTGCTCTGCCTGGGTGCTGGAGGCGGGAGATTACATTCTTCGGGTGGGCAACAGTTCCCGGAATACCCGGGTCGCTGCAGTGGTCCGCCTGCCGGAAACCGTGATCACGGAAAAGGTTCAGCCTCTGTTCCGGGATCCCGATCCTTCCCTGGAAGAAATCGTTCCGCCCCGCTCTGAGCGCACATCCCCGGAGGAAGATGCGGAAATCGCCTCCGTCCCGAAGCTGACCATGGATCCCTCTGCCTTCGTTCTGAAGGAACATTCATACGCTTCCCTGCCGGAAGTGCTGAAGAAAAAGACGGACCGCCTGATCCCCTTTGACGACGTTGCCGGGGGAAAAGCGGAACTGGACGACTTCATTGCCCAGCTCTCTGATGAAGAACTTGCTTATCTGATGGTCGGCAACTCCGTGGACAACGTGGGCTTCAACAGCGTGCTGGGCGCGGCCGCGAAGACGCTGCCCGGCGCGGCGGGAGAGACCACCGGCAAGCTTGAACAGAAATACGGCCTGAAGCAGATGGAACTCTGCGACGGTCCGGCGGGCCTGCGGCTGACACCCGAATATATTGAAAAGCCGGACGGGACCGCCGTCGGCCTGGGCGGCATGTCCTTCGGCGGGGACAAGGCGGCGGAAGGGATCCGGCATTATCAGTACCTGACAGCCATCCCCATCGCCATGACCCTCGCCTCCTCCTGGGATCTGAATCTGATCGCCTCCATGGGCGATCTTGTGGGATCCGAAATGGAGCAGTTCGGGGCTACTCTGTGGCTGGCACCGGGCATGAACATTCACCGGAACCCCCTGTGCGGGCGGAACTTCGAATACTATTCCGAGGATCCTCTGCTGGCGGGCAAGTGCGCGGCGGCGGACACCCTGGGCGTACAGAAGCACCCCGGGTACGGTACGACGGTCAAGCACTTCCTGGCCAACAACCAGGAGGACAACCGGATGTTCACCAATTCCCATATATCCGAGCGGGCCATCCGGGAGATCTATGCACGGAACTTCCAGATCACGGTGGAGGAAGCCCAGCCCATGTCCCTGATGACCTCCTACAATCTGGTAAACGGCATCCACGCTGCGAACAACGAGGATTCCGTCACCCGGCTGCTGCGGGATGAATGGGGATTCCGGGGCATGGTGATGACGGACTGGCTGACCACAAGCGACCTGAGCTTCATGCTGGCTGCAGGTGTGGCGCAGAAGTACGGGAAATCGGATGCAGCCCTGTGCGTGAAGGCCCAGAACGACCTGATCGAGCCCGGAGAAAAGCCGGATTTCGAGCGGATTCTGGCGGGGCTGCGGGAAGGCGTCATTACCCGGGCGCATCTGGAGAGGAATGCCCGGAACATCCTGACCCTGATGCTGCGCTGTCATCTGTACGCCCATCAGTCCTATCATTTCCCGATTCCCGGAAAATGCATCACGTTCACCTGTGAGTAAACCAGATCAGACAGGGGAGACCGGGACGGGATTCGCGGTGATTGACCGTCCCGGGACGGGCGGAAAGGCATGGAACCGGGCGCTTGCGAGCCTGCCGGGGTTTCCCCGCCGAAACAGGCGGATTTCCGGGGCGCGGATGAGCTGACCGAACGCCCCGAAGGGAATGGATTCGGGCCGTTCAGACGGCCTCCGCATCCCAGCCGTCTCCAGTCAGCACCTGTGACCGGCACCGGACATCCCAAAGCGGATACCGCGGATGCCGGTTTTTGAATCATCCTTTCCGTGAAATGCAGGGAGCGGACGGACAGGTGAAAAATCGAAAAACCTCAGGCATCCTTTGCATTCTCATGATCAGGATGTCTGAGGTTTCCTTTATGTTCCGGCGAAGCGGAAAAGGTACGCATCTCAGGGTCCCGTCTTCTGAAAGGACAGACACGGTGACAGGGCCGCCTTTCACGGAAAACGGAAAAATGCTCGCAATGGAAACAGCCGTGTCATGGGTGCACCGTGAATTCATATCATCAGCCACGACATTGTCCGGCTTCACCGGACTCAGCTGTCCCGCATCCCAGCTCTGACGGATCCTTCGGCTGCGGTTCAGGGCTGGTTTTCTCCGGATTCAGGTAAACCTCAATCATCAGATTGTTCAGATTGAAGCTGCTGGTATAGGTAACCTGATCCGCCAGTCCAATGGTCAGACGGATGCCTGTTCCTCCCGCCGGGTCTTCATCCCCTTTCAGCAGATCGTAATAACGCTTCGGATCAAAACGGGCACAGTTGTCCAGGATGATCAGACGGATCTTCTCCCGATGGAAGAGGAGGGTCAGAAGAATGAGATTTTCCCTGCCTTTCCGGAATCCGTGGGTTACCACGTTTTTTGTGATTTCCTCCGTAAAAAGGGCGAGATGATGACTGACTCTGGCGCTTCTTCCCCGGCTCAGGCACAGATCCTGCACCTTCTCAGAGGCCCGGATACATCCGGGAAGGTCCTTTACCGTGCAGGACCATATGTCATCATCCGTGATTTCATAATCTTCCGGCAGAAACAGCAGCCGATCCGGGCCCTTCCATCCTGTCCTTTCTGCCAGATGGCGCGCGAAACCAAGATGTGTCAGCAGAATCAGCACATAACAGACCGTGAAGGACAGAAAGATTCCGTCGGAGCCGATGAGCGTGCCCAGGATCAGGGCGGAGACGCAGACATAGACCACATTGCACAGGACATTGGACACGGAGGTATAGGATGCCCGTCCCACGGCCTGTATGTTTTTCTTCAGCACGCAGGCGAGCACGTCGGGGACAAAACAGAGTGATGTCAGACGGACTGCCCTTGCGGCGGCAGATACGAATGTGCCGTCCGGACGTTCAGAAAACAGACGGGCAACGGGAACCGAAGCCAGACAGGAAACGGCTGTGACCATCAGCAGGAGAAGGCCGCCTGCCAGGAGAGCGGTCTTCAGCAGCTGCCTGTGACCTTTGAGATTCCTTTCTCCGTAAAGCACACCGCCCAGCAGAAGCATGGCATCCCCGGTTCCGCCGATGGCAGCGTCCACAAGGTTCGTGAAGCTGCTGACCACCGCCATCACAGCCAGAACCACGGAATCCATGCGTGTCAGGATCAGCATGTTGAGAAAGGCGGAACGCACCACCAGACTCCCGTAATAGGTCAGGGAAGGGAGCCCGCTGTGGAGGATCTTCCGGAACTGAGAGACCTGAAAGCCTGTCAGGGAGAAGCGGAACATCCTGGAGGAAAAGAGGAAATAGAACATCAGGATGAGGAACACGGAAAGATTCGCCGCTGACGTGGCAAAGGCCATGCCCGACAGTCCCTGACGGAAGCAGAACAGATTGAGCAGATCCCCGGCCGCGTTGACGGAGAGGTTGACTGCGGAGAGGATAACCGCCAGTTTCTTCTGCCCCTCCAGATGCAGGAGGGACAGCATGATGTTCGTCAGGAAGACAGCGGGAATGCCCGGCGCATATCCCTGGAGGTAGGAGATGGTCTGCTGAAGCTGCCCGGAAGCCGCGTCTGCTCCCAGAAGAAGGGCCGCCTGTGCGGGGAAAACCAGGAGTGCCAGGGTCAGAAGGCAGGAGAACACGGAGGAGGACAGGAAAGATGTACTCAGCAGGCTTCGGATTTCGTCAAAACAGCCTTTTCCCAGAAGATGGGAACAGGTGATCTGCGTTCCCACGGAGAAGAAGGCACTCAGCGCCATCACAAGGGAAATGGCGGGAAGGAACAGCGCGCAGACGGCAAGCGCGTCCTGACCCAGATATTTCCCTGTCAGGATACTGTCGATCAGCTGATTGCACGGCTGGATCAGACTGGCCAGAATGTTGACACCCATGAGCTGCAGGAACAGCCGGTTCCGCATTCTGCCGTCCTTCGAATGTGTCGGAAACATCTCTTTCTTTCCCGGATTCAGGGTCTTTTACAGAATCCGCATACTGAATATGCCGCTCAGTCCTGTCTGCTCCACCCGCGCCGAGATCCCGGCACGATCGGTGGTGTACAGGCCTTTTTCCTTCATCATTTCAAAGAAAGTGCTTCCGGAGAAGGTGAATCGCTCGCCGGTTCTGCCCTGCTTTACAAAGACCTCGTGGGCATGGGAGATGATCAGCCCCACAGAAAGACTGTCCGGCAGAACCAGAGGCTCCTTCCCCGCCGCGAAGCGCGCGGCATTATGCCCCGCTACCGCGCCTGTGACAACGGCCTCGGTATGGCCGATCAGCGGTGCGCCCTTTTCTCCGCCGCAGAACAGATTCTCGATGCTTTCCACCTGCATGGAATCCAGGCAGGGTGCGATCGCAAGGAACCGGATGGAATTTCCCCGTCCCGCGGAATAGGGATCCGTATACTCGGCATTCTCAAGCCCCGGAATACGCCTGAGCTTTTCCAGAGGGTAATAGCTGGTCATGAGCTTGGCGGAGCCGGTGTCAAGGAGAATCACATTTTCACTGTATTCCTTCAGCGCATACTGTCTGCAGGCCTTCCGGTTCAGCTTTCCGTAGTCGACATCGTCCGGAGGCACTTTCAGAATGACGACGCCTTCCGTATCCAGCTGCTTTCTGATCTCCTCGCTGAGGCTTGCCCTGGCGATCTTGCAGGCCCCGGAGAACACGCCCGGCGTTCCGTCCGGCCGGACCGCAGTCAGATCACGGATTCCGCATCTGGCGGTGAGGCTCACACGGGGGCCGTAGGTGGGACAGCGCTGAATGCACATGGAACACCCGTTCCCGTAACGGAGACAGTTGCCCATGGGACCCGAGCTTCCGGTACACTCCACAAAGGCATCGCCTTCGACTCTGCTGCCATCATCCAGAATCACGGCCCGTACCCGTCCGTTCTTCATTTCCACGTCCATCACGTGGGATTCCATCATCAGTTCCACGCCCAGTGCAAGCAGAAACTGCCTGACCGCGGGCTCGATTTCTCCCACGTCATAGAGGGAGGCATGGGCATGCCCCGGGAAACTCATGTTCGTGTGCCGCGCGCATTTGTCCATAATGGAGAACAGGTCGCCGGCCCCCAGTGCGGTCATTTCCTCCGCCGCGGTAAAACGCCCGTTGTTTCTGAAAATGCCGCCGGCGTTTCCTGCGCCGAGCAGCAGGTCCGTTTTCTCGATCAGGATGGTTTCCGCTCCTGCTTTTCTGGCACATACGGCGGCGGACGCTCCTGCCCAGCCACCGCCTGCAATAACGATTCTGCTCATATTCATCACCCGTAGATTCTGTGATATTCACTGCGGTTCAGCTGTTCCTTGCACAGATGGACCATTCTGCCGGGCCTGATATCCCGTGTGCACGCGCCGCAGATTCCTTCACCGCAGCAGATGCGGGCATTGTTGATGAAGGAAACAGCTCCGGCGTACTGCTTTTCTTCCAGATGGCGGATAAGCTGTCCGATGAGGTAGTCGGAGAGACCCAGGTGGATCAGGGCGGTTCCGTTCTGCATGGAATCTTCAATGATCCGGCGGGTCTCCTCTGTCAGCGCGCCTGTCTCATCGCTGATCCGGGTCTCCCGGATGCCGATTTCAAACAGACCGGAATACAGGTCCAGAACATGCCCGCTGAACTGACCCCTGTCCAGATACACATCCAGGCTGTTTCCGTTTGCCCGCAGACTGTCCATGACCGACAGTGAGGGCAGGAATCCGATCCCCCGGCACAGGATCAGCGCTCTGCTGTTCCGGAGAGAGGCAACCGCCTTTCTCCCCTGAACACCGTTGAAGAAGGGGCCCCTGACATGGACCATGTCTCCCCTGCGGAGCGTGCGGAAATCATTGGTCTTGATGCCCCGGTACTGGATCAGGAGTCCTATGGTATCACTATCATAGGCCTGATGAAGGACAGAGACAGGCACATCAAAATACGGATCATCCCGCATCCGGACGAGAACGTATGAGCCGATGGCGCTGTAGTCCCTGACCTGATCCCGGGGAACCCGCAGGCGGATCAGGCGGAACATGTCTTCATAATCCTTCACATAGGAGACTTCGCAGAGGTGAGCCCGGCGGGGCTCCTTCGCCTTTCCTCCGTTGTTCCTCAGCTCCTGCATGACACAGAAGGAAGCCGTGTCGGAACAGTCGCAGAAGTTTTCACCCCTGCACTGACTGCACTCAATGCAGTGGCCGTTTTCAGCCAGGATGCAGGGACAGATATCGGTTGCATAGTCAGAACACTTTGAATAGATGATCATCCTGTATATCTCCTGTCAGGATTTCCGGAATGTCGGAATCAGGCAGTCCCTGGGGTTATTCTATAAGGCACAGCCGGGACTGTCAATCATCGGGAGCTGTGCGGCCGGAATGAATATGCGGGTCACTTCTTCCGAACAAATATTCACCTGATGTCATAAAAGATTCTGCTTTTCTCTTTCTTTGTGTGAAAACAGATTGACGAAAACACGCAATCAGGATAAAATGCCATGTGTTTTCCGAACATTAGGACGGAGGAGGGAAGACTATGACGAAAGGCATTCTGCGCCGGGGCATCTGGCTGCTGCTGATATTGCCCGGTGTGCTTTTTGTGGCGGTGTTCATGCTGATCCCTCTGTTTTCCATCCTGTTTTCCACGTTCTCCTCGGAGGGTGCCTTTACTCTGGACAATTACGGCAGGCTGATTCAGAGCGTGTATTTCCAGCAGGTCTTCGGCCGCAGTGTGCGCCTGAGCCTTCTGAGCACCGCTCTGTGCACGCTGCTGGGTTTTCCCTGTGCCTACTATATCAGCCGCTACTCAAAGCGAAAGGGTATGATGATGGCCCTGGCGGTCTTCCCCATGTTCACCAGTCCGGTGATCCGTTCCTTCAGCTGGATGGTCATCCTGGGCCGCAAGGGGATTGTGAATCAGCTCCTGGTGGACGTCGGACTGTTTGCCCGGCCCCAGTCCCTGCTCTACAATGAATTTTCCATGACCGTGGGCTTTGTGCAGCTCTTCCTGCCCCAGATGATTCTTTCTCTTCTGGGTGTTATGGATTCCATTCCGGAGGACCTGACGGAAGCGGCGGGGAATCTGGGGGCCACACGGTTTGTGGCCTTCCTGCGCATTGTTTTCCCCCTGAGCGTGTCCGGCCTGGTGACAGGAGCGGTGCTTGTGTTCACCGGCTGCATGACAGCCTATACCACGCCGCAGCTGCTGGGGGCCACCGACACGCAGGTGCTTTCCACCATGGTCTATCAGTACGCCATGAGTCTCCGGGACTGGGTGCAGGCTTCTGCCGTGGCCATGGTGATGATCCTGGTCACAATGCTGGTGTCCGGTATATTCAACCGGCTCAGCCGGAAAATCAATCCCATGGCCGCCTGAGCGCTGCCGACGGTTGAAAGGAGTTGAGGGCATGGCGCTGCTGGAGTTGCGGAACATTACCGCCGGTTACGATAAGAACATGATCCTGCGGGATTTCAGCCTGCAGGTGGAGCGCGGGCATTTTGTCAGCCTGCTGGGCTCCTCCGGCTGCGGCAAGACCACGACTCTGCGTCTGATCGCGGGCTTTGCCCAGCCTGAATCCGGAAGCGTTATCTTTGACGGCCGGGATATCACCCATGTGCCGCTGCACAGGCGCAATTTCGGCTTTGTGTTTCAGAGCTACGCCCTTTTTCCCCATATGACGGTGTTTGACAATGTGGCCTTTGGTCTGAAGATGCGCCGGATCGGGAAAGAGGAGATCAGAAAACGGGTCGGGGAAATCCTCGAACTGGTGGATCTGCGGGGGTTTGAGAAGCGCTATCCCCGGGAAATGAGCGGCGGCCAGCGCCAGCGCGTGGCCCTGGCCCGGGCCATGGTGATCCGGCCCGATATGATGCTTTTTGACGAGCCTCTCTCCAATCTGGACGCCAAGCTGCGGGTCAAGATGCGGGTGGAGATCCGGCGCCTTCAGCAGGAACTGGGATTTACCGCCATCTACGTGACGCATGATCAGGAGGAATGCTTCGCCATCTCCGATGAGGTCGCCATCATGAACAAAGGCGTGATCGAGCAGATGGACTCCCCCTATCATATTTTCAACAGCCCCAGAACGGAGTTCATTGCTCATTTCGTGGGCTTTGAAAACTTCTTTGATCTGACAAGACAGTCCGGGAAGCTGACTGCCGGGAACGGCCTTGCTTTCCGGGTGGCCCGTGACATGCCGGGCGAACGCTTTCGGGCCTGCATCCGCCCGGAGGATGTGATCCTGCACAGTGCGGGAGAAACCTGTGAAAACGCTCTGCCGGGGGAAGTGCTGGTCACTACCTTCCTGGGCCGCAATGTGCAGTACAATGTACGCACGGCCATCGGCGAATTCGCGGTGAAGGCAGAGCAGGGCAACGTTTATTCCATCGGCTCCCGCGTGCAGCTGGAACTGAGTGCGAATAAAATCATTCTCATTGACCCGACCGACAGTTAAGGAGGAAAACACCATGAAAAAGCTTGCTGCCCTGATGCTTGCCCTGGCCATGCTTCTGACCGCCGCCTGCGTGGCGTCTGCCGAGGAGAAGCCCTTCGCCGGCCAGACCCTGACCATCAGCACCTTCGCTTTCAACGCGGAACTGCTGCAGAAGAACATCTATGATCCTTTCATGGAAAAGACCGGATGCACCATCGTTGCTGACGGCGCTTCCAACGCGGTGCGCGTGACCAAGCTGGCGGAAGCGGCTGAGGGCGAGTACGATGTGGTTATCATCGGCGACATGTTCGTCAAGCAGCTGATGGCTGAAGGCAAGATCGATACGCTGAATACCGCCGGCCTCACCAACCTGGAGGCGATCTATGAAAACGCCCGGGCTCCCATGGGTGAAGGCTACGGCCCTGCTTACACCTTTAACCGCCTTGGGATCGTGTATGATCCCGCTGCCTGCCCCGTGGAAATCAAAAGCTTTGCGGATCTGTGGAATCCCGAGCTGAAGGACTATATTGCCATTCCCGCCATCACCAACACTTCCGGCCCCCTGTTCTATTATGGTGTGGCTGCTGCCTTCGGTCTGGAACCCGGCAAGGATGACGATGCCATCTTCGCGAAGCTCTCCGAGCTCAAGCCCAACGTGAAGAGCACCTATACTTCCGCCAACAACACCATCACCATGCTGAACCAGGGTGAAATCTGCGCTGCCGTTCTGCTGGACTATTCCTACACCACGGCCAGGAGCGCCAATCCCGATTATGTGTGGGTGAATCCCGCGGAAGGCCTCTACGGCGGCTACAATATGCTCAACATCGTCACCGGCAGCAGGAACAAGGAACTTGCCGAGGCCTTCATTGATTTCTATCTCAGCTATGAAGTACAGTACGCCGAGGCCATGGACGGCGTGGACAGCCCTGTGCGCACCGACGTGGTGCTGGACGAGGAGCATGCCCAGAACTTCACCTATGGCGAGATGGTGAACCAGCTGATCCTGCCTGACTGGGATTTCGTGACGGCCAACCTGGCCGGCTGGACCGAGCGCTGGAACGAGACCTTCAGCGTGCAGTAATCCCTTCCACGTAAAAAAAACCCGGACCGGAGGGAACTTCCTCCGGTCCGGGAACCTCTGCAGAGCGGTTGAAGGAAAGGAGAGCGCCCTATGAGGAAAAAGCATCATATTGCCCTGGGGGTCGTCACCTTTCTGGTCTATGTGTTCCTCATCGGCCCCCTGCTGATCATCATGGCGGCTTCCTTCGGGGAACAGAATGCGCTGGTGTTTCCGGGAAAGGGATTTACGCTGAAATGGTACGCGCAGGTGTTTCAGATGAGCTCTTTCATCAATGCAGCCCTGCTTTCCCTGGAGATCGCCTTCGCAGCCACCGCCATAGCGCTTCTGCTGGGCGTGCCGGCAGCCTATGCCCTGAACCGCTACCGGTTTCCCGGAAAGAACACGGTGAAAACGATCTTTCTGTCTCCGGTGCTGATTCCCTGCATTGTCCTTGGTTTCATCATGCTGCGCTATGTGGTGAACCAGTGGAACCTGTCCGTCATTCCCAGTCTGCTCATCGGCCACACACTGCTGTCCGTGCCCTATGTCATGCGGGTGATCACTTCATCCCTGGCCAATTTCGACTTCGCCATGGAGGAAGCGGCGGGAAGCCTCGGTGCGCCCAGAGGCTACGCCTTTTTCCACATCGTGCTGCCGAACATCAAAAGCGGCATCGCCTCAGCCTGCGTGATGGCGGTGATCAATTCCTTCAACAACGTATCCCTGTCCACCTTCCTGACCGCCCCGGGGGTCAACATGCTGCCCATCGAAATCATGGGCTATGTGGAGTACCACTTTGATCCCACCATTGCCGCCCTTGCGACGGTCATGATGCTGGTGACCCTGGGCGTGATGCTGCTGATTGAAAAAACACTGGGTCTGCAGACCGTCGTATAAATCCCTGTTTCTGCCTTTGCACTGGTCAAAGGCTTTTTTCACGGTCTCAGGTCTTCAGGATACGGTCGTCCTGCAGTGTGGCGCCCCTTTGAGTGACCACACTGGCGGCTACCCGGTTGGCAAACTCCACCGCCTCCAGCGGCGGCATGCCCCGGGAAAGGCCCAGCAGCACGGAGCCTGCGTGGGCATCGCCCGCGCCGATGGTGTCCTCCACCCGTTGGACGGGCACACCGGGCACATGCAGAGGACTGCCAGGTCCGTCCATGACCATGGCTCCGTCCCCGCCCAGGGTGACAATGAGGAGATTCTCCGTCTTTTCGTAAAGACTGTGCATTGCCCGGAGGAGGTCCTCCTGCCCGCTCATCTGCAGCGCCTCGGTGCGGTTCAGATGCAGGATGGGACGCAGGCGCAGAATTCTCTGTGTTCTCTCTCCGGGAACGCGCATGCCCCTGGGACCGGGGGCATACAGAAGGGTTCCCCTCCCGTCCTGTTCCAGCCAGGCAGTGAGGGATTCGCCGCTTTCCTCCTCCACTTCCAGGCCGCAGACATACGTATAGGCAAAATCCCGCTCCCGGAAGGAGACCATCCAGTCGGGGGAAAAGCTGTATTCCACACCATGAATGGACATGAAGGTCCGCTCGCCTCCCGTTTCCACCAGGCAGTAGCAGCAGCCGTTCTCTGCCTCCCTGATCACGACGGGATGACTCCAGGGCTGTTTCCGCAGGGTGGGAAGCAGATAGGGCCCGAAAACGCCCCGCATGCCCACGGGCGTGACGAAGACCGTGTCGGCGCCGCCTCTGCCCAGGATGTTGGCTGCATTGTAGGCGCAGCCCCCGATGCTGAACTGCTGGCTGCGGGGATGAAGGTTTTCCTCCGTGCGGGGGAGATGATCCACCCGGATAATGACATCCACACAGGTTGAGCCGATAACCAGAACGCTTTTGCCCATGACGTACCCCTTCTTTTCAGAATCAGTATGCGGAAATGTATCATGCCCCATGGCGGGAGTCAATTGTTTCTTTCATCGAAAGGAGGACAGGGAATGCGGGACGCGGTCAGAAACATGAAGCGGATGACGGAGGAAATGGAACCTTCTCTCATCCGGCTCCGCAGGGATTTCCACAGCTATCCTGAGACCGGATGGCTGGAGATGCGCACCAGTGCCATCATCCATGAGACGCTCGCAGGTCTCGGCTATACCGTGCTCACAGGCAGCGGAGCGGTGCTTCCCGGCGCCCGCATGGGGGTTCCGGATGCGGAAACCCTGGAAAGGCATGCCCGGGAGGTGGAATCCCAGCCGGGCACGCCCCTGGCCTTTCTGACGGAAGAAATGAAGAAGGGGCTGACAGGGGTCGTGGGCATCCTTGAGGCCGGACCGGGTCCTGTGGTGGCGCTTCGCTTTGATGTGGATGCCCTGCCCATGGTGGAAAGACAGGATGAGGGACACCGTCCTGCGCGGGAAGGGTTTTCCAGCCGGAATCCCGGCATGATGCATGCCTGCGGCCATGACGCCCACGCCGCCATTGGTCTGGGGGTTGCCCGGGTGCTCATGGCGCTCAGGAATGAAATTCACGGGACGCTGAAGCTGATTTTCCAGCCCGCGGAGGAAGGCGCAAGAGGCGCCAGGGCGATCACGGAGGCAGGACATCTGGAGGACGTGGACGTGTTCATCGGCTCGCATGTGGCGCCCACGGGCGAACTGGATGACGGCGACGTCACGGCGGGCACCTGGGGTTCCCTGGCCACCTCCAAGCTGGATGTGTCCTTCAGGGGCCTTGCGGCTCACGCGGGGGGCTACCCGGAAAAGGGCAGGAATGCACTGCTGGCAGCGGCCTCAGCGGCCCTGTCCCTTCATGCCATTCCCCGGCATTCCGGAGGTCAGAGCCGGGTGAATGTGGGCGTTCTCCAGGCGGGAACAGGGCGGAACGTGGTGCCTGACCGTGCCATGATGATGGTGGAGGTGCGGGGAGAGACCACGGAAATCAACGCCTTTATGGAACAGCAGGCCAGAAGGATCTGTGAAGGCGCGGCGATGATGCAGGGCTGTACCTGTGAAATCACTCTTGCAGGAGCTGCGGAAGGGCAGCACAGTGATCCGGAACTGATCCGGAGCATTGCGGATACCGTGGCCCGGGATCTGCCTGAGCTTACCCTGTCCTCCCGGCAGAATGCCAGAAACTGGGGCAGCGAGGATATATCCGTCATGATGAACCGGGTGCAGTCCCATGGCGGACTGGCGACCTACATGCGGGTGATGACCTCCATGGCGGATGCCCAGCATACCGTTTCCTTCGATATGGACGAAAAGGTGCTCGCCAGGAGTGTCAGGGTCTTCTGCGCGGCGGTCCTGGAACTGATGAAGGAGAGAAAAGCGTGAAAATCCTGCTGAAGAACGCCCATGTACTCACCATGGACGATGCATACCGGGAGTATGACTCAGGGTGGGTCCTTGCAGAGGACGGCCGGATCCTGTCCCTGGGGGAAGGGGAGACGCCGGAAGGCGCCGATGAGGTGATTGACTGCGGGGAGGGTATTCTGCTTCCCGGTTTTGTGAATCTGCACTGCCACGCCAGCATGATTCCCTTCCGCACCATGGGGGATGACTGTCCGGACCGTCTCAGAAGATTCCTTTTTCCCCTTGAGCAGGAAGCCTGGAGCAGGGAACTGACCTACCTGGGAGCGCGCTTTGCCATGGCGGAAATGCTGCTTTCCGGCATCACCACCGTGGTGGACATGTACTACTATGAGGAGGAAGTGGCCCGGGCCTGCATGGAGACGGGAATGCGGGGGTATCTGGGGGAGACGGTGATCTGTCAGCGGGCTCCCGGCAGTGAGGGTCCGGAAAATGCGCTGGCCCTTTCCGGTGAACTGCTGGAAAAGTACAGGGACAGTGAATGGATCCGGCCGATTCTGGCGCCTCACGGCACCACGACCGTAAGTGCTGAGATCCTGGAGTCATGCCGGGATCTTGCGGAAAAGTATGATACGCTTCTGACTGTGCACGCGTGTGAAATGGATGAGGAGATGCGCTATTTCGCAGAGAAGGGGATGACGCCCGTTTCCTATCTGGACAGCCTGGGCCTTGTGGGACCGCATCTGCTGGCGGTGCACTGCATCCACATAACGGATGAGGATATTGCCCTGATGGCCCGGAAAGGCGCCCGGATTGCTCACTGTCCCGGCAGCAACACCAAGGCGGGGAAAGGCATTGCGCCCATGCGGGATGTGGCCGGGGCGGGCATTCCCTTCGGATTCGGGACAGACGGCGCCTCCAGCGGCAACACCCTGAGTCTTCTGGATCAGATGCGGCTGTTTCCCCTGTGCCAGAAAACGAAATATCATGACAGAAGCCTTTTCCCGGCCCGTGAGGTGGTCCGCGCCGCAACCCGGGGCGGAGCGGAGGCTCTGGGCATGAGGAACAGCGGCATGCTCCGGCCGGGTTTCAGGGCGGATATGACTCTGGTGGGGGTGGAACGGCCTTCTCTGTTCCCGGTGTATGACGCGTACTCCACCCTGGTTTACGGCGCCTGTGCGGCGGACGTCCGACTGGTCATGACCGGGGGAAAAGTCCGTGTCCGTGACGGCCGCCTCACAGAGCTGGATCTGTCACGGATTCGGCGGGAGCTGGAAAAGGCAATGCCGCCTTTCCGGGACGCGGCAGAAAAATACGCTTCCGTTCTCAGGGGAAACCGGTAAAAACGGAGAAACCGGAAAACAGCAGGTAATGGCCTGCTGTTTTCGCGTGTGAAGGGCAGATGCGGGGCTGCCGTGGGCAGAATCAGGCGGAAGGCAGCAGGGAGAAGCGCAGGGTGAACACATTCCGGCCATTCTTCCGGATGTAGGCCATGGACAGGACGCTTTGACGGATCAGGTTCAGGCCCATGCCGCCGCTGTCCAGGGTTTCAAATTCCCTGTCCGACCGGGAGACGGCGGTGGGATCAAAGGGGATTCCGTCATCCGCGAAGGTAATCTCCAGGACATCATCCTCCATCTGACAGGCAAAGGAAAGAGCGGCGGCGCCGGAATAATGGACGATGTTCGCCAGAGCCTCATCACAGGCCAGCAGGGCACGGCGGGTCTGAGGAGTGTCCCCGGCAAGGCTGAAAACGGTTTTCTTCACCTCGGAGAAGGCGTCCAGTGTGACGGGGATGCTCTGCTCCGCGGGCCGGGTGACCATCAGAGCCAGAACCGCCATGTCGTCAAAGGGTTCGCTTCCGTCGCAGAAGGCATTGACGCTGCGGCGAACCTTAAGGACGGCCTCCTCCGCGGCGTCCGCTTCATAAAGAACGTTTCCCAGCGCTTCCAGGAGCCTGTCGGTGCCGAAGAAGGTTTTCCGGGGGCTGACCGCCTCGGTGACACCATCGGTATAGAGCAGGATGCCTTTACCGGCGGGAATATGCAGGATGTGATTCTGAAGACCGGCGTTTTCAAACATGCCCAGGGCAATCCCGCTGTCCGGGATGAGCAGGGAAGGCTTTTCCTTCAGCAGAACAGGGTAGGTGTGCCCCGCATTGGCGTAGAGGAGCTCTCCGGTTTCGGGATTCAGGACAGAGGCAAAAACCGTGACGAAAAGCCCCTCCGGATTCCGATGGCATAATTCGTCATTGGCGGCGTTCAGGGTATCTGCGGGTGTGAGTCCGGCCAGCAGCTTTTCCCGGATGATGGTTTTCATCATGGACATGCAGATGGCGGCGGAAATCCCCTTTCCGGATACATCCCCCATGATGGCGCTGACCCGGCCGTCCCCCAGCAGGAAACAGTCGTAGAAATCGCCTCCCACGGCTTTGGCGGGATGGGTTATGGCGCTGATGGAGAAACCGTTTCCTTTCAGTTTCTCCTTTTCCGGCACCAGACCGTTCTGGATACGCCGGGCAACATCCAGCTGGACATTGATCTCCAGCTGGTCCCGGGTCAGAGCCTCGATATTCCGGATGTATGCCTGAATATCCTCCGTCATCTTCTCAAAGGACATGGCCATTTCCCCGATCTCACCATATGGTGCGATATGGAGAGGTTCTGGTTTTCCGGCTGAGTCCAGAGCAAAGCGCTTCATACTGGCAGAGAGACGTCCGATGGGGGTGACAATTCGCTTCTGGACCAGGAAAAGGAGGAAAAGAAACCCCGCCAGCAGAGACAGGAAGAAAGGAATCATATCCGTCAGAAAATCTCCCAGAATTCTGCCCACGATCCGGGACATGCCGTAATCCATGCCGATGAAGGCGCAGATGTTCCCGTCGGAATCCAGATAAGGCGCAAGCCAGGTCATGGAGGTTCCGTACCGATTGTCAAGAATGATTCTCTGCAGATCCCCGAAGCCCTCCAGCAGAGCTTCTTCCTCCGGCAGAAGGCTTTCGGCAGGGATTTCCTTCATGACCAGATTATCCTGAACCGTCTCTTCCATGTCGGAATCCGGGGACACCACAAGGTAGTAGTAGCGGGAGGGCACGGAAGGGTTGACGGTATAGACATAGAGATAATCCAGATTGTAGGAAATGCAGAGCTGTCGGAGAAGGGTCTGAGCCTCCAGACGCACTTCACTGTCCGGAGGGGCAATCAGGCTGTCCAGTTTCCAATGATGATTCAGAAGATTCGCAACATTCCGCGCACAGCTCTTCAGGGTCGACTCCCGCTGCCGGACGTTACTGGAATAGGCTTCATACAGGTTGGCTCCGGCGGACAGAAGGGCGGAAAGCACCAGAATGAGCAGAAAGCAGCGTGTAATCCAGATCTTGATTGAATATCTCTTCATTTTACAGATTCAGCCACCTGTCCAGAATGGTCAAGGGATCGGTTTTTTCCGGGAAAGGGAAGAGCCGCGTTTTCCGTTCACGGGGGATCTTCCTCTTCCCGGTTTCACGGACGCTGAAGACAAGGCTCCGGAAAGGATGAGGCCATTGTACTCTCCGCCTCCGGAGCAAGTCAACCGGGCCGGACTGCACATGCCGGAAAAGGCGAGAAAGGAAGGCGCCGGGAGACCGTATCCGGGCAGGAATGGAATGCCCTCTTTCAGAATAACGGGAGAAGTGATAAAATGGTCAGTGTCGATTCAGGAACGTACATATTTCCCCAAGGAGCGTCTGAAGATGAAGAACTGCCCCGAAAACATCACAGGATTCCTGCGCACACGTATCGCCGGATTCGTGGTTCTGTTTCTGTGCGTGACCCTTATGGGCCCGTACATCCCGGGGGCCGGGGCAGAAGCGGACCATGAGGAAAAGATTGTGCGCGTTGGCTGGTATGAATCTTCCTTTAACAGAATGGATGATCTGGGCCGGCGCTCCGGGTATGCCTATGAGTATCAGATCAAGCTGTCCGCCTACACAGGCTGGAAATATGAATACGTGGAAGGCAGCTGGTCCGACCTCCTGCAGATGCTGATCCGCGGCGAGATAGACCTGATGAGCGACGTATCCCATACCCGTGAGCGAACGGAGCAGATGCTCTTCCCCTCCCAGCCTATGGGCACAGAAGACTACTATCTGTTCGTCTCCCAGAAGAACCATGAAATCTCCCCGTCAGACCTTTCCACTCTGAACGGCAAGAAAGTGGGCATCAACCGGGACAGTATTCAGGTGGGTCTTTTCCGGGAATGGGCGGCACACCACGGTGTGACATGCGAGGTGGTGGAAGTCAGCTGTTCGGAGGATGAATCCCTGAAGATGCTGGAAAAGGGGACCATGGATGCCTATGTCACCGTGGATTCCTTTTCCATGGAATACTACAGGAATTCAAGACAGCCGGTTCCGGTGGCCATGATCGGCTCTTCCGATTTCTTTTTCGCGGTGAGCAGGTCCCGCCCGGATCTTCTGACGGATCTGGAGAAGGGCATGGCCCGGATCCAGGAAGAGAACAGGCACTACAACCATGAAGTGTTTGAAAAGTATCTGGTCACCGCCAGCGCCAATGCCTTCCTGACCGCTGAGGAAAAAGCATGGCTTCAGGAGAGAGGGAAAATCCGGGTGGGGTATCAGGACAACTACCTGGCTTTCTGTGCATCGGATCCGGAGACAGGGGAGCTCACAGGTGCTCTGAAGGATTACCTGGAAAGCGCAGCCGACTGTATCACAAACGCCCGGATTGACTTTGAGGAAAAGGCCTATCCCACTGCGGCAGCCGCTCTTCAGGCGCTGAAGCAGGGAGAGGTGGACTGTGTGTTCCCGGCCAATCTCAGCAGTTTTGACGGCGAGGAAATGGGCGTATTCATGACGCCCTCTCTGATGCGTTCGGATCTGTTCGCGGTGGTCCGTCAGTCGAACCTGCGGAGTGTTACAGGCAGGGAATACGTGGTGGTGGCCGTGAACGAAGGGAACCCCAACTACGAAAGCTGTCTGAAGGACCATTTTCCCACCTGGAGGATGGTGTACTATCCCACCACATACGATTGCCTGAAGGCTGTGGCCATGGGCGTGGCGGACTGTGTCCTCATCAGCAGCTACCGATACAACAATATTGCCCGGCATTGCGAAAGACTGAATCTGATCACCGTGGCCACGGGGGTCGGTCTGGACTACTGCTTCGCGGTTTCCACGGGGAACACGGAGGTGTACTCCATCCTGGCCAAGGTGGCCAATCTGGTGCCGGAATTCTCCGTCAATACCGCCCTGAGCTTCTATATCACCGAGGATGCCCGTGTCGGTGTGTGGGACTTTATCATAGAGCACCCCTGGCCGGTGCTGGCGGTGGTTGTGGGGATCCTGCTGGTTTTTCTGTTCTTCATGATCCGGAGCATAAGAGCCGGGAGAAAGGCTGAAAAGCTTATTCTGGCGACGGAAACGGACCAGCTCACCGGGCTGTATAACCGGGATTACTTCCTGCAGTACGCGGGACGGCTCCGCAGGGAACATCCGGACACGCCCAGGGATGCGGTGGTGCTGAACATCGACCGTTTCCATGCTGTAAACGCCATGAATGGCAGGGGATTCGGAGACCGGGTGCTTCGGATCCTTGGAAATGAAGTCCGAAAGGTGGCGGATGAGAAGGCAGGAATCGCGGGCCGATTTGAGGCGGACCGGTTCGACATTTTCTGTCTGCACACGGAGGATTACCAGGAAATCTATGACCGGCTGCAGGGCAGACTGGACGAGCTGTCGCCTGTGGCCGGCATCCGGCTGCGTATGGGCGTGATGCCCTGGAAGCCCGGGATGGAAGCGGTGCAGATGTTTGACCGTGCCCGCACGGCCTGTTCCATGGCCAGGGATAATTTTGAGGAACACCTCATCGTCTTTGATGATCAGATGCAGGAGCGGGAGAACTACGAACAGCGATTGCTGAATGACATGCATCATGCCCTGAATGCCTATGAGTTTGAGGTATACTACCAGCCTCAGTTTGACATTCAGAGTGATCCGCCCAGAATAGTGAGTGCCGAGGCACTGGTGCGCTGGAACCATCATGAGCTGGGGATGATTCCGCCGGACAATTTTGTGCCTCTGTTTGAGCGGCACGGAAAGATCGGAGAAGTGGACCAGTATGTGTGGGCTGAGGCTGCCAGGCAGATCGTCCGGTGGCGGGATATCTACGGTGTGACCATTCCCGTGTCTGTCAATCTGTCCCGGGTGGAAGTGTTCGATCCCACGCTGGAGACTGTACTGGATAATCTTCTGGCCTACAACGGCCTGACTCAGGGTGCGCTGAAGCTGGAGGTCACCGAATCCGCCTATACCGGAAACGCGGGCCAGGTGATCCGGGTGGTGGAAGGACTGCGCCGGAAGGGCTATGTGGTGGAAATGGACGACTTCGGTTCCGGGTATTCATCTCTGAACATGCTCAGCGCCATGCCGGTGGACGTGCTGAAGATGGACCGGGCGTTCATCAAGAGGATCGGAGAGAGCGAAAAGGATACACACCTGGTGGCTCTGATTCTGGAAATTGCCAGGAGCATGAAGATTCCGGTGGTTGCGGAAGGCGTTGAGACGGAGGAACAGCTGAGACTTCTGCGGGAACTGGGATGTCAGATGGTCCAGGGATTCTATTTTTCCCGTCCGCTTCCGGTGTCAGAATTTGAGGAAAGAATCATTCGGAAGATGCAGGGCGACAGGGGAGTTTTGCCGGTGAAGGAAGGATGAGGAACTCATGCATTCACTGAAAACAAAAATCACGATGCTGACCGTGTGGATCGTGGTATTTGCCGTGGCAGCGGTTACCCTGCTGAGTGTCATGTTTATCAGAAACGCTGAGAGACGAAAATCAGACCAGCTGCTCCTTCTCCTGTGCGAAACGGGGGAGCGCAATCTGGACTACTATTTCAACAGCGTTGAAAAGTCCGTCCAGAAAGTCGCAACCTTTGCGGAAAAGGACGTGGATGGTCTGGAGGCGGATCAGCTGGAAAGGCATACCGAGAGGGTCAGGGACTTTTTTGAGGTCATTGCCAACAGAACCAACGGGGTACTGACATTCTATTACCGGATTGATCCTACTGTTTCCGACACGGTCAGGGGATTCTGGTACACAAACCTGGACGGAAAGGAATTTACGGAACATGAAGTGACGGATATCACCCTGTATGATACGGCGGACACCACTCAGCTGGTCTGGTTCACGGTGCCCAAAAACACGGGGAAGGCCATCTGGCTGCCGCCGTATATCACCGACAATCTGGACGTGCGGGTGATCTCCTACAATATGCCGATTTTCTGGAGAGGCCGGTTTGTGGGTGTGATCGGCATTGAACTGGATTACACCACGATGGCGGAGCAGGTGGAGAGTATCCGGCTGTACAATAACGGCTACGCGTTTCTCACTGACAGGGACGGAAACCTGATTTATCATCCCCGGATTGATCTGGCGGAACTGCCTGCGGAGGAAATACCCGAAAAACCCGAGGGCCTTTTCAGTGAGAGCACATTTTCCCGCTACAGCTTTGAGGGCGTGGAAAAGGAAGCCGTGTGGCTGCGCATCACCAACGGCATGCGGCTGTATGTGTCTGTGCCGGAAAAGGAAACGGAAGGCGACTGGGCGGCCCTGGTCCGGAATGTGCTCATCGTGAGCGGCGCTGTGCTGGTGCTGGCCGTTTTACTGGCACGGTTCTTTGCCCTGAGGATTACCAGGCCCCTGTTACTGCTGACGGAGGCCGCCAGGAGGGCGAATGAGGACGATTATGATTTCAACCTGTCATACCACAGGGATGATGAGCTTGGCATGCTGACAAAAAGCTTCAGTCGGATGGCGGACCATCTGAGGGTGCATATCAGTGATCTGAACAAGCGCGTTTATGTGGATGCCCTTACGTCTGTGAGAAACAAGGGAGCCTTTGCATCCCACATCGAGGCAATGGAGGAGAAACTGAAAGAGGAAGCGCCGGGAAGCACTTCCTTCGGAATCGGAGTTTTTGACTGTGACAATCTGAAATTCATCAATGACAAATTCGGGCATGACAAGGGGGATATCTACCTGCAGACGGCAGCCCGTCTCATTTGCAAGGTTTTTCAGCACAGCCCTGTGTTCCGCATCGGCGGGGATGAGTTCGCCGTGGTGCTGCAGGACGATGATCTGCAGAATCGGGAAGTGCTGGTGGAAACCTTTGAAAAGGCCTCGGAGGAACTCAACGCCACGAAGGAGAACGGATGGGAGCAGGTGAGTGTGGCTATCGGAGTCGCCGTGTTCAATCCTCAGACGGACCATTCCGTGATCGACACGGTGCGCAGAGCGGATAAGATCATGTATGGAAACAAGCGGCAGGGTCGCCAGACTGGACAGTAACCTTGATGTTCGTCCATGCCACATTGCAGGATATCGTGCAGTTCGTCAACAAACAACGGTATGTACCGCCACCGACGGTGCCGCGATTCGACGTAATGATGC
>CACYGY010000013.1 GCA_902774025.1 uncultured Eubacteriales bacterium
CTGCTCTGGGGGTTCTTGACATTTGAATGCTGATTTTGCAATCTGAAATTTGATGGAAACGTCTTTTTCTGGCCTTTCAAGACTTTGCAACAGCCCTGATACCGTAATGATGATGGTCATGACAGAACATACAGCCAGTCACGATCCTCCGCCTCCTCTCACTGTGTTCCGGCCGTCCACGGTCCGGTATCCCATGCCCGGACTCTGACGCACTTCATCAGAGTCCGGTTTTCATCTTCATTCAGCAGATGCAGAATTTCCCGGGTCTGCCGGATCAGTTCATCGATCTCCCACTGAATCCGTTTCAGCGCATTGATGATCCGGTCTTTTTCTCTCCCGGCTTCTTTTCCAAGGTTCACGATTGTCTGCTCCGCAGTGTGAAGTTTCTCTTCCGGTTTCCCGACGCGCAGTTCGGGTTCGGACTGGTCTTCCTGGTTCTCAGGCTTTGGTTTTACCGGACGGCCGGGTTTACCCGTGGACGGAATGATCTGGTTTGTCACCGGATCCACACGCCCCGGATCTTTTCGAATCGGGACTGAATACCCTTTTTCCGGGTCCTGTTGTGCGATTGACTCATGGGCGCAGGCCCTTCCCGTCCTGGAATTCCTGTAAGACTGCACGGACATAACTGCCTGCGTCAGGTTTGGGAGACGCTGGAATTCCACAACAAAACAACGTCTGTGTTTACACGTAAACGTTGTTATATCGTAAAAATGACTGCCACGGTACGAAAAAACCTCACTCCCGTGAAGGAGTGAGGCAACCGTGAGATTTCCTGTGCTGTGTACTCTTTCCTGATCAGAACCCGTGAATCGCAACAAGGCGTGACGATGAGCTTTGCGGATGCGTGAATCTCAGCGAAGCTCGATGGTACCGCCCCCGATGAACTCCCGAAGAAGGGACAGGGGCGGAATTTCGTTCAGGAGATCCTCATCGATGTCGGGAATGTAATTCAGTGTCTTGCGGAGCCGGAGGGCCAGGAGATACCCTTCCCAGGAGGGATCCGGTTCCCGCAGAAGCTCGTAGGCGTAATGCCGCAGAACCGGCAGTTCGTAGTGCAGGGTGGTGTTGAAGAAGGTATCCGCCTGTTCCTGATAGGGGAAAACCCAGGTTTCCTCGCCCCTGCGGACACTGGGCCACATGGCCAGTGTGTCTCTGGGGGAGGTGTTCCGGAAGAGATGATCCCGGACAATGCGCCGGAGGAGCCGCATGTCCGTGGTGCGGATCCGGTTGTGATCGTCCAGGTTCAGGCATGTCAGATCGGACACAAAGACGCGGTAAATGGCCTGAGGGGGAATACCGCTGGACAGAAGGGGGTTCAGGGCATGAATGCCCTCCAGAATGACAATGTCATTATCCCCCAGACACAGAGGCGTACCGTCTTTTTCCCGTTTCCCGGTGAGGAAGGAGAATTCGGGAATGGAGACTTCTTCCCCCTTCAGGAGATGGCGGACCTGGTCCTGGAGCAGGGGAAGGTCCAGGGTGCGGATATGCTCAAGGTCCTGACTCCCGTCCTCTTCCCTGGGAATCGCATCCCGGTCCAGATAGTAGTTGTCCAGGGAGACCCGGTACGCCTTTGCCCCCAGCACCTGCAGCTGAATGGCCAGGCGGGCGGCAAAGGTGGTCTTCCCGGAGGAGGAAGGGCCGGAGACCAGGACGATGCGGCGGTGATTCTGCACGATCCGCTGGGCGCAGTTCACCAGTGCCTGATCATGAAGGGCCTCATTCAGACGGATGAAGTGCCGGAGCTGGCGCTTTTCCATCAGGTCCGACAGATCGGATACGTTGTTGACGCCCAGCACGGAACACCACCGGGCGGACTGGGCGAAGGTCTCCATGAGACGGGGCCGCTCAATATAGGGAGCCGGCTGGTCCGGACTCTTGGCGTTGGGCAGCTGGAGAATCATGGACCGGTCATGGAGAAGCAGGTCAAAGCAGCCGATGTAGCCTGTGGAAGGCACCATGGCGCCGTAGAAGTATTCCCAGAGATTGCCGCAGCCGTACATGCGGATCATGGGAAAGGTACGGTAACGGAGCAGCTGGATCTTGTCCTCCCAGCCCCGCTGCTGAAAATAGGCAATGGCGTCGCCGGTTTTCCACAGCTGGGATTCCAGGGGCAGATCCTGCTCCACGATTTCCCGCATTTTGCGTTCAATGCAGCGGATATCCCGGCTGGTCAGGGGACGATCCACCGCGCGGACAAACACGCCGCTGCTGACGGAGAATTCAAAGCGCAGGCGCATGCCCGGATAGAGCGCATCCACAGCCATCAGGAGAATGAAGCGGGCGGAACGCTCATAAATCCGGCGGCCTTCCGCGTCCTGAAGGGTAAGGGGACGTATGTCTCCGTCCCCGAAAAGGGCGTCATTGAGTTCATACAGCCGCTGGCTGTGGATGACAGCCAGGGCCTTTCTGGGCTGAAGATCCAGAGCCTCCAGACACTCGGAGGCCGGGGTGCCGTCGGGAATGGTCACAGAACGGTCCTGATAAGTCAGCTCCATGGTTTTCTGCGGGGAATGGATGCGCCTTTCCCCGCCGCCTCCTCTCTGTCGGCATGGATACGGAATGGATGCCTGCCCTCGGCGGCAGACGCAGAAGTGAGATCGGTTATACGATGGACTGGGTGGAGACCCCGGCAGGGAGATGCTGCAGGAGCAGCTCGGGATCCGGCATCCGGCCCTCCTCGGCCCGGTGTTCCATCTGCAGACGCTTGGTATGCACATAGGCGATATTGGCCCGGCTGGCCTTCTGGGAACGGACGGTCATGGCCCGCATGCCGCTGCGCATGCGGAACTGCAGCGTCACCATCATTTGTCCGTGCCTGCGGCAGCGGGAGAGGGAGACATACCGGTCCCCGGTCTGAATCACATAGCTGCCTTCCAGCGTACAGGGCCGGGCGCAGACGGGACATCTCGGCTGGAGTGCCTGCTCGCTCTCCAGAGCCTGGGCGATGGACTCAAACAGATCCCCCTTGGTGGCGTGGGGCTGAGGGTGCACCAGAGGCCGGGCAGTTTCCGGGAAATCAAGGATCTGCTGCGGATTCTTCATATGCTGAAGGATCCGGGCCGTGTAGTAGGCGTCGTTTCCCGCGTCATGGAAATTCTTTTCCGCTTCGGCTTCCAGTCCCGTGAGTTCCATGGCGCTGCGCAGGTTCATCCGGTTGTCCAGCTCATGCTCCTTCTGGAACAGGAGCTGCAGATCATACATGGCGGGCATGTCCCGGGTGCATCCGAAGAAATCCATATTCTGCCTGAGAACCGAGATGTCATCGCAGCCCCAGGTGAGAATCAGGGCGTCCTCGCCGCACCAGTCCAGAAAGGTTTCCAGGGCTTCACCGAAGAACGGGGAATCCTCCAGGAGATCCTGGGTGATGCCGGTCATGGACTGAATCCGGGGATGCAGCTTGGGATAGCATACGGGATGGACCAGGATATTCAGGCGGTCCGAAATATTCAGATCCTCATCCAGCCGGACCGCACCGAACTGGATGACTTCAAAAATCAGGCGGTCACCGAAGAGACGGTAGGACCGGGACTGGTAATTCAGAGGCTGATTCCATTCCAGGTCCAGGACAACGTAGTGCATGTCAGACAGTTTCCTCTCTCAGGCAGTATTCAGCGGCGCGCCGTCCGGCCAGAGCGCCTGTGGCAAAAGCGATCTGCAGATTGTAGCCGCCGGTGTGGGCGTCCACGTCCAGAAGTTCCCCGGCAAAGAACAGACCGGGCAGGAGGCGGGATTCCATGGTCCCGGGATCCACCTGCCGGACCACGACGCCGCCCCGGGTGATGACGGCCTCGTCCATGGGTCTGAGGGAACGGATATGGAGTGTCAGGTCCTTCAGCCCCCGGACCAGTTTCTTCCGGCTTTCCCGATTGATCTGCGCCCCGGTATCCTCCGGTCTGACACCGCAGATTTCCGGGAAAATCCGGGCCAGGGAATGGGGCATATAGCCCTCCAGAATCCGCTGGACGGACCGGCCGGGGGAGGCGGACAGGTCCTTTACCATCCGCGCGTCCAGTTCCGCTTCCTCCACGGCGGGCTTCAGGCACAGATGAATTTCCGGCATCTCTCCGCTGTCGGGCAGATGGCTGGTCAGCTCCAGGACCAGAGGGCCGGAGATGCCGTAATGCGTCAGAAGCATTTCGCCCCTCTGGTCAAACAGGAATTTCTTCCCGCCCGGGGCGCTGAGACGGACATTCTTCAGGGAGAGTCCCTGGGCCATGGAAGGCCAGGTTTCCACCGTGCAGATGCCTGTCAGGGAGGGCCGGAGGGGTGTCACCTCATGACCTGTTTCCCGGGCCAGACGGTACCCGTCTCCCGTGGACCCCGTCAGGGGGGCGGAGAGTCCGCCGGTGGCAAGGATCAGGGCACGGCAGGAAAAGGTCCTTCCGTCCTCCGTGGTACATCCGCAGACCCGGTCCTTTTCCGTCAGAATACCGGAAACCCGGGTATTCAGTTCAATCCCGACATGCAGTGCTCTGAGGCGCCGGCTGAGGGCCAGGGTCACATCGGAGGCCTTTTCACTGGCGGGAAAAACTCTCCGGCCCCTCTGGACCTGAACGGGGCAGCCCATCGCCTCCATGCGTTCCATGAGGGCCTGCGGGGAAAGCTCCGCCAGGGCGGAGTACAGAAACCTCGGGTTGCGGGGCACCTCCCGGAGAAATTCCTCCAGAGTGCAGTCATTGGTCATGTTGCACCGGCCTTTGCCGGTGATATAGATTTTTTTGCCCAGTTTCTCATTGCGCTCCAGGAGACGGACCCGGGCACCGCACTCGGCGGCCCTCAGAGCGGCCATCATACCGGAAGCGCCGCCTCCCACCACAAGCAGATCATCCATGGTGTTCATCTCCCACATAGACATGGTACGTGTCCCACACGGATTCAAGCTGCCTGAGATGGGCGCTGACGGCTTCTTTCCGCTCAAGGCCAAGGGACACCAGAAGCGCGTTGATCAGTGACAGGGGGGCCGCAAGAGAATCCACAAAGGAAGCCATGTCCGTGCGGGCCGTGAGGGTGGCATCCGCCACCGTGCACAGGGGGGACAGGGGACCGTCGGTGATGGCGATCACCTGGGCACCGCAGCGCTTGGCAAAGACCATGGCATCCATGGTGCGGTTTGAGTAGCGGGGGAAGGAAATGCCGATGAGTACGTCCTCCGACCGAAGCTTGGCGATCTCCTCATAGACATCCGCGGAAAGGGAGGATACCAGATGCACCCGGTCAAAGATGTAGTTCAGGTAAAATCCCATGAACTGCGCCAGGGGAGCCGCGGACCTGAGCCCCATGACATAGATGCTGTGAGCGTGGAGAATCCGGCTGACCACATCCTGGTATACATTCCGGTCGATCCGGTTCAGGGTGGCCTGAATGTTGTTCATGTCCGAGCGGAGGACGGTTTCCAGAACCTGATCTCCCTCCATGTCCCGGCTGAGCTCCATGCGCTGATAGCCGGTGAGGTGGTGACTGGCCAGCTCCAGCAGCGCCTGCTGCAGCTGGGTGTAGCTGTCATAGCCCATAGCGGAGGCGAAACGGATGACGGTGGATTCAGAGACATGCACGCATTCACTCAGATGGGCGGCGGTCATGCCGGCAGCCCGGTCATAGTGCTGTGAAATAAACCGGGCAATCATCTGATGGCTTTTGCTGAGCCTGCGCCCTGAGCGGTTCAGGGTCTGGATGAGATCCGGAACGTCCTGCATGCTGATCCTCCCCGGCGCGGGCATGAAGCACCCGCCACCCCTTTTCATTATACGGTGGGATCATGGGCTTTGCAAGCAGGGAGGACGGGGACGGAAGAAACGCTTCAGGTTTTGCGGTTTCTTCCCCAAAGCATGGCAAAAGGCCGCCGGAGGGCGGCGGCACGGAACCGAAGGACATGGCTTCAGGGGGTCTCCGGGAAAAGTACCCCTTCTCAATCATCCAGGATGCCCCGGGCGACACAGACCCGCCGCTGCACGGAGCAGGCCCAGTGATGGGGCACGGTGAGGGCCAGCTCTGCATGGAGCATGGCAATCCCCAGTTCCAGATGACGGAAGTCGGGGACGGACAGGACCAGGCTCCGGCCCTCGAAGGCAATCTCCCAGGGCTGCTGATTCTGAGAGGAAGGGGCCGACTGAACGAGGGTTGCCGCGAGCCCCGCCTCCTCCGGCCAGGCGGCGGGATCTCCCCGGCACAGCCGGCTCATGCTCTTTTTCCTCCGCGGGCCGGGGGATTCCGCGGCTTCGCCTGCGGCGATGAGAAAGGACAGGGTTTCTCCGGCCCTCGTCTTCAGGGGCAGAATTTCCCGGCGGTATCCGCCGGTGAGATAGCAGGTTCCCAGGGGAAGCCGGGTCAGGGAGAGCACCAGGGCTTCCCCCAGAAATCCGGCTTCCGTAAGAGAGGCGGGGCCCTGATCCCGGACCAGGGCGGCGATGACCACGGGACATCCCTGAACCCGGTTCAGACCCAGAAAACCGGTGGAAAAGAAGCCATCGGGAACCGGGAGGGGAACAAAACGCACCTGGTCGCCCCGGAAGCGGCCGCACAGGTAGGTGAGGGAGGCGTAAAGGGCAGGGGTGAGCGCGGGGCGGAAGGCATGGCAGGAGAAACGCTCAGGGACGCAGTCCCTGAGGGCCTCCTTTTCGGAAAGGGTCAGAAGATGTTCCGGCAGCATTATTCTTCCTCCTCCCTGGGAGGAATCTTCAGTGCCCCCAGCACCTTTCCGACGGATTCATGCAGGCACAGGTCCGCCAGATCATCCATGGGGGTGGGATCCCGGTTGATGAGGACCAGATGACTGCCCCGGAAGTAGCGCAGAAGCCCCGCGGCAGGGTAGACCGTAAGGCTCGTGCCTGCCACGATCATCAGATCCGCCTTTCGGATCATGGACACGGCGTCGTCCACCACGTCATTGTCCAGCCCCTCCCCGTAGAGCACCACGTCCGGCTTGATGATCCCCCCGCAGGAACAGCGGGGAACGCCCCTGCTGCCGCGGATGAACCCGGGACCGTAAAAGGCGTGGCAGGTCATGCAGTAATTCCGGTGCACGCTGCCGTGAAGCTCATCCACATGCCGGCTGCCTGCCTTCTGGTGCAGTCCGTCGATATTCTGTGTGACAATGCCCAGAAGGCGCCCCGCTTCCTCCAGCCGAGCCAGGGTCAGATGGGCGGCGTTGGGTGCGGCTTCAAGGGGCAGCATTTTGTCCCGGTAGAACCGGTAGAATTCCTCCGGATTTTTCATGAAGAAATCATGACTCAGGATTTCCTCCGGTGGCCACCGGTACTGCATGTGATACAGGCCGTCCTGGGAACGGAAATCGGGGATTCCGCTCTCCGTGGATACCCCGGCGCCGCCGAAAAAGACGATGGACCGGCTTTCATCCACCCACTGCTGAAGGGACATATGGGAACCTCTCTTTCTTACAGGCGGTAGAGTTCGCTGTATTTTTCCGTAAGATAATCCGTGTAGACGCCGGGATCAAAGGGATCCACGCCGGCCTGAGAGAGAATCCGGGAGGGAGTCAGGGACTTGCCGTGGCGGTGCACCCGCTCCCGGAGCCAGGCGGTCATGGGGGCAAGATCCCCGGAGGCGATCAGGACATCCGTGTTCAGGTCCTTCCTCATGGCTCTGAGCATCTGGACACCGTAGGCGGAACCCAGGGCATAGCTGGGGAAGTATCCGAACATGTCTCCGGACCAGTGGCAGTCCTGAAGGATGCCCCGTCGGTCATCCGGCACGCGGATGCCCAGATACGTCTCATACATCTCATTCCACATTCCGGGCAGTTCCTGGACGGGTACTTCCTCCATGATCATGCGTTTTTCCATCTCATAGCGGATCATGACGTGCATGCTGTAGGTCAGCTCGTCCGCCTCCGTGCGGATGAGGGAAGGCTGGGCAAGGTTCACGGCCCTGTGCCATTCCTCCTCGGTGACATCCTGAAGCTGCAGCGGGAAGATTTCCCGGAGAACGGGGAAGATCACGGAAGCGAAAGACCTGGAGCGGCCGATCAGGTTTTCATAGAACCGGCTCTGGCTTTCATGGATGCTCATGCACGCACCGCCGGCAAGGCAGGAATACTGGAAGGCATCATCCACACCCAGCTCATACAGGGCATGGCCGCCCTCGTGGAGCACGGAATACATGGACTGGCTGACATCCTGACGGTAGCAGGTGGTGATGCGCACGTCCCACTTGTTGGCACTGGTGGTGAAGGGATGCTCTGTTTCCCCGATCGTGCACCGGTCCGGGTCAAGCCCCATGAGATCCATGACCCGCCTGGAAAGCTCCGCCTGAAGGTGCACGGGATAGTCCCGGATCAGGAAATCCGAACGCGGTTTTTCCGCCGACGCCACCGCCCGGATCAGGGGGGTCAGCCTGGCACGCAGGTGGGCGAAGAAGGGGTCCAGAACGGCCATGCTCAGCCCCTTTTCATACCTGTCCAGGAGGACGTCATAGGGGGCGCGGGTCGGATCCTTCCGCTGGGCGAGGGTGCGGGCATGAGCGATCAGCTTCTCCAGACAGGGGGCAAAAAGACTGTAATCACTCGCAGCCTTGGCGTCGTGCCATTTCCGGTCCGCCTCCGTGGTCAGCTCACTGTGCCGGACGATCTCCTCCCGGCTGAAAAGGAGCGTGTCCTCCATGGCCTTGTGAAGGAGCTCAGCTCTGCGGTACAGGATGGGGTTTTCCTGGTTTTCGCCCTCTGCGAGGATGCGCTCCAGGGCTTCCCGGTACTCGGGTTTTCCGGAGAGACTCCAGAGCCGGGAACTGAGGAAGCCCATGGTCCGGGCCCGCCCCATCCAGGACTGCCGGGGTGCCCAGGTCATGCCGTCCACGGAAAGGATCGTCATGGCGTGGCGCAGGGGATAGGACTCCGCCTCGGTGCTGCGGAGGATCTCCTCAGCCTGTTTCAGTGTCAAGATCACCACAACCTTTCATGAATCTGTTTTCCAGTGGAAAGATTCAAGACGCAGGGGCATTTTCCTGCAGGGCCGGAAAGGAAACGCGAAGGGGAAACGGAGTGCATTCTTCCTTGACACTCCATGCCGGCAGTGTTATCATTTTCCAACATTTCATGACAGCCGGAGGGAGGCCTGTAGGATGCGCAGGATGGCACGCCGCATCATGCATCACCGTGGTGATCTGATTGTCGGCACGCTGAAGTGCTGTGCGTATCTGGGTCTGTTCCTGATTTTCTATTTTTTCATGCGCATCAACAACTGGTCTCTGGGAAATATCAGCCGTACCCTGGCGACATTTCTTCTGACCTGGTCGGTGACCAGCCTGGCCATGACGGCCATCTACGGAGGGTATGAGATCGGACGGAAAAAGAGCAAGCCGATCATTACCAACATGTCGCTGGGCACCTTTTTTGTGGACCTGGCCACCTATGTCCAGCTCCAGATCATGAATGTGAACGCCAACAACCGGGCTTCCTTCCGCTTCTTCGGAAATATCGACTTCAAGTACCTGTGCCTGGCCTTTCTCCTGCAGGTGGCCTTTCTGGTGTTCATCGTCCGCTTCGGGAACCATCGCTTTTTCACCATCTATCCCCCGAAAAGGTGTCTGCTGATCCTGGGGGAGGAAGGTGACCGGGCCGCCATTGAGGACAAGCTCATGCACTTCCGCCTTCAGTGGAAGGTGGCGGACGCCGCGGTATGGGATGATCCACAGATCCGGCGGCGCATCGAGAAGGCGGAGGTGGTCTTCATCGCCTCCGTGCCGGAAGGGGAGAGCATGCAGCTTCTGAAGATGTGCTATGATCTCCACCGGGACGTGCTTTGCAAGGCTCAGCTGCAGGACATCATGCTCTCCAGCGCCCAGCAGGTGGTGGTGGAGGACGCGCCGTTCCTGGAGATGGATTATCATAAGATGACCCTTTTCCAGCGCATCGTCAAGCGTGTGGTGGACATCGCCCTTTCCGCCGTCATGCTTCTGATCTTTTCTCCCCTCATGCTGGTGGTGGCCCTGGCCATCCGGCTGGAGGACGGGGGTCCGGTCATTTTCAGCCAGACGCGGCTGACGGTGGGCGGGAGACGCTTCACCATCCGGAAATTCAGAACCATGCGGAAGACGCTTTCCGAAGGTCCCCAGAAGGCGACGCAGAAGGGGGACACCCGGGTTACGAAGGTGGGGCGTTTCCTGCGCAGATGGCGCATTGATGAGCTGCCCCAGCTGTGGAATATCTTCCGGGGGGATATGACCTTTGTGGGTCCCCGCCCTGAGATGCTGGACAATATTGCCCGCTACAAGTCGGATCTGCCCACCTTTGTCTACCGGGAAAAGGTGAAGGCGGGCCTGACGGGGCACGCACAGATTGAGGGCAAGTACAACACGAGTCCGGAAGACAAGCTGATGCTTGACCTTCTCTATATTGAGAATTTTTCCCTGTGGAATGACCTGCGTCTGATGCTCAGAACCCCTACGGTCCTCTTCCGGAAGGATTCCACGGAGGGATTTGAGGAGGAGCTTCGCAAAGGAGGAAAGGAAGAATGAAACCGGTGACGCTGCTGGTGATGGCCGCGGGCATGGGCTCCCGTTACGGCGGGGACAAGCAGACGGATGCCTTCGGACCGGGCGGGGAGACCCTGATGGAGTATTCCATTCATGACGCGAAACAGGCCGGATTCAGCAAGGTGGTGTTCGTGATCCGGCGCTCTATGGAAAAGACCTTCCGCGAGACAGTGGGAAGGCGCGTGCAGCGCTTCATGGATGTGGATTACGCCTTTCAGGAATACGACAGCCTGCCGGAGGGCTTTGTGCCTCCCCGGGACAGAACCAAGCCCTATGGAACGGTGCATGCCGTTCAGTGCGCGGAGTGTGTGATCCATGAACCCTTCGGGGTCATCAACGCGGATGACTACTACGGCCCCGGAGCCTACCAGGCCATGGCGGATTATCTTCTTGCCCACGGGGAGGAAGAGAGAGCCTGCGCCATGGTGGCCTACGAACTGCGCAATACCCTTTCCCCCCACGGAACGGTGACACGGGGGATCTGTGAGTCGGACGGGCAGGGGCATCTTGTGAGCGTGAAGGAAACCTATGCCATCGCCAGGGACGCGGACGGCAGGGTCAGGGACAGGGCCGGGGAAGGGGACGGCACCCTGCTCAGGGAGGACGCGCCGGTATCCATGAATTTCTGGGGATTCGGCCCCTGGTTCTTTGCAGAGGCCCGGGAGAGCCTGAGGGAATTCCTGCTCACGCCCGGGAAGGATCCCATGAAGTGTGAATATGTGCTGCCGACCCTTGTGGACACATGGATGCGGGAGAAGCATCTGCGGGTGAGCATGCTTTCCACTCCCTCCGTCTGGTTCGGGGTGACCTACAGGGAAGACAGGGACTATGTCCGGGGAGAACTGAAGAAGCTGCACGAGGCGGGGATTTATCCCCCCACGCTGTGAGAAACGGATGGAGGTGCAACCATGACCATACTGCTTACCGGCGGAGCCGGTTTCATTGGAAGCCACACCTGCGTGGAACTCCTGAAGGCGGGATACGACGCGGTGATCGTGGACAATTTCGTCAACAGTTCTCCCAGGGTCCTTCAGCGGATCGCGGAGATCACCGGAAAGCATCCTGTCCTGGTGGAGGCGGATGTGAGGGACGCTCAGGCCATGGATCGGATCTTTGATGAGCATTCCATTGACGCGGTCATCCATTTTGCGGGTCTGAAGGCCGTGGGAGAAAGCGTGCACCAGCCCCTGCGGTACTACCGGAACAACCTGGACAGCACCCTGACCCTGTGCGAGTGCATGGAGCGGCATCATGTGAAGAAGCTGGTGTTTTCCTCCTCCGCCACGGTGTACGGCGTCCCGGATACGGTTCCCCTCAGGGAGGACATGTTCTGCAAGGGCTGCACCAATCCCTACGGCTGGACCAAGTACATGATTGAGAAGATCCTCATGGGCGTGTGCGAGGCGGATCCGGAGTGGAGCGTGGTCCTGCTGCGCTACTTCAATCCCATCGGGGCCCACGAGAGCGGAAGAATCGGCGAGAATCCCAGCGGGATTCCCAACAACCTCATGCCCTATGTGGCCAGAGTGGCGGCGGGACAGCTGGAGAAGCTGAGCATATTCGGGAACGACTATCAGACCCATGACGGCACCGGTGTGCGGGACTACATCCATGTGGTGGACCTGGCCCGGGGTCATGTGCTGGCCTGCGAAAAAGCCGGAAAGGGCTGCGACATTATCAACCTGGGCACGGGCGTGGGATACAGCGTGCTGGATCTGGTGCATACCTTTGAAAAGGTGAACGGCATCCGGGTCCCCTATGTCTTTGCCCCCAGACGTCCCGGGGATGTGGACGCCATCTATGCGGATCCTTCCAAGGCGGAGCGTGTGCTGGGATGGAAGGTGGAAAAGAACCTGGAGGATATGTGCCGGGATTCCTGGAATTACCAGAAGAACAATCCCCACGGGTATGATGACTGATTTTTTGTCAGACAGCGGCGGTCTACGCCGCTGTTTTCAAAAAGGAGCGGAGAGGCCATGACACTGTGGTTGCTGGCCATGGGACGGCGGGGCGCTGAAATGGCGGAGGACCTGATTCAGGCGGCCATGATCGGCGTGTTTCCCTATCTGACAGGATCTCTCTGTCTGGTGGGCGTGCCGGAGGAGGAGAAAAAGGCACTGGAGGCTCTCCTTAACGACTATGACCGGGTGCGCGGCTGTCTGAACCGGAAAAGCGGCGTGTTCAGGGGGGATTTCACGCTTGCCTCCTGGCCGGAGAAGGCAATGGAAAGAAGCCTTCAGGAACGCTGCAGGGACGGGAAGGACCAGATGCTCCTCAGGGCGCTGTTTCCCGCGGAGAGGACACTGAGGCGGGATTTGAATCTCATGGAGAACGCCGAGTGTGCGTGGCAGGACCTGATGAAGGATCCGGGGGATACAGGCAGGCTTGAGGCCCTCTGCCCTCCCGGAGAGAATGTTCAGGTGCTCTGCGTGGGAAGTCTCTGCGACGCCTTTACGTCTGCGGGATGCGCGGCGCTGCTGCCCTTTCTCGCACAGAGGCATCCTGTTTCCGCCATTCTGGAAGGCCCTGTTTTCGGGAAGGATCCGGAAGGAGAAGTGTACTGCGGCCTTCAGGGGCTCCCGGAGGCGCTTGCCTCTCTGTATCTCACGGGACTTCCGGCGGATCTGCGTCTGGAGGGCAGCGGCAGAAGCCTGATGGATCTGGTTTTTCTCAGCTGCATGGGGCATTTCCTGCTGGGCGGGGAAGGCCGGTTTGTCTTCGCCGCCGAGGAAAAGAACCCGGATTATGATCTCATGGGAGACCTCTCGGACGTCTGGAGGCAACAGGAAAAACGCTGGATCCGCTCATCCGGCATCCTGCTGGGGGATCTGGGCCCCACCCTTCTGGAACAGCTGGCCTCCTCCTCCCTGCTGGAAGCAGCCAGAGGGGGACTCTGGCAGGTCCTGTACGGTGCGCTCCGGAAGGATTCCCTTCGGCGCCGGGAGGAGCATGAAGCGCTGGAGAGCTTGATGCGCCTGATGCAGGGACACGCCGCCTGGCTGGACAGGGTGACGGAGAAAATTCCCATGATTCTCCTGGCTTCCGATTCGGTGGCGGAGGCACGGGAAAAGGCCCGGCTGCATTATCTCAGGTATCTGGACGCCGTCGGTTTTCTTGCTCTCATGAAGCATGACACGGAACAGTGCGGCATCTTTGAGGGGGAGACGATTCACCGGGACAACAACCAGGAGACGGAAGAGGAAGAGAACCGCGCCAGGATTGAGAAGATGGAGGAGGACGTGGAAAACCTCCGCATGGAACAGGAGGAGCTGAACCGCCTGGTGGGCGGACGGGTTCTGCATTCCATGCTTTCCGGCATTCTCCTGGAGAGGAAGCGGGAGGTGGAAGACCTGGGAAGGCAGGGCGAGGAGGCGGAGCGGCGGATCAACGCGGCCGCCGAAAAGGCCACCCCTGAGGAGATGCCCCGGGTGGACGCCGCCCGCAGCCGTCTGAACCGTCTGCGCAGGCACATGGTGCTGCTGGAAGGAAAGCGCGCCATGGCCCAGGCGGATGCGGAAAGAGTGAGAAGTGACGCCGTCCGCACCCAGCCCCCGGAGGCAGGCAGAGGGGTTCGCCTCATGGACGTATGGGTGCCCAGGGCCTGCCTGAAAACACTGGAACGCATGGAAAACGGTGAGAAAAGAGAGCGGAGGCGGCTTTTCCAGGAAATGGACGGACAGTGGCCGGAGATGGAGATGGGCCGGTTCCTTCAGGAAACCCGGGGGATACGGCGGAGTGCGGAGAGTCAGGCCCAGGGGATGGCTCTCCTGCTGAGTCTGCTTATGGAAGAAGGAGAGGTGGGGCACGGTTGAAGGAACGATTCGTTTTTCTCCCGGACGAGCGGGAATCCGTGCCTGTCCGGAGCGGCATCGGCATCGTGGAAGCCCCGGCGGACCTGAACAGGGAAGCGGGGCGTGCCATGCGGGTGTCCCAGGGCGTTCCGGGACTGAAGGGTGTCCGGGAAAACCTGATCCGGAACCTGGAAGCCGGGGAAACACGGACCTGGCGGGGACTGGTGGCACTGGCGCTCATGGCGGAGATTCTTCCCGGACTTCACGGCCTGAAGCTGATGACGATCCGGAAAGGCGACGGCGAACTGGCGGATCATGTCCTGACGGGCATGGGAGAGACGGAACTGCAGCTGTGCTTTCTGTGCCTGGAAGACCGGTCCTATCTCCTGGGACTGGTGGACAGAGAGCATATCCTGATTCCCGCCGCACAGCGGGATGACTGGGATTTCCCGGAAGACCATGTACCCTGGTACAGCAGGGAAAATCATGCCTTTCTGGATCCGGTGCCCTTCCTGGACGGACGGGAGCGGGACGTACTTGCGGGAAAACTCAGGGGCGGGGATTTTGCCCCCTGTGCAAAGGATTTTGCCCGGGACCTGGAGGCATGTAATGATGACATGCGCAGAGCCTGCGGAGAGGAGAGAAGGCGTCTGTGGGACGCGGCCATGAACTGCAGCATCTGCCTGGAGGGGATTCAGGGTTTTGAGAAGGTGCGTCTCTGGACGGAACCTTCCGTTCCTCTGCCTCCCTCGCCTCTTTCGAAGGCCCTGGGCATCCGGGAGCCTGCCTCATTTCTTCCTGAAAAGCGCATTCTCCGCTGGGATCAGCTGACCCTGGCCGTCTCGGATCCGGGGGTGGGCATGGTCCCGGAGAAAGGCGGTGAGGCGGAGGAGAGACTGAAGGAGGTGGCCGGGGAGGCCTCCATTCTGGAAACCCATTCCCGGCCCTATGCCGCAAACGCGCTGCGAAGGACGCAGGCTTTCCTGGCCGCCAGAGGCGAACGCATGGAAGACTTTGCCCGGAAGGCACTGCAGGACAGGGTCAGTCAGCTGATGACTGTTTCCATGGAGAGCCCGCCCGCAGGCCTGAAACTCGTCTTTCCCTGGAACGAAGCATCCCCGGCTCTCGGGTATCTTCTGCGGGAAAGCCTGGGGGAGGGTCTGGAGCGGGTGCTGATCCATCCCTTTGCGGACAGGCTTCTCCTTCTGGACGGAGCCGTGATGGCTGCCCTCCCGGCGCCGGAGATGGAACAGGTGTACCTGGACAACAGGACATGGCAGGTGCTGCCTCCCGTGAGCGAAGGCGTCTTTCTTTACCAGACGGGACAGGAAGAAGGCTGCGTTCACCGGGAGGATTTCCACTACAGCGTCGGGGAAGCGGGCAGGGTTCTGGTGACCCTCAGTGTCCGCACTCCCGTGGGACAGGCGGTTTTTGAAAAGAGCTATCCCCCTCTGGAACAGGTGCGCCTGCGGGGAGAGGAGATTCCTGAGGTATCCCTCTGGCCCAGCGTGCCTGTGGAGGCGGAGCGCTGGCATGCCTATTACGTGTCCGTGCGGGGCCGTCTGGAGGCGGTGGTGCGGGACGGCAGCATGCCCAGGAGCGTGGCGGGAGAGGAAAATGCCGGACACAGTGTCATCCGCACTGCCCTGTATCCCTCATGGATTCTTCTGAAGCGGAATCATCTGACCCTGGGCGCTCTGATGATCGCGGAGCCCGTTTTCCGTCCCGAAAGCCTGGGACAGGCGGCGGCAGCCATGGACATCGGGGAATCCGGAACGGCCATGGCCTTTCTGGAGAATCAGGAGCCCACTCCCTTTCGGATGCCCTCGCTGTGGAAGGTCTGCCTGGGGGGGAGCAGTCTGGACCTGAACAGTGAAGTGCTGCCCGTCTATCCGGTGGATCAGGTGATGGAGAGCATGGTGTGTCTGCGGGCCGAAAAGGAAAAACCCGAGCCTTTCGTGGACGGCTGGATCTGTCCTCTGGACGTGGCCGACACGCAGAAACCGCTGTGCCACTTTGTGTGCCGCAGAGACGAGAGAGGACGCTGCGCCCGGTCGGTCCTGATCCGACAGAGCATGATGATGATGTCCCTGCACGCGGTGATGCACGGCAGGGACGGACTGACCTGGTATGTGAGCCGCCCTGACAGCATGGAGGATGCGGAAAGGGCGGAAATGGAAAGACTGGTGCGGGAGGCGGCGGAGGACGTGGAGGCCTGGACGGGCGTCAGGACCGTGGGACTCATCTTCCGGCGCACCATCTTCTGCACCCAGATGTACCTGTACAGGGCGCTGCACCGCACATCCTTCATGGTGATGGACATGGGCGCGTCGGATACGCATATCGCCGTCTGGCTGCGGGGCAGAAGTCGCCCGGCACTGGAAATGCATCTGGGACAGGGATTCGTGGGCTATGCCATGGAGGCCATGATCCGGAATCCCTCCATGGCATCCCATGACCTGTCGGTGATGGAGGGCTTTCCCGTGGAGACGTTCACCCGGTGTCTGAGGGGGGCGGAAGCGAGCCCGGAGGACAGGGAACAGGTGCTGCATCTCATGGATCTTCTGTTCGGTCCCAACCTGGGCCTCACCGCCCAGGTGATGAACCTGGCCTTTACATCAGGAGGGATCACCGGCCTTCAGGCGATCCTGCTTCTGTATCTTTCCGAATGCCTCCTGCTGGCAGGGATCTGTCTGGAAAAGGTGGGCAGGTCCCCCCTTCACCGGGACGGACTCCCCCAGGAACTGCCCCTGGTGCTCTGCGGGCGGGGAGCCGGTGTCTACACCGTGCTGGACCCGACCCTGCGCTATCAGCTGATGCGCTTCCTGCGCCTGCCCATGAGCGCGGAACATCCGGTGCGTTCGCTGCAGCTCACCATGAGTCAGGCGCCGAAGATGGAAGCGGCTCTGGGACTGCTGGAGACGGTGGAGGAGGATACGGCTGCGGACATGCGGGACTGCGGATCCTGCGTGCCCCTGAGCGCCACGGTGGGGCATTTCCTCATGCTCTTTCAGGCAGCCGTGCCTCAGGCGGGATACATGCTGTTTCCCGGCCGCTTCGGCCCGGGAGGGATCCTGGAGGAGACCACCTATGCGGGGATTGAGGAGCTCTGCTCAAGGACGGTGAGCCGTTCCTTTGCCTCAGCTTTCCTGCAGGTGGTGGAAACCCTCCGGGTCAAGCAGCCCGTGCCGGAGGTGGTGGAGGTCAGCACGGAGATGCCCGCGGAGGAGGGGGACATGACAGATTCTGTTTGACAAACGCGTAACGTTTGGAATAAGATGGGCCATCTCTTGACGACGATGGGAAGACGAAGGAGGAAGACACCATGGCGTATTACTATCCGGAACCCTGTCACACCTTCAGTGAATACCTTCTCGTGCCTGGATACACGGGGGAAAACTGCATCCCTCAGAATGTTTCGCTGCGCACGGTTCTGACCCGGTATGAACGGGGGCATGAGGACGAGGCCATGCACCTGAACATCCCTCTGGTGAGCGCCATCATGCAGTCCGTATCCGACGACAAGCTGGCCATTGCCCTGGCCAGGGAAGGCGGACTCTCCTTCATCTACGGGGCACAGACCATCGAGCAGGAGGCCGCCATGGTGGCCAGGGTCAAGGGATACAAAGCGGGCTTTGTGGTTTCCGCCTCCAATCTCACGCCGGAGAACACCCTGCAGGATGTGCTGGATCTGAAAAAGCTCAACGGGTTTTCCACTGTGGCCATTACCGAGGATGGGACCTGCAACGGCAAGCTGCTGGGCATTGTGACCAGCCGTGATTACCGTGTGTCCAGAATGAGCCCTGATCTTCCCGTGCATTCCTTCATGACGCCTCTGGAAAAGCTGGTGACAGCCCCCGCGGAAACCACCCTGAAGGAAGCCAATGATATTATCTGGGAGCACAAGCTGAACAGCCTGCCGATTGTGGACAGCAGGGGACACCTGATGTATTTCGTGTTCCGCAAGGACTACGCCAGCCATAAGGAAAATCCCCAGGAACTGCTGGACGAGAAAAAGCGGTATATGGTTGGCGCGGGCATCAATACCCGGGATTTCCGGGAAAGGGTTCCCGCTCTGATCGCCGCGGGCGCGGACGTTCTGTGCATTGACTCCTCGGAAGGATACTCCTGCTGGCAGAAGAACTGCCTTGACTGGATTCACCAGGAATACGGCAGCGGCATCAAGGTGGGCGCCGGCAATGTGGTGGACAGGGACGGATTCCTGTTCCTGGCCAGAGCCGGAGCGGATTTTGTCAAGGTGGGCATTGGCGGCGGATCCATCTGCATTACCAGGGAGACCAAGGGAATCGGACGCGGTCAGGCCACGGCTCTGATCGATGTGTGCCAGGCCAGGGATGACTACTTCCGTGAGACGGGGATCTATGTGCCGGTCTGCTCGGACGGCGGTATCGTGCACGACTATCATATGACCCTTGCCCTTGCCATGGGCGCGGATTTCCTGATGCTGGGCCGCTATTTTGCCCGCTTTGACGAGAGTCCCACCAACCGGGTCATGGTCAACGGGGTTTACATGAAGGAATACTGGGGCGAGGGCTCCAACCGGGCCAGAAACTGGCAGCGGTATGATCTGGGAGGCGCCGGGCGTCTGACCTTTGAGGAAGGCGTGGACAGTTATGTGGTCTATGCCGGCTCCCTGCACGACAATGTGGAGGTCTCCCTGTATAAGGTGAAGAGCACCATGTGCAACGTGGGCGTGGTGAATCTTCCGGACCTGAGGGAACAGGCCAAGATTACACTGGTTTCCTCCACCTCCATTGTGGAGGGTGGCTACCATGACGTGACGCTGCGTTCCACGGCAGCGAAGTGAGTTCCCGCAGATGCGATGGGCAGAGGTATTTCCCGCGGACGGGAAGATGCCCCGCAGCGTATGAAAAACTGAAAACGAAAGGAAAAGCGGAAGCTGGCTCGTGAAGTCAGCTTCCGCTTTCCAAATGGAAAAGTCCCGGATCCCTGTCACCCTTCCGGCTCAGATGGCATGCATTCCCTGGCCGTGTGCATCTGAGAAGGGTTCCGGGGCTCAGAGCGCTTCTGTTTTTTTCGCCACATGTCCCGCCGCTGCCACGATGGCCGTGCTCAATGCCCCGACGATGGCCCAGGAGATGAACACCGCGTTCCAGCCGATCTGATCGGCCAGATAACCGGCAAAGGAACCGGAAAAGGAGCTGCCTACATAGATCATGGCGTCCATCAGGCCGGCGGCTGTAGCCACGCGGTTGACGGAACTGAACTGCATGGGCAGGATGATGGTGAGCAGAGGATTCAGTCCGTAGGTCATGGCTGAGGTGCCCACAAGGGTGATGACGAAGACCCACAGCCTGCCCAGGGCTGAAGGCAGCACAAGGCTGAGCACGGCGCCCGTGCCAAAGAGGACTGCAGAGGCGATATAGGCATTGCCTCCGCTGCGTCTGTAGGAGACTTCGCCCAGACGGATGCCCAGAAAATTGACAGCGGGGATGATGAGAATGATGCCTACGGCACTGCTCAGGTCGATCCCCTGGGTGTCCATGAGGAGCTTGGCGGCCCAGTTGGTGATTCCGTCCCGGGCATATCCGTTGGCAAAGCATGCCAGCAGGAGCAGAATCAGGTTGGTGCGCAAAAAGAGATGCTTTACCGGGGCCTGAAGATCGCTTTTCTGTCTGGGAGGAAGGGCCCGGTAATCCACCGGGATTCGTTTCATGCACACAAGGGAGGGGATGGCAAGCGCCGCTGCGAGCAGGCCGGAAGCGAGAATCGCCACCCGCCAGGACAGCAGGCTGGTGAGCAGACCGGACAGGGCCCAGGCAATCAGATAGCCGAAGATCAGGGTCAGGGAGACGAAGAAGGTGGCGCTGTCCCGCACACTGTCCCGGAAATGAACGGCCAGGATGCGCACAATGGGCGTCCAGATGAGGGACTGCAGAATCCCGTTGATCAGCCACAGGACCACCAGCATCGGGAAGAAGGGGGAAAGGGAAAACAGGATATTGACCAGGACGGAACCCAGCAGACCGATCATCATCAGCCTCGGGGCGGGCTGACGGTCCGCCAGTGTGCCGGAAAACACCTGTCCCAGGGCATAGGGAATGGCGAAACAGGTGGGCAGCAGGCCGACCTCTCCGGTACTGATGCCGAAGGTTTTCGCAATGGCATCCAGAGAGGGAGAAAGGTTGCATCGGGTGATATAGGCCGCGGTGTAGGCAAAAAAGCAGGAGATGAGCAGGGACCATTCGGTTTTCGTGTAGCGCTTCATGGTTTCTGAATAATCACTCCGTATAGTAGGCTTTCAGGCGGGCAATGTCCTGCTGGTCCAGAACGCCACGGTACAGACATACGTCATCCATTGTTCCGGGCAGACGCCGCCCGGGGTCCTCTGTTCCATCCATGCCAAGGAAGAGACGGAAGTCCGCGCACTCCGGGAACAGCTGCCTGCCGTCTGTCCGCTGACGGAGGAAGGGCTCGAAATTCAGGGACAGACCGGCGACATCATCCTGTGTGTCAAAGGAGAGCGCCAGAAACATCCAGGTTTTTTTCCACTGAGGGGGGAGCCATGTGTCCATGCTCAGGGACACATTGCCGGAGGTCCTGACGGTCAGCATCAGATGCTCCTCTCCGGTCACGGTCACATCCAGCACTGAGGAGGGGCAGCCCGGAGCGTGGAGGCTCATCAGGGGCACTCCCCCCTCCGCCGCGTCAGGACGCACCCAGGCGGTGAGGGAAAAGCTGCCGCCTTTCAGGGGAAAATCAAGGGACAGGCTGCCGTCGTCAAAGCGCATGCCACGGCCGCGTATGCCCTCTGTCAGATACAGTTTGCCCGTCTGACGGGCATGGGGCGGCAGCGAATCCATGGATTCAAAGGAGAGGTACATCAGAGGCTGAAGGTCCGCCATCTGCTTCATGAACAGACCTTTCTCCGGCTTCGGGCAGGGTGCAGGGACCGGCGGAAGCAGCCCCTCCGGGCGGGGCAGATCCTTCATATGGTCGGGAAACAGTCCTGCGGGTACCCGGCTGTTCCAGGAGGCAGGCTGAGGGATCCCCAGGGCGTAAAGCATGACCGGGGCGGTATCCCTTACCAGCATGTCCTGAAGCTCTGTATGCCGGACGCCGCCGCCCGCTGCGAAGAAACAGACATACTTTTCCATGTCGGAATCTCCGCCGTGCGCACCCTGTCCAAGGGAATCGGGCGGGGTGCCGCCGTGGTCCGCCTCCACCAGGATCAGGGTGTCCTCCATCAGACCGCACTTTTCCATGGATTCCACAATCCGGCCGATATACGCATCGTTCCGTGTAATGGCCATGAGATGCTCCGGTGAACCATAGCCATGGGCGTGGCCCTCGTGGTCTACACTGTCAAACTGAAAGTACATCAGGGTAAAGTCATGGGTATGGATGAATTCAATGGCCGGCTGCACCAGGTCGCAGTCCCGGGCATGCACCTTATGCACCCCCAGGTTCTCCTCAATGATCCCGTAATTGACATTGTCCCAGTCGCAGAAGGAGGCCAGGACTGCCTCCGGCCGGTGTTCCCGGATGACCCGGAAGACGGAGGGAAAGAGCGAATCTCCGGGAAAATGCCGCTGACCGGTCAGCCAGTTGGTCAGTCCGTGACGCTGGCAGTCCACACCGTGCAGCATGCTCCCCCAGCATTCCGCACTGATGGTGGGAATTTCCGTCAGTACCCGCCGGCAGACCGCACCATGCCGGAAAATACGGTCCATGTTGGGCGTGTCGGCCTGTTCAAAGAAAGTGCCGGCTCCGTCAATGCCAAAGAGTACGACCCGTTTTGCCCATGGTCTCATTCTGATGATTTCTCCGTATCATTCTGTTCATGACGGGACTGCCGGAGTGCGGCTCTGTTCCCGCGCCGGCGTCTCTGTTTCAGCGCCGCCGATGGATCCCGGCAGGACCGGGAAAGGGAGCGTATCCGGCGGTGCCGTCGCCTGCCATATTGCCTGACAGGCCCGTCCTCCATATTGTAGGGAAATCAGCCGGATTGACAATAGGGCAGCGGGGGATTGGAAGAATTCCATGGATTCACATGCAGGCGGATCCTTAAAATCCCGCTGAAGAAACAGGTTTTTCCCGTGACCCGGCTGTGAAGGGAGCTGTTGCCTCTGTATGCGTTCTATGGTAAAGTGAAGATCCGAGCCTGAACAAAAAAACTGTGTCAGAACTGACAGGAAAGGAGGACAGCCTTCCATGTATGAACAGCTCAGTGCGGATCCGGCACGGGATGATCTGCTGATTCTGGTGGATGGCCTGGATCGGACAACGGGGTATGCCACGAAGGAGGAGACCCACCGGAAGGGCCTGCTTCACCGTGCCTTTTCTGTGGTTTTGCTGAGGGAGAACGGCAGGGAACTTCTTCTCTCCAGACGTGCGGAGAGCAAGTATCATGCAGCGGGTTTGTGGGCCAATGCCTGTTGCTCCCATCCCCGGAAGGACGAGACGATCCCTGAGGCTGCCCGGCGCCGGCTCCGGGAAGAACTGGGCTGCGCAGGCGGATCCATGCGGGAAATCGGAGCTTTTGTCTACCGGGCAGGTTTTCCGGATGGCCTGTGGGAATATGAATATGATCATGTGCTTCTGGGATACTGCCAGGGAACGGTCAGGCCGTCTCCGGAGGAAGTCAGCGAAGTGCGCTGGATCAGCAGGGAAGAACTGGCATCCTGTTTTCAGAATCAGCCTGAATTGTTCGCTCCCTGGGCTTTCATGGTGCTCTCCATGGCCATGCAGGAAATGGAATGATCTGCGGGCCCACGGCGTAGGCAGGGATATCCGCCGGCTCGTCCAGTTCCTCCTGGCGGCGCACTTTACGGCGGTCAATCATATCGCTGAGATACACATTCCGGAACAGCGACATGAGGTATTCCACCTTTTCCTCCGCCGTTTCGCGGGAAAGGATCAGCGTCAGCCCGCCACAGGCAAAGGAATCGTCCCACGCTTCGCCGGCGCTGCCCTCGTAAACGGAGCAGGATTCCCGGAAGGCGAGCGGATCAATGCCCGGACTGCGGAACACCGTTGTGAAATCAGAGGAGAGGAATCTGGAATAACTGCCGGTCACACAGACGTCTGCATTGCGGATATGCAAAGAGCACGTCCTCAAACGCGGCAGGGAAGCTGCACTTCATCCGGGACGATATCGCAGGTGTCCCTGTCAACGATCCGCTCTTTTCCATAATTCAGCACAGAGTCGGGATCGCGCAGCTCTTTGCTGCTGCGGTCATCCGGGGCGATCCCGATGATATGGTCCTCCTTCACGCCCTTATCCGGCAAATGATTACAGAACAGACTGAAGAGAAGGTATGACTTCCCGCACCGGCGAACACCCGTCACGATCCTGATCAGTCCATTCTTCCCGTGCCGGATCAGCCGATCCGGACAGATATCCCGTTTGATCTTCAGATCGTCCTCCTGCTTCCGGAATATTTGTGCTTGCACCTTTTTCGTCATTCACACACAGGCTGCCACCGCGAAAGGCAGGTATTCTCTGCAAGTCCATAAAAAAGAACGAGCCAGCCCGAAGATTGACTCGTTGTTTTTTTGTCTGCTTTTCCGTACCGACTTGCCGGCCTGTCACATGGTTACCCTGTGAGACGGCGCCGTCAGGCGGGTTTTTCTTCTTCCCGGCCGGCTGATTTCCTTTGCAGGAAACCTTCAGATCCGGCTCAGAAAACTGCTTCATTCCATAAAGATCGCACATCATGCTTTTCACTGCCGGCTGTAACCCGATCTGTGCTGCAGGACAGACTTCACCAGTGCTTCCGCCAGGATAGCCGACAGGCGTAAAACGACTTCCGGGATACTTTTCTTCAGGCCCGGCTGTGATCCCGTACAACGCCCGGATCTTCTCTTCGGGCATTTCCGGCCGGCATCCTTTCTGAAAGCGTATCTCTTTGAAAATACACCATGGAACGATCTCCCGGTCACCTGTGTGTCCTCTTTCCCTTGCGCTGGTTTTTCCATTTCTTTCCCGGCGTCTTCCGATTCCTGCATCAGGTGCATCCCCGGGGAGAAGGTGCATGTACGTGTTCATCGTCCCTCCGATGTCACTGTGGTCCATCAGGGACTGCAGCGTTTCACCATGTGACTGAAGCAATGCCCATTGTCGCAGGTGATCATCCGACATCGTCCGGGAAAGGGAATCCGCCGCAGCATCCCGCCATCTTATCGCTGTGTCAGGTTTCCGGCGGCTCCGGAGTCATCCGCAGGCAATCGCATAGGACATCACTCATGGAAAAGCTTCCATATACCGGCGTTCGTCTCAGTCTTTTCGGTCCCGGATTTCATGCTGTCCGTCCGCTGGAGCTGATCCGCCGCTTCGGAAAGCGCTGGGCTTTCTGCCCGTGCTCCGCTCAAACAGTTTGCTGAAATAGTTGGTATCCGTATATCCGACCTGCCCGCAGATTTCATAAACCTTCAGATCTGTTTCCCGGAGAAGGACTTCCGCCCGCTTCATCCGCAGCTCTGTCAGATATTTCTGGTAGGTGGTTCCGGTTTTCTTCTTGAAAAGCTGGCTGAAATAGTAGGGATTGACATAAAACCGTTCGGCGATGTCATTCAGGCTGATGTTCTTTGCGTAATTTTCCCGCATATACGTTTTCGCTTCACTGATCAGATCCCGTTTTTCACCCGTGTCATCCCCTTCCAGGATTTCCCCGGCACCTTTCAGCATGTTGAAGGTCCAGCTTTCCAGCTCGTCCAGGGAATTCATCCGGGAGACACTGCGGGAGGAAAGCACATTCCGGCCCAGGTAGCTGTTGATGCGCAGGGATGCGTGTGAATACTTCCGGGTGCCGTAAAGCACCAGGTTCAGGCACAGCATACGGATATTTTCCGTGCTCAGCTTTCCCTGACGCGCCTGCAGCACTTCAAACATGCCGGAGACCGCCTCCCGGATTCTTTTCGGATCCCGAAGCATCATCGCTTCCTCCAGGTTCTGCAGCATCTCTTCCGAAAAAAGATCCGCCATCTCAACGAAATTCTCCTGTGCCGCCCATTTGCCGCGGATTTTCTCAATGTCCGCGAAAAGCTCTTCCTCGTCTATGGGCTTGGTCAGAAAATACTGCACCCCGTAAGCCATCGCCCGCTTCGCATACTCAAAATCCGCGTATCCGGAAATCAGGATATACTCCGTCCGGGGTTCATACGCCTCAATATCCCGGATCATGTCCAATCCGCTGGCCTGGGGCATGCGAATATCCGTAATAATAATGTCCGGATGCAGCTCAATCGCCTTGTCAAAGCCATCCAGCCCGTCCCGGGCGCAGCCAACCACCCGGTACTCCGGAGACTGAGTGGTCAGCATCAGCTTCAGGCCTTCGACAATCTCCGGTTCATCATCCACAATCAGGATTCTGACATTCATGAATGTCCCTCCTTTTCCTCCGCTCCTGAACTGCGGAGATCCCGGATGCAGAGCTCGATTTCCGTTCCGGTCTCATTGCTGTAAACCACCTTCAGGTAAACGGATGAACCGTACTGCAGATGCAGACGCTTGGCGATGTTTTCAAGGCCGATATGCTGCCGGCCCGCTTCCGGTGCGGACTGCACGGAAATGTTCCCCAGCCGGATGGTTTCCAGCCGGTCGGAAACCTGCATCAGACGGTCCGGATCCATCCCGGTGCCGTCATCCGTGATCCGGAAGCGGATCAGATCGGAATCCCGCAGCCGTTCACCGCGGATGCTGATATGCAGCGGTGAATCCGGCCCTGTCGCTCCGTGACTCAGGCTGTTTTCCACCAGCGGCTGAAACAGAATCACCGGACAGGGAATCTCCAGCAGCTGCTCCGGAACCTCCGTCGTCAGCGTGTTCTCGGCCCTGAAGCGCAGATTCTGCAGCCGCAGGAAGGAGAGGACATAGTCGAGCTCGTTTTTCACCGTGTGCCGTTCATTCACGGTCTCCAGGGTCATACGGAACATTTTGCCCAGCAGGCTGGTCATTTCCGCGACATCCCGGTTTCCGGCAATCAGGGCTTTCATCCGTATGGATTCCAGGGTATTGAACATCATGTGCGGATTAATCTGTGTCTGCAGAGCAGTCAGCTGCGCGTCCTTTTTCTGCAGATCCTTCTGATAGACCTGGCTGATCAGGTATTCGATCCGCTCTGCCATCCGGTTATACTGCCTGATCAGATCCCCGAACTCATCCCGGCTGAAGCTTCCCTCCACTGACGTATACCGGCCGTTCTCCGCCTGCGCCATTGCTTCCCGCAGCCGCGCGATCGGCCGGGTAAAGGAACGGCTGAACAGCATGGCACAAAGGAGGGAAAGCAGCACACAGGAATAAACGCTCAGCGCTGTTACCCAGATCAGATCCCTGCGCAGCAGAAGCAGCGTAGCCTTCGGATAGATCGCGTGAACGATAATATCCGTGTCTTCCACAGGCCGGGACTCCACCAGGAATCTCTGATCCGGCATCTCAAAGCGAACGAAACCTGCCTCGTCCCGGAGAGCCGTTTCCTCTTTCCAGTCCGAGTCATACAGGATCTGATGCCCGGTATTCTCAGCCACCACCCGGATGCCCTGGAGGTTTTCCTGCAGCAGGGACTGGCTGCCCGGCTGGATCACGGAACCGGCATCCACGTCCAGCATGATGAAGCCCGCATATTGTCTGCCCTGCCCGTAAAGCTTCTGCACTGCGGAAATCACCGGTCCGTGTCCGTAGCGGTTCGTATATTCTCCGTCATGCATCGGAATCACCGTGAAGGCCGACGGATCCTCCACAACCCGCTGCATCCAGTCCTTCTCCGCGAAGGCTGACAGGTCCTTCTTTTCGCCGGTGGCTCCGGTCTGGAAGGTCTGCCCGCTTTTCAGCACAATCCCCGCATAAATCAGGCGGGGCTGCATCTTGATCAGGCGGAAAAGCAGCCTGTTGACCTGTGACTGGTATTCCGCCTGCTCAGACACGGAAACCGCTTCGCGTGAAAGCGCGGTCAGCACATCCGAATCCACCAGCACCGCCATCATCAGCCCCTGGTAGGATTCCACAAACTGCTTCATGCCGGAGGCGGCCTGAGCGCTGATGACCGATGCCAGCACTTCTGTCCGGCGGTTGATGTTCCGCATGGCCGCGTAGGAAACAATGACGGAAGAAACGGATATGGAAACAAAGCAGATTACCAGAAACACCGCGGTCAGTTTCCTGGATATTTTCAGATCACCGACCTTCCGGAACATCGTCCATCCTCCTTTTCCGTCTTTCACTGGACTGATCTTAGTCTTTTCCGCCGGGAAGTGCAATTCCGGCAGAAAAACCGCACAGGGCGGGAAGACCCGTCCTGTGCGGAAGGTTCAGGTGCTTACTGCTTGCCGGCATACCAGGCCCGGACGCGTTCGGTTACAGCTTCACCGCCGTTCCTGTACCAGCGTTCCACGAATTCATCGAACTTATCCAGATCATACTCACCGGTGATGATCTTGGAAATGTATTCCACATACAGCGTACGGTTCTGGATGTCCTCATATCCGTCATAGATGGACGAGGGCATGCCGTCCGCGGCGATCACCCTGCCGTCTGCCTGATTGCCGTTGAGCAGGGCAATGGATTCGTCGATCTGCCAGCTGTTCTCTTCCGTGCGGACAGCCTCCAGACGGCTGGTGATCACGTCCACATTTTCCACCTGGCAGCCGGGAGTCTGCAGAATCAACAGCTCCTGGGTGGCCTTGTCTTCCGGAAGCTTGACCTTTTTTCCGTCGACAACCTCATGATGCATACCTTCCACGCCATATTCCAGATCACGGTATTCCGTGTTGTACTGGCAGTCCAGCACCCGGAAGGCCGCCTTCATCAGCTGCTCATCCTTTGCCACGTCGGCGGAAACCATCTTGCCGGAGTTCCCCGTGGGCTTGACCGTGATGAAGCCCTGATAGCCTTCGGCGCTGATCTGGGGCAGGTTGGCCACCTGAGCCTTCACTGCGCCGGCCGTGTAGTCATAGACGCCCTGCAGCCGCTGATAGGCAACCCACGGAATGTGATAATATACGCCGACCACGTTGCTGTCGAACTTACCGGACCAGTCGGCGCCCGAGTTCAGCAGGGTTTCGGGATCCAGCAGGCCTTCCCGGTACAGACCGGAAACGAATGCCAGCGCGTCCTTCATGTTGGGCGTCACAGCGGAATAGGTGATTTCACCATTGTACACATCCCACTCGGGATACCCTTCATACATGGCAATACCGTACATGGCAAACAGGTAATCCATCCAGCGGGCTTCAGCACGTCCGCCGGCGGGAATCTCGTCCGCGGCGCCGTTGCCGTTGGGGTCCTTTTCCTTAAAGGCGCGCAGGACTTCCACAAACGCTTCCTGCGTTTCAGGCATCTTCATGCCGACAGCGTCCAGCCAGTCCGTACGGATATAGGCGCCGTGGCGGGTGAAGGTGGTGACGTCCGGAATCGTCCAGATCCGGCCCTGACCGGTGGGATCATTGGCCCGGACGGTTTCCCAGACGGAAGCAGGAACGGATTCCCACACATGAGGCATGTATTCCGGCAGATAATCTGTCAGATCCAGTGCAGCCCCGTCCAGAATCAGGCCATTTTCGATGCCGTTATTGTAGATAAAGATATCCGGCGTATCGTTGGCCGCGACCCGCAGCGCCAGCTGCTCGCGATAGGTCTGTCCGCCGTTCCAGTCCACATAGGGCATATAGACGCCCACGCCGATGGTTTCCTTTGTCAGGTTGTAATAGGCGCCGCCGATCTCAACCGGCAGGAAGCCTTCATTGGTGAACCAGTACTCAATGTCAGGATAGCTTTCCTCTGCTTCAGCGGCGGCAAGGCTCACGCCGGCGGTCATCAGGACCAGCGCCAGCAGCAGGCTCAGGATACGGGATGTCAGTTTCTTCATGGTTTCTCCTTCTTTCTTCATATTTTTTTCTTCCATAAACTGGAAGGAAAAAGCAACGGGGGTTATCCCTTCACGGAACCGAGCATGGCGCCCTTGGCAAAATACTTCTGCACGAAGGGATAGATCAGCAGCACCGGGACCATCGAGAAGATGACGGCCGCAGCTCCGAGAGTGTCGTTGGTATAATTGGCCGTGCTGACCTTCACAGCGGCAGCGATATCGCCGGAGGCCGCGTTCACCAGCTGGTGGATTTTCAGCTGCAGCGGGAACAGGGAAGTATCCTGAATCATCATCAGGGGTGTCGAATACTGATTCCAGGCGCCGACACCATAGAACAGTCCGACCGTGGCAATCACAGCCTTGGAGGAGGGCAGGACAATCCGGAAGAACATCCGGAATTTGCCGCATCCGTCAATTTCAGCCGCCTCCTCAATCTCATGCGGGAAGGACTGGAAGAAGCTTCGCATGACCAGCAGGTTATAGGCGGAAATGACCTGGGGAATCACCATGGCCCAGAAACTGTTGTAAAGCCCGTAGCTCCGCAGGGTCAGGAAGTAGGGGATTGTCGGTGCCTTGAAAATCATTGTGAAAACCACGATCAGCATCAGCACCTTCACCGGGGCGAAATTCCGCTTGGACAGCGGATAAGCCATCATGGCATTGATGAAGAGGGAAATCACAACCACCAGAGCGGTGGACACGGCGGAGATGCCCAGGGAGCTCCAAAGGCCTGCATTCCGCAGCATGAACTCCCAGGAGGCAAAGGTTAAGCCTACCGGTACCAGGCCGATGGTTCCCGTCTGGGAAGCAATCTTGGAGCTCAGGGAAACCGCCAGCTCCGCAATCATGGGAACGGCCATCACGATGCCGAAGAGAATCAGGAAAACCAGGACCGCCAGATGAAACGCATGATCCCTGGCAGATTCCCGGATATGGTTCCTCAAGATCATTACCACAGCCCCCCATCCTCAGAAACACGCTTTGAGAGGTGGTTGAAGACAACCACCAGGATCAGGCCGATCACCGACTGGAAAAGGCCGACGGCGGTGGAAAAGCTGTATTTCCCCTGCTGGATACCGGAACGGTAAACATAGGTGTCGAAAATATCCGCCACATCGTAGGTCATGGGGGTGTAAAGGTTGAATACCTGGTCAAACCCGAGGTCCAGAAAGCTGCCGATATTGATAAGAAACAGCGTCACTGCCGTAGGCAGAATCATGGGAAACGTAATCCGGGTCATTTTCTGGAACCGGGAAGCGCCGTCAATGGAAGCCGATTCGTAAAGTCCGGGATCGATGCCGGAAATGGCCGCCAGATACACCACCGTGCCCCATCCGGATTCCTTCCATATGGAGGTCAGCACATAAACCGGCCTGAACCAGGCACTCTTCTGCATGGGCAGGATCATTTCCAGGCCGAACAGGGCACGGATCTGATTGAACAGCCCGGATGATCCCAGCACGTCAAAGGTCAGACCGCCCACAATCACCCAGGAAATAAAATGTGGAATCGTCACCACCGTCTGAATGCTCTTTTTCACAAAAGGCTGACGAAGCTCGTTCATCAGCAGTGCCAGAAGAATCGGCACCGGAAAAACGATCAGCGTTTTCAGAGCGCCCAGGATCAGCGTATTCCGGAACACCCGGTGAAAATCGTCATAGTTCAGCAGTTTCCCGAAGTTCTCCAGACCCACCCACGGACTGCCCCAGATGCCCTTGCGCAGAGAGAAATTCTGGAAGGCAATCACACTGCCCGCCATCGGAACATATCTGATGAGAATCAGAAAAGTCAGCCCCGGCAGAATCATGACATAATAGGGCCAGAAATCCCGGAAATGCCGGGCCAGCCGGCCGCCGCCAACAGATCCGGCCCGTCGTGAATGGCTCATGGACAGGTCACCTCTTTTCATCTTTGCGTTCATTCTATCCGGCCAACCGATCCTGAACAATTCGACAAATTGAAGCTTTTACCCGGACAGATTTAAGAATTGTCCGGAAGATGATGGACAATTGTTTTCCGTTCCTGATAAAATCGGAACAAAAAAACCGGGCTGACGCCCGGCGCAGACACGGAAGCACATAAAAGATCAGGGAAAAGGATAAACCTGGAAAGGAATCATTATGAACAAAACCATTCAGGCTCTGCAGGAGAACCGGGAAGAGAATCATGTGCTGCCCTTTTTCTGGCAGCACGGGGAATCGGAAGCGACCCTGCGGGAAATGATGACCGCCATCCACGGGGCAAACTGCCGGGCGGTCTGTGTGGAAAGCCGGCCCCATCCGGATTTCTGCGGTCCCAGGTGGTGGCAGGATATGGACGTCATACTGGACGAAGCCCGGAAGCGGGACATGCAGGTCTGGATTCTGGATGACAGCCATTTCCCCACAGGCTTCGCGAACGGAGCCCTGGAGGGAAAGGCGGACAGCCTGTGCCGGCAGAGCATCTTTCTGAACGCTCTTTCTCTTCCCGCTGAAGGGGGAGTCATCCGGATCAACCTGCGGGAGAAGGAGCTGCTGAAGGCTCCGGTGCGGGTTGCTTCCAACTCCATGGAAGCCCGTTTTTTCAACATCCCGCCAGCCCGGGTTTTCAGTGACGACCGGGTGTTCCGGGTCTTCCTGCGGCAGAGCGGTCAGGAAGCGGATCTGACAGACCGGCTGGACGGCGAGGTTCTGACCTTTGAAAAGGCGCAGGGAGAAGCGGAGCTCCGGGTGCTGGTGATCAGCCGGAATGCCGGTTTCCACAGGAATTACATCAACATGACCCAGGCGGACAGCGTACAGATGCTGATCGACGCGGTCTACGAGCCCCACTGGCAGCACTATGCGGCGGATTTCGGCAAAACCATCGCCGGCTTTTTCTCCGACGAGCCGGAGCTGGGCAACGGTTTTCTGTACGATAAGGGAAATCTGCTGGGCTCCCGCCAGGATCTTCCCTGGGGAACAGAGCTGGAAGCCGAGCTGCCGAAGGTTATGGGAGAAGGATGGGTACGGGATCTGCAGCGGCTGTGGGAGGAGGACACGGCGCCCGAAACCGCCCGCGTTCACGCCCTGTATATGGACTGCCTGACCCGGCTGGTGCAGAAGAATTTTTCCGGGCAGCTGGGCGCCTGGTGCCGCGGACACGGAGTCATGTACATCGGTCATGTCATTGAGGACGACGGCCATCACTGCAGGACAGGATCCAGCCTCGGCCACTATTTCCGGGGTCTGGCCGGCCAGGATATGGCGGGCATCGACGATATCGGCGGCCAGGTATACCCCCAGGGGGAGGACGAGCCTGTCCTCACCCCCTCCGGCTTCCCCCGGGACGGCGTCTTCTTCCACTACGGCCTGGGCAAACTGGGCCAGAGCGCAGCCGCACTGGAGCCCCGGAAGGCCGGGCGTGCCATGTGTGAAATCTTCGGTAATTACGGCTGGGAGGAAGGCCTCCGGCTGGAAAAATATCTGGCGGATCACTTTCTGGTCCGGGGCATCAACTATTTTGTGCCCCACGCATTCACCGGGCTGGATTTTCCGGATCCGGACTGCCCGCCCCATTTCTATGCCCACGGGCATAATCCCCAGTACCGGCATTTCGGCCGGCTCATCACTTATATGAACCGGGCCGCCACCCTGACCTCCAGCGGACGGCACCGGATTCCCGCCGCCATCCTGTATCATGGCGAGGCGGAATGGTGCGATTCGCAGGCCATGGCCTTTGAGCAGCCGGGACGCCGGCTGTACGACGACCAGATTGATTATCATGTGATATCCGCCGACTTCCTGGCGGATCCGGCGCTCTGCCGCACCGGAGAGAACGGCACCTTCTCCGTCAGCGGGCAAAGGTATCAGGTCATGATCGTTCCCGGCTGCGCCAGTCTCTGCAGAGCCGCGGCGGAAGGTCTGGAGAGGCTGGCGGAAGCCGGCGTGCCGGTGTGCTTTGCGGAACGGAAGCCTGCCTTCGTCAGCGAGACCGGCGTGCCGCTTCCCGCAGCCCTGAACCGCTGTCCCGTCGTCGCTCTCGCCGATCTGGCAAAGACGGTGCGGGAGATGGGCGTGCAGGCACCGGTGATTCATCCGGCGCAGGCAAGAATCCGGCTGCTGGAAATCCAGGGAGACACACGCCTGGTCATGATCGTCAACGAGGATTCAGAGCCATGGAGCGGTACCCTCCGGCTGCCGGAACCCATGGAAGAGGCCTTCCTGTACGACGCCTTTGAAAACCGCTGTCTGCCGGCGGAGGGGAACGGGGAGGACATCCGGCTCACCATAGAACCGCTGAAGCCGCTCTTCCTCGTCAGCGGTTCCTGCAGCGCGCCCCTGTACACCGCCCCGAAGACCGGAAGGGAAATCCCCCTGACCGGCTGGCAGCGCTCCCTTTGTGAAGGAGCGGAATATCCGCACTTCTCCGCCCCCGCGGCCACGGTCATCCCGGACGGGCAGCTGGTCGCGGAGGAGAATCCCGCCTTTTCCGGCTTTGTGCGGTACGACTGCCGCTTCACGCTGGAGGCGGATCAGAGGCTGCTGCTTGAAATCGCAGATGCCGGGGAAGGCGTCGAGGTCTTCCTGAACGGGGAAAGCACGGGTATTCAGATTGCGCCGCCTTTCATTTATTCCCTTGAGGGCAGAGCAGGCGAAAACCATCTCCGTATTGAAGTCGCGACCACTCTGGAGCGGGAATGCTATCCGCTTCTGCAGGGCTACCGGAAGCTGCAGGCCAGGGTACCCGCCTGCCCCAGCGGCCTGACCGGAGAGGTTACGCTCTCTGAAATCATCACCTGACATAACACAGTCTGCCGCTCCGGCATGCGCTGCTTACGATGGTACCGATTCCCGTGCGGGTGTCTGTCCCTCCGCGGCTCTTGCGCATAACCGGAACACGTCTGCGGCCGCCGGCAGTCCGGCGGAGAAAGCTGCGATGCATGTAATCCCGGGCAGAAGTGCGTTCGGGGTGATCTCCGCCCGGGCTCACGAAGCCTTTGACGAATTCATCACACTCATGCAGGACGAAAGCGTCAAAACGCTGATTTCCCGGACGGACAATGGAAAGATGACCCGTGTGCCTCTGACCGGACGGTCTGTGGGCATATGAATACGATCATGGGCCTTCGGGAGACTGCCGGGGAACGCTCCGTCCGTCTCCGGGGGAAGTCAGCAAAGTGCGCCGGATCAGCAGGGAAGAACCGGCATCCTGTCTTCGGGATCAGCCTGAATTGTTCGCTCCCCGGGCTTTATGGTGCTCTCCATGGGCTTATTGGTAAAATGGAATCATACGGTAACCGGTCAAGATACAGATTTTCAGGAGGCGAGTCTATGCGAATTGAAGAGGTGGACAGAAATTTCAGACTTCAGAATTCTGTGCCTGAGGATGTGGTTTTCTATGACGTCAGGGAGGAGCCTTTCACGCTGGAGGGGCTGACCCCCAACGGGGAAGGGTCCTTCTGCCGTCTTCCTCTGTCCCTCCTGCCGAAACTGAGTGAGGGCATGCAGATGCTGGCGTGGCATCTGGCGGGCGGGGTGGTCCGCTTTGCCACGGACGCACAGGAGCTGTTTCTCAACTGGGTCCTGAAGGATCCCACAGTGATGCCTCATTTTACAGCCTGTGGACAGAGCGGTATGGAGCTGTTCTCCGTGGGGGAGGACGGCAGGGCGGAATGGGTCAGAACCGTGATTCCCCAGACGGACAATGGAAAAGGCGTTCTGCTGCATCAGATGACCCGTGTGCCCCTGCCGGGTGAATTGCGGTCCTACATGCTTTATCTTCCCCTGTACAACGGGCTGGAAAAGCTGGAGATCGGTGTGGGACACGGAGCCGGGATTCTGGGCGATCAGACCCGGCGGCGGTATCTGCATCCCATTGTGTTTTATGGTTCCTCCATCACCCAGGGAGGCTGTGCTGCCAAGGCAGGAAGCGCCTATTCCGCCGTGATGTGCAGGACATTGAATGCACCATGCGTGAACCTGGGTTTTTCCGGCAATGCCAGGGGCGAGAAGGAAATGGCAGAGTTTGTGGCGGGCCTGTCCATGTCCGCGATGATCCTGGATTATGATCACAACGCACGCAGTGTCCGGGAACTGCAGGATACGCATGAGGCCTTCTTCCGGACCGTGCGGAAAGCACATCCGGATCTGCCGGTTCTGGTGGTCTCCAGACCGGACCCTCATCCCTGTGAAGAGGACCGGCAGAGACTGGAGATCATCCGGACAACGGTCCGGCATGCCCTGGAGGCAGGGGACCGAAGGGTTCGTTTTGTTGACGGCGGCCGTCTTCTGGAAGGGCCTGAACGGGATATGTGTCTGGTGGACGGAACGCATCCCACCAGCATGGGGTTTTACAGAATGGCCCGGGTGCTGCTCTCTGAACTGGCGGAACTGGGCGTGGGGCCGTCCGCGTGAGAAGATGGCTGAAGACAACCGGAAATGGAATTATTGGGATTCATAAATACCTTCTGATTCATGCCTTGACAAAAGCGGAATTATCCCTTATAAGAGTCAAGTTGTGGGGATTCACGGGAAAGGGGCTGTTTTCCTGACCTTTCCGGAATGGGCGTCATCCGTTTCCCTGTGAGGAACAGGAGCGGAACTGCCGGTTCTCCCCGCCAGTCCGACCGGGGTCGGGATTTATCACGAATATACAGGAGTGAAACCGGAATGAACTATTTTGAAGCACACATGCTGCCCGAGGAGCGGGGAAAGATTCCTTACTTTGAGACAATCGACGGCTTTGTGGATTTTATCTCCGGTCAGTATGGTGACCAGCCGGCGCTGTCTGACACACAACGGACGGTCTCGTTCCGTGAACTGGGGCAGCATGTGGCCCGCCGCCGTCACCTTCTTCTGAGCATGGGTCTTCCCAAGGGGAGCAATGTGGGTCTGTTTGATATCAACAGTGTTGACCTTGCGGAATGGCTTCTTGCGGCATCCACAGCCGGTTACTGTGCTGTGATGATGCCTCCCACGCTTACGGAGGTCGCTCTTCAGAATGTAGTTCATCATTATGAGCTGAAAGCCCTGATCCACGGTGCCATCTTCCAGCCCAGGGTGGAGAACCTTTCCGTGCCGAAGATCCCCATGGCGGCCATGGACGATGAGGAAGCCCCTGCCGTGGAGCTGAAGAAGCAGGATCGTGCCGCCATCTTCTTTACGGGCGGAACCACCGGAGTGCCCAAGGGCGTGATCCTGAATCACGGGGCGGTTGTCCGGGGCTCACACAACGGTACCTTCCGGGACGGAACCATGTTCGGGCAGAGCCTGGTGGCGGTTCTTCCCTTCACGCACGTGTTCGGCGTCATTTTCAGCCTGCTGGCAGGTCTGTACGCCGGGGCCCATGTGGGTGTATGCGGCCAGATGAAGGACATGTTCAAGGAAATGGCCAGGGTTCAGCCCACCACCATGGTCGCCGTACCGGGCATGGCGGAGATCATGCTGGGCATCGCCCTCAAGCGCGGCGTTCAGGCTCTGGGCGGACGTCTGAAGACCATCATCTGCGGCGCGGCGCCTGTGCCGCCGAGGCTGTATAACACCTTCCTTCCCCTGGGTGTGGAGGTACTGGCCGGCTATGGCATGACGGAAACAGCCAACCTGGTCAGCGGAAACTTCGATATGCCCACGCATGCGACTTCCGTGGGCAAGCAGTATCCCTGCCAGGAATCCCGTATTGTGGACGGGGAACTCCAGCTGAAGGGCGACATGCTCTTTGAAGGGTACTGGAAGGACGAGGCTACCACCAGGGCGTCCTTTACCGAGGACGGCTGGTTCAGAACCGGTGACCTGGCCCGCTTTGACGAGGATGGCTTCCTCTATATCGTGGGAAGAATCAAGAACCTCATCATTCTCAGCAATGGTGAGAACGTGTCCCCTGAAGAGGTTGAGGAAGCCTTCTATCGCAGTCCGATGGTGCAGGACTGTCTGGTGTCCGAGACAGTGATCGCAGGAACTCCTTCTATTCTGCTGGAAGTTCTGCCCACCGCGGGACATACGGATGAGGAAGTTCAGGAAGCCATGAAGGAAATCACCGCGACTTTGCCCGATCCCATGCGGCCCGCACGGGTGGACATTCGGCATGAGGACTTTGAAAAGAGCCCGGCCATGAAGATCATTCGGAAAAAGAAGGGAAACTGAGATGGAAGAGAAACTGATGAAGATGCTTCTGGAGGTCTCTCCCGAGATCGATCCTTCTACTGTGCATGATGACAGCCGTCTGATTGCGGACCTGGGTCTGACATCCATGAAGATGATGGTTATGCTGATGGAAATTGAGGACACTTTCCAGATCGAACTGGAAGACACCGTCAATTTCCAGACAGTGGGCGATGTGGTCAGCTACCTGAAGTCGAAGGGCTGCTGAGACAATCGAAATCAGGACCTGTGCCGTGGGCACAGGTCCTTTCTTTGGCCTTCCATGCAGAGCCGAGAAGGCAATTGATTCTGACACCTCTGGATGGTTCGGCGGGGAATGATCACTATCGCCGGTGCGTTCGCTTTCATGGCAGACTGACACACGGATTCTGCATCAACATCGGTGCTGATGCCATCAGCCCCGGTCACAGAATCAGAGGAGTCTGAGAGATCCGGAAAAGGAATGCCGATCCAGGACTTCATGGAAAACCGGGCGGTGGGCATGAAGATTTCTGCGTGGTCTGACCGCCCCTTCCGGACTATTCTTTTCCGGATGAAAGAATATCCCGGTATGCCTCCAGTTCCCTTTCTGTTCCCTCGACAAAGTGACCGGGCACAATCTCACAGAAAGAGGATGGATTTGACGGGTCCCCGGGTTTTTCCTCATAGGTGATCAGTGCCGCATCCCGATCCACGTCCGGATTGGGTACCGGAACGGCAGAAAGCAGTGCCTGGGTATAAGGGTGCAGAGGATGACGGAAGAGGGTCTCTGTTTCGGCCATCTCCACCAGACGCCCGTTGTGTATGACGGCAATCCGGTCGCAGATGAAACGCATGACGGACAGATCATGGGAGATGAACAGATAGGTCAGGCCCCGCTTTTTCTGCAGTTCATTGAGCAGGTTCAGAACCTGAGCGCGGATCGATACATCCAGTGCGGAAATCGGTTCATCGGCGATGATGAAATCCGGCTGCATGATCAGCGCCCGGGCAATCCCGATTCTCTGGCGCTGACCGCCGGAGAACTCATGAGGAAACCGGGAGGCGAACTCCGGCAGGAGTCCCACTTCCAGGAGGGCGTCCCTGACCCGCTGATCCCGTTCCTCCCTGGACAGTTTCTTTTCCGTGTTGTACAGACCCTCGGACACAATATAGTCTACCTTGGCCCGCTCATTGAGACTGGCCATGGGATCCTGGAAAACCATCTGGATCCTGCGGGTGATCTCCCTGTCTTCCCGGCGGGGAAGATGGCCGGAGATTCGCTTCCCTTCGTACAGGACTTCCCCTCCAGAAAGAGGATAGATGCGGATGATTGCCCGCCCGATGGTGGTTTTTCCGCTTCCGCTTTCTCCCACAAGACCGAAGGTTTCGCCTTTGAAAATGTCAAAGGTGACACCACGGACAGCTTCAAACCGATTCCGTCCCCGGTTGAAGGTGACGTGCATATCCCTGACCTGAAGAAGGGGTGTGCGTTGTTCAGACATGCGTCAATCCCTCTCCTTTCAGGCGTTCCAGGATCTCAGGTTTCCTGATTTCCGGTGCTCTGGGATCCAGAAGCCAGGTTCTGGCGGAGTGGGTGGGGGAGATCGTAAACATGGGCGGACGCTCCTTGAAATCCGCCCGCAGGGCGTGATCATTGCGGGGAGCAAAGGCGTCCCCGTGGATTTCCCCGAAAAGGCTGGGCGGAGTGCCGTGAATGGAATACAGGGCTTCTCCCTTGATGCCCAGCTGCGGCAGACTGCACAGCAGGGCCCATGTATAGGGGTGTCTGGGGTCAAAGAAGATCTCCCGGCATGTGCCGATTTCCACAATGTCCCCTGCGTACATGACAGCCACCCGGTCCGCCACATTGGCGACCACACCCAGGTCATGGGTGATATAGACGGTGGTCAGGTGGTACTTTTTCACCAGGCTCCGGATCAGGCGAAGAATCTGAGCCTGAATGGTCACATCCAGGGCCGTGGTGGGTTCGTCGCAGATGAGAATCCGGGGATTGCAGGCCAGGGCGATGGCGATGACCACCCGCTGACGCATGCCGCCGGAGAATTCGTGGGGATACTGGCGGTACCGGCGTTCAGGCTCCTGGATCCCCACATCTGCCAGACACTCCACAGCCCTGTCGTGAGCAGGGCGTCCCCGGAGCCCCTGATGCAGCCGTACCGCTTCCTCAATCTGGGAACCGATGCTCTTCAGGGGATTCAGGCTGGTCATGGGGTCCTGCAGGACCATGGCGATCTGCCGGCCCCGGATCTTCAGCCATTCCTTTTCCGTGCGGAACCTGGCCAGGTCCTGACCCTGGTACAGGATTTCACCGCCGTCAATCCAGCCATTGCTGTCCAGCAGTCCCATGAAAGTCTTGGTGAGCACGCTCTTCCCACTGCCGCTTTCCCCCACAATGGCCAGCGTCTCCCCCTCATACAGGTCCAGGGATACGTCACGGATCGCGTGAAGAACCTCGCCCCGCAGGCGGAAGGAAACCTGGAGATTCCGGACAGAGAGAACGGGTTCCGTCTGTGGCACAGGCAGGCCTCCTTTATCGGTGATTCTTGGGTTCCGCGGCATCGGCAAAGGCATTGCCGATGATGTAGAAGGAGATGGTGATCAGACTGAGGACTACGGTGGGGAAGACCAGCTGATAGCTCTGGGAGGTGGAGAGAAGCCGGCGGCCCTCATTGATGAGATTGCCCAGGGAGGGGATGGAAACCGGCAGCCCCAGTCCGATATAGGTGATGAATACCTCATTGCCGATGGCGCCGGGTACGGCCAGTGCCAGGCGGAGCATGATCACGGATACGAGATAGGGAAGGAGATTGCGGAACATGATCCGCCATACGCTGGTGCCCAGACACCGGGAGGCAAGGTTGTAATCCCTGTCCCGGATGATGACGATCTGATTGCGCACAAACCGGGCCATACCCACCCAGCCGGTGATGACCATGGCCAGGATCAGGGTGGAAATTCCGGGCCTGAGAATGTAGGACACAAGGATCAGCACAATGGTGGTGGGAATGTTGTCAATGACGTTGTAGACTTCCGTCAGCAGTCTGTCCAGGGCACGGACATAGCCCCAGAGAATGCCGATGAGGATCCCCAGAAGAGACTGGAGAACAGCCACCACGATGCCGATGAGCAGGGAAGTGCGTGTGCCGGACCAGACCTGGGCCCAGAGATCCTGTCCGACATTGTTGGTGCCAAAGAGGAAGGGCCGGTTATCCGGGTAGATCCGAAGGTCCGCGCCGCCCTTTCTTACCGTGGCGGTCTGACCGTCCTCCGAGATGTCCAGGGCGGACAGGAGGACGAAGAGCTCATCCCCGTTCCGGGTGAGATCCTGGGGAGAGGAGAACAGTTTCAGGGAAAAGTTGGAGCGGCAGGGATAAGGAACCTGGGTGGGGTCCTCCGGAAGCTTGAGCTTTGTGGTGAAGTCGTTGCGCACATACCCGCTCTGCCCTTTGTATTCCACCTGGCACCATTCATCCCCGTAGGCGATGACCGTGAAGTCCTCCCTCGCCTTCAGGGAGGAGAGGATATTGCTCACCGCGGCCCACTGCTCATCCTTCCAGGATGTGGTGATGTGCAGCTTGATCCCCTCCTCCACCCGGGTCTGGATGTTGCTGAAGCCGGGCGGAATATTGGACATCTGCTTCTGGGTCACCGGATGATTGATAATCTTCCCCGCGGGAAACTGTCCCGGCAGGAAAGGCTGAATCAGGGTGAACAGAATCAGGAGAAAGAGGATCATGAGAAGCACCATGGCCAGACGGTTCCGGCGGAAGCACTGGAAGGTAGAGCGCCAGTAGGAATAGGAACTGAATCCGATGGATTCAGCGGCTTCCTGGGAATAGGCCTCCTCCACGAAGTCCTCCCGGCTGAGCTGTTCCACGGCCTTTTCAAGAGGAGCGGCCATGGAATCCTTCAGAGAATGGCGGAGTTTCATCATCGTCCACTCTCCTTTCGGGACAGGGAGATCCGGGGATCCATGACTACCATGAGCAGGTCGCCCAGGATCATGCCCACAATGCCGATACAGGAATAGATCATCACCAGGGCCTGCACCATGGGATTATCCTGCCGGGTGATGACGTCCACCAGCAGGCCGCCCATACCCGGGATGGAGTACAGGGACTCAATATAGATGGAGCCGGACACGGTATAGAGCAGGGATGTGGGGATGTACTGGATCATGGGGACAAAGGAGTTCCGGAAGACATGCCGCATGGTGATTTCCTGGCTCTTCACGCCCTTGGCGGTGGCCAGCCGCACATAGTCCTTGCTCATCTCGTCCACCATATACCGCCGGAGCCACATGGCATAATAGGCCGTATTGCCCATGGCCATGGAGAGGATGGGGAGGATCCAGGTTCTCCAGTCATTCTGACTGAAAAGCATGGAAACACCCAGAATCGAAGAGCCGAAGGACTGGATATAGATATAGTAGACAGCGGCAGGGACGGCGGTGACGAAAACAATGAAGGCCGTTCCGAACTTATCCCAGAAGCCGCTGCGGCTCCGGGCCATGGCAGCCCCCAGGGGCAGGCCCAGGATCAGGGAGACGGCCATGGAGATCAGACCCATCTGAAGGGACAGAGGGGCCTTGCGGGCAATGATGGAGGTAATGGGAACCCCTACGGAATACCGGGCGCTGGTGCCCAGATCCCCGTGAAAGAGACGCACAAAAAAATCCTTCAGCTGAACCAGGATCGGGTCTCTGAGGCCCATCCGGTTCAGGGATGCCTGGATCACGGCGTCATCCAGCTTGTCAAAGTTGTCAAAATACCCTTCAATGGGCATTTGTCTGACCAGAATAAAGACAACGGTCAGGATGATGGCCAGTGTCAGGAGCGAAGTCAGCATGCGCTTAAGAAGATATCTGAACATGGCGTCCCTCCTTCCCGTCAGTTTTTCTGTGAAAAAGCACGCGGCAGGTTATCCCTGCCGCGTGCCGCCTGTTGTCACTTCGCTGAAACTGCAGCGCGGGCTTCCTCCCAGGCGTCCAGGGCGTCATAGTACTCATCGGTGTTCATGGGCTTGCTCAGCAGGCGCACGCCCTTGTAGCGTTCCATGGAGATTCCGAAGGGGGCGTACTGAACGGTGAAGGGATCGATCCGGTCAGCGGAATAGCCGCCGGTGCCGGTGCCGAAGGGAATGGCCAGGGCATGATCCAGAAGATAGGCTTCAGCTCTGGCAAAGACGTCGTAGCGGGAGGCGATGTCCTGGGTGATATCCATGGCGTCCTGCACGAGCTTCAGATAGGCCTGATAGCCTTTCTGATCATCCGCCTGATTGAGGAAGTTGTAATTGTTCCCATCGGCAAAGGGTTCGGTGAAGGTCTGCGGATCCGCATAGTCGGGGCCCCAGTTCACCTTCAGCAGGGCATAGTTACCGCAGCGGCGCACGGCGCTGAGGAATCCGGTGGAGGGACCGGCCTCGATGATGATGTCGATGTAATCCCTGCCCAGCAGTTCTTCCAGCTGCTGTTCCACCGTCTCGCATTCCTCGCTCCAGCCGGAGGTGCCGGGATTGTAGGGCATCAGGATCTTGACGGGGAAGGTGACGCCCTCGGCGGTGAGCTCAGTCACGGCCTTGTCCCTGGCGGCCAGGGCGCGGGGCGCGTCGAAGGTTTCGGCACCCAGATCGGAATAATACTGCAGACCTTCCATAAGGACGTAGTCCGTGCCGTTCACGTCCACAAAACCGGGCGGGGTGATGGTATTCCAGATCAGGTTTTCCGCATTGTCGGGATCTGTGATCATCATGGCTTTGACTCTGTCCAGACCATAATAGATGGACTTGCGGAAGTTCTCGTTGTTGACGGCCTTCTTCCAGTTTTCGGGTTCGTAGGCGGCATCAAACTGAGGATCAAAGTTGAAAGAGTACCAGTAGGAATAGAAGCTGGTCTGGCGCACGGGATGGATCAGATCGGCCTTGTCCGCGGCCTGCAGCCATTCGGAGGCGACAGCGGTGCTCAGGGACACGGCGTCCACTTCACCCCTCAGGTACAGCTCGGGCCCGATATTGGCGGCTTCCTTGTTGTAGGTAGATTCCACCTTTTCGATGTAAACCCGGTCTTTGTCCCAGTAATTCGTATTCCTGCTCAGAACGCGCTTTTCATTGGGCTTGAACTCGGACAGAACATAGGCACCGCAGTACACCAGGTTGGTGTTGTCCGTGGCAACGCCAAAGGCTTCACCCTTTTCCTGGACAAACTTCTCGCAGGCGGGCATGAAGCATACATAGGTGGTCATGGACAGGAAGTAGGGGACGGGGGTGATGAGCTGATACCGGATGGTCCAGTCATCCAGCGCCTTCACGCCCACGGTGCTCCATTCCATGACGGGAGCGGCTTCCTCACCCTCGGCGGGGGTGGCGGTTCCCTTGTAGTAAGCCTCGGCGCCCTGAATGACTTCATACAGGATGTTGGCGGTGGAAGCGGCATTCTGAGCGTTCAGAATGTACCGGGCCGCGAACTCAAAGTCATGGGCGGTGAGAGGCGCATACATGGACTGGTCCGCGTTGACCCATGTGGCGTCATGACGCAGATGGAAGGTCCAGGTCAGACCGTCGTCGCTGACCTCCCAGCTCTCAGCCAGGGACGGGCGGACCTGACCGAAACGGTCATATTCAACCAGCGTGTCAATCACATTGGCCGCCAGAGCGTATTCATTGGCGGAGGAGGTAATGAGATAATTCAGGGTGGTGATCTCACCGGAATACAGGGTACGGTACACGCTGGAATCAGCTGCACCGGCCGATGTCAGAAGCGACAGGGCAAGAACCGCGGTCAGAAGAGTGGCCAGGAACTTTTTCACGCTCATAAACACCTCTTTCTATACAGAATCGTGAGTAATTATACAGCGCGGATGATTGAATATCAAATTACATTCTGTGAAGTGCACACAAAGAACAGAGTCTGACTTACTTCAGGAATCCATTGATGATCTGTTCCTCGGCTTCCGCTTCCGTCAGACCCAGGGTCATGAGCTTGATCAGCTGGTCCCCGGCAATCTTCCCGATGGCGGCCTCATGCACCAGAGCGGCATCCACATGGTTGGCTTCCAGACCGGGCACGGCCAGGATACGGCCCTGGTCCATGATGATGGAGTCACATTCCGTATGCCCGTGGCAGGGCCCGTTCCCAAGGATCCGGGCATCAAACTTCTGGAAGGAAGTGTCCCTGGCCACGCTGCGGCTGACAATATCCGCACTGGCGCCTTCGCCGTTGAGGGTGACAAGATAGGCGGAAAGCGCTCTCTGGGCGCCATGGGTCATGAGACGCTCCCGGACGGTGAGCCGGGCACCGCTCTTCAGTTCCGCCACGGTCTTCCGGTCGGTATCGTCCACGCCCTTGATCTGGACCATCTCCATCTCGGCGATGCTGTTTTCTTCCATATAGACTTCCGTCACAGGATTGAGAATGCGCTTCCCGCTCCCATCCCCCGAACCGTAGTGCTTTTCCACATACCGGACCCGGGCGCCCCGTCCCACATAGAAACGGTGGATGCCGTCATGCTGGGAATCCTTCGGACCACAGTTGTCGATGCCGCAGCCGGCCACAATGGTCACGTCGGCGTCCTCACCGATGTAGAAGTCGTTGTACACCACTTCCTTCAGTCCCGTCTGGGTCATGACAACCGGGATGTGCACGCTTTCATTGCGGGTGCCCGGAGCGATGCGGATCTCCAGTCCGCTCACGTCCTCCCTGGGGGTGATCTGAATGTGTTCGGTGGACTTGCGTCCCGCGGAAGCGCTGTTGGAGCGGATATTGTAGGCGCCCTCCGGAATGTCGTGGAGATCCGCCACTTCCCGGAGGAGACGCTTCTGAATTTCATCAAGCCTGACCATCTGATTCTTTCCTCCTCAGGGCATTCTGCTGCACATTGTCACAGCACTGGGTGTTCCGATGAGGTCCGGCAGGATTTCATCCCTGGGCCCCTCCTTCTGGATGATGCCCCCGGAGAGCACCACAATGCGGTCGGCGATTTCCAGGATTCTCTCCTGATGGGAAATGATCAGGATGGAGCTGTCCTGGATTTCCCGGCGCATTTTCTGGAAAACCTCAATCAGGTTCTGGAAGCTCCACAGGTCGATGCCCGCCTCCGGTTCGTCAAACACCGCAAGCTGAGGTGCGCGGGCCAGAAGCATGGCGATCTCAATGCGCTTGAGCTCGCCTCCGGAAAGGCTGCTGTTGACTTCACGGTTAATGTAGTCCCGGGCGCACAGGCCCACCTGGGAGAGATAATCACAGGCATCAATGGGCTTGAGCGCCTTGCCGGCGGCAATCCGGATCAGGTCCAGGACCTGAAGCCCCTTGAAGCGCACCGGCTGCTGGAAGGCAAAGCCGATGCCCATGCGGGCTCGGTCTGTAATGCTTTTTTCCGTAATATCCTCCCCACGGAAGAGAATCCTTCCGGACACGGGCTTTTCAATACCGGCAATGAGACGCGCCAGGGTGGATTTGCCTCCGCCGTTGGGACCGGTAATGACCACCAGTTCACCCTGGGGAATGGAGAAGGACAGATCGTGGATGATATCCCGGTCATGGCCTTCTTCCGTCACCTGAAAGGTAATATTGGACAGTTCAAGCATCATATTCTTCACCTTAAAGATCGTCAATGCCTCTGCAAGGAACAGAGGTGTTCAAGTGTAGCGCTTTTTATGCCGGGTTGCAAGGGGCCTCGGGCGCATCCGGGGCTTTGGTGCGGAGCATCCGGCGGTAGAGCAGCAGGGAGGCGAGCGTCAGGCAGACAATGAAGGCAGTGATGACGGGAATGCACAGGGCAGAGGAAAGTTCATACTTGATCATCTGCCTCACGCCATAGATCAGGGGCCCTACAACAGCAACATTGATCAGGAAAGACAGAAGGGCGTTGCTGCTCTCCCGGATGACCTCATTGTCCCGGTCCCAGCGATGCTTGGGGTGGATGAGATCCACGGATACGGCGACGGAGACGAAGAGGAGATGAAGCATCAGGGACCAGGCCAGGGTGAGAAACAGGGAAAGGATTTCGGAGGAGAAGAAAATGAACTGGAGGATGCAGGCGATGAAAACGCCCAGGGCGGAGGTGATGAAAGCAATCCAGTACTTGGCCTGCACGATCCGTTTTGTGCTGATCTGGGGCAGATCCCGGGAAACGGCGCCGCATCCCAGAATGTTCATGAGTCCTCCGATCATGAACAGCATGGTGAACACCCCCGCCAGACCGTAATCCGGCAGGCTCATGAGATTGACCAGATTGACGCCGAGCCGGATCTCCCCGCCCCGGAAGGAAGCCAGGGTCATAATCAGGGTCATGAACAGGAAGGAAGGCAGAAGGATCAGTTCCTGCACGGCATGGGCCACCACCACGGGGCGGTGGGACAGTCTTCTGATTTCCGCCCGGATGATGGATCCGAGAGGCAGGGTGGCGTCCATCATGGGATCCGCGGGCCTGGGCTCGGTGAGCCGTCCCGCCTTTTCAGCCCGGGTGGGATACAGGATCAGGGGCAGCAGGAAAGCACCGATGCTGATCCCCACGAACATCCACAGGTCCGCGGTGCCTTCCATCAGGCCCAGGGCCGCCCATCGCATGGGCGGAAAGGCGGCGGTGATCATGGTCAGAAGGTTCAGGTTGCCGGCGACGATGGCGGTGGCCAGGTCCAGAACGTTCTCCGCGTCCAGGGATTTGCAGACGGAAGCGGTGAGCCAGTAGCAGACCAGACACTCCAGGATCATGAGCAGGACGGAACCGATGAGCAGCACCGCGTTCCGGTGCAGCCGGAAGGCGGACACCAGGGTCAGGATATGCATGAGAAGACCGGAAAGGCCCATGGGAATCAGGGGGAGACAGAGATTGATCAGCAGTGCCCTGAAATAGAAGGAAGAATCCCTTCGCGTCATGGCGGTGAACTGAATCACCAGCGGCTGCATGATCACGGTGACCAGGAGCAGTTCAATGAGATAGAGACGCACCATGCGGGCCGCAAACATGGGCCGCCCTGTGTCACGGGGATTCCGGCTCTGTTCCAGAAAAAAACCGATCCACTGGGTAATGGAGTACACCAGGCAGACAATGGAAATGGCGCACAGCAGGAAGACCACCAGCAGTTCCGGGAGTGTGAGGCCGTTGGTGGGTACAAAGAACATGGCCATCTTCACCCGGGTGTTGTCGGCGATGCGCATGATAAAGCTCAGGAACAGCCGTTCTCCGAAGGTGGCATAGGCAATGGCGACAAGGGTCAGAACCACCAGCATGATGGCCCTGTACAGGGGCTGTTTCTGCCCCTCCGCCAGACTCTTTTTCACGTTGCCGGGCATCAGGGGACGGAACAGGGCAGCCATTTCCAGACGAAGATTGTGAAAAAAACGACGCATAGTGTCTCCTTATGGTTTCTCTCCGTATCACGGAGAAAGGTCTTCCGGGCCTGACGGACAGGGGTTCATCGATGGAGCAGGACGACCAGGATCACGGTAATCAGGCCGGCACACATCAGGAACAGCCCGAAGGAGAAGGACTGGCCGATTTCGCTGGCTTC
>CACYGY010000014.1 GCA_902774025.1 uncultured Eubacteriales bacterium
CCTTTTTGCTTTTTTGGGACTTTTTTATGATTCTATAAATAATAAAAAAGGGGCCGTGATGCAAGACATCTTTGTGATGTCTTTTTTTCACGGCCCCCTTTCAGGATCATTTTCCGGAGATGACCACGCCGTCGCAGGCCAGGTAGGGGAGGATGCATTCCCCGTCGCAGACCTGCTCCGCGGACACGGCCCGGACACGGCGGAAAAGCTGTTCCAGGTTGCCGTTGATCATGGTTTCGGTGACGGCCCCGGTGATCCTTCCCTTTTCAATGAGGAAGCTGTTCTTGGCCACCCCGGAAAACTCGCCGCTGGGGCCGGGATGCCCGCCGGAGAAACCGCCCACCACAAGACCGTGGTCAATGGAGGCGATGATGTCCGCAAGGGGCGTATCCCCCTTTTCCATCACCAGGTTCCGCCCGGCGGTGCGGGTGACGCTTCTGCCCGTTTTCCTCGCGGCGTACAGACTCAGAACATGGGATCTGAGGACGCCGCGGTCCAGGAGTCTGACATGCTCACAGCGGTACCCGTCGGCGCTGACGGGATAGGCCATGGCCAGGCGCGGGTCTTCCGGGGGGAGAGAAAGGGAGATGCGCTCATCCGCCACCTTTTCCCCGATCCGGTTCAGCCACTGACTGGTGCCGTCGATGATCACATGGGAGGCAAGGTAATTGTCCATCAGCATGCTGAGCATGGAGCCCAGGCAGTCGGGGGTGAAGACTACGGTGCCCTCGAACTTGTCCCGGAGGGCGAGGGGACACAGGCTTTTCTGCACGTCCTCCATGTGCTGCCGCACCCATTTCTGTTCCAGGAAGGGACGGTCCATGTCCTGCGTCGTGAAGGCCAGGGAATCCAGGCCTGTCCGGTTCTCTCCCTCGGCGGCGGAGAATTCCATGGTTACGAGGTAGGATCCCCGGCGGGTTTCAAAGCGGGTGCCGCTGGAATTCAGGTACAGGGAACAGGACCGGGTATGGCTCCCGACGATCTGCAGAAGCCGCACCCTGGGGTATTCCCGCCCCACCCCGTCCATGAATTCCCGGATTCTCCGGTACAGGCTGTCCATGTCCGGCTCGAGGGTGCCGCAGAGGAAACGGTCTTCCCCTTCGTTTTCAGCGATGGCGTTGGCCGGATCCTCCGGGGAGGAGGCGGCGTTGTCCACAGCTTCGCGCACCACCCGCCGGATGCCTTCCTCCGACAGATCATTTCCGGAGGCGGAGCCCCTGCGGGTGCCGTTCAGGACGGTAAGGTTCAGGGAATGGCTGAAGACGGTGCGGTAGAGGGAAAAGTTTTCCAGCTCCGTGTTCAGTTCCCGGGTTTCACCCTTTGTCAGGGACAGGGTATAGAGAGAAGCGCTTTCTTCAGCCAGAAGGGCCAGCACCCTCCGGGCCAGGCTTCTGAGTTCTTCCATATCGCTTTCCTTTCCTTTCCGCCCTTTTTTCAGCGACCTCCGATGGTGATGCGGCAGCGCATGGCCGGTCCGCCCATGCCTACAGGCATGCGCTGCTTCTTTCCGCAGAAGCCGCTGGAGGCCCAGGTCACCTGATCCGAGAGCATGTCCACGGTTTTCAGCATGTCAAAGGCGATGCCGGTGACGGTGGTGTCCAGGAGGGCTCTGCCCAGCTTCCCATGGCGGATTTCATATCCCATGGAGACGCCGAACATGAATTCTCCCGTCAGATCCGCCTGGCCGTTGGAACTGCTGATGAGGTAATAGCCGTCGTCGATGGAGGCGATCATGTCCTCCAGGGTGCTGCGGCCCGGGAGAATGCAGGTGTTGCGCATCCTGATCAGGGGCTCGTCCGCGAAATCCCAGGCCCGGGCGTTGCCCGTGGGTTCCATGCCGAAGCGCTGAGCGCTCTCCCGGCTGTGCATGTATCCCTCCAGAACGCCGTCCCGGATGAGCACGGCGTCCCTGGCCGGCGTGCCCTCGTCATCCAGGAAAACCGGCAGGGGTGCGGGAGCGGAAAAGGCAGAGGCGGCAAAGTCCACCATGGTGACCATGGGGGATGCCACGGCATGGCCCAGGCTGGGCCCGGCAACGCTCCCGCCCATGACCAGGTCCGCTTCCACTGTATGCCCCACGGCCTCATGAGCCAGCATGCCGCTCATCATGCCTCCGAGGATCACGGTCCGGGTGCCCGCCTCCGCCCAGATTCCGCAGCACTTGGCCATGAGATGGCGGTGAAGCTCGTCGATTCCCGGATACAGAACCGCCGGGTCTGAAAAGTGATCACTGAAACCGCCGGAGCCGCCGAAGGCACGGAAGAGCTCAAGGGGAACGCCGGACTGACTCATGGCGCTCATGAAAACGTAGATGTAGCACCGGGGATAGGTGACATGCCCCGAGGAGGCGTCGGAGGAAACGATGATCTTGTCCTGGGAATCCTCCGTGTAGACCACGGTGCGGCTGATAAGGTCCGGATAGGTCTCCCGGATATGGTCATCCACCTGGTGGCAGGCGTCGATGATTTCCTTTTGCCGGGTATCCATGATCTCTCCGGGGGCGGGAATGGGCGCGGGGGTCTGAGGGGGAACGGAAATGCCGGGGGCGGCGGCGCGGCTGTCCAGGAACAGGGCATTTTCCGTGGCTGCCTCCAGAACCCGCCGGGCATCCTCCTGCGTATAGGAAGCAACGGAGGCAAAGCCGTGCCTGCCGCCCCGGGTGACTCTGGCACTGATGCCCCGGCTGCGGCTGCGGCTGTTCTGGGTAAGACTGCCCTTCATGAGGACAACCCGGCGGGAACGGTTTTCATGCCCCCGCAGAACGGTCTGAACTCCCTCGGCAAAGGAAGCGGCCTGGGATGTGAGAATATCTTCGATCATGAAACCTCCTGACGGACCGGTCTGGGCAGGGTTCCTGCGTGTCCGGATGAGGAAAGTATATCCCCCGCTCCCGGGAAAATCAAATGAAGACATGGATGGGAAAGTTGCACATACAGACCACCTTTGCTATAATCCATCCCATGGTTGTTCCTTCCGGGGCGCTGACCCCGGCGGATCGCATATAAGGAGGCGCGGACCCATGAAAAAGAATCTGTTACCCATCTGTCTGGCGGTGTGCTGTGTGGTGCTCCTGATTCTGTGGCTGACCGGCAACGGAACAAGGGGAAACCTGGACAAGCAGCTGAAGGAAGCCCAGTCGTCCCTTGCCACCTCGGAGGAGACGCTGAAGAGCACCACGGAGGAACTGACGGCGGCGAAAGCCCACAGTGAGGAAAAGAAGGCGGAGGCGGATGCCAGGATCGCCGAGCTGGAAGGCCGGATCGCCGAACTGGAAACCAGTCTGAAGGCCGCTCAGGACGAGATGGAAGCCCATAAGGCCCAGGGTGCTGAGAAAAAGGCCGAGAGCGAGAAGAAGGTTGCGGAACTGGAGACTGCCCTGAAGGCTGCCCAGGATGAGCTGGCCTCGGAAATCAGCTTCCGGAACGAGAAGAAGGCCGAGAATGAGGCCACCATCGCCGAGCTGGAAGAGAAGGTGAAGGTCGCCACGGAGGAAATGACGGCGGCGGAAGCCAGGATCGCCGAGCTGGAAACCGGTCTGAAGGCCGCTCAGGACGAGATGGAAGCCCAGAAGGTCCAGGGTGCTGAGAAAAAGGCCGAGGGCGAGAAGAAGGTTGCGGAACTGGAGACTGCCCTGAAGACCGCCCAGGATGAGCTGGCGGCGCTTAAGACCCTCAGCGAGGAAAAGAAGGCAGAGGCGGAAACCAGGATTGCCGAACTGGAAGCCGGTCTGAAAGCCACCCAGGATGAGCTGACGGCTTTCAGGGCTGAGAGTGACCAGAAGAAGGCCGAAGGTCAGAAGAGGACTGCGGACGCCCTGGATGCCCTGACCAAGGCCCAGGAAGAGAATCAGGGTCTCAACGCCCAGCTGGAGGAAGTCCGGGAAGCCCTGACCAGGGCAGAGGAAGACGCAAAGACCGCCCGGGATGAACTTGCCTCTGCACAGGAAACCCTGAAGAAGAATTCCGCTGCGGAAGAAACCGCCAAAGCCTACCAGAAGCAGCTGGTGGACGCGCGGAACCAGATCAGGACTCTGAAGGATCAGGTTGAAAAGCTGACCACGGAGAAGAAACAGCTTGAGGAAAAGGTGGCTGCTCTGGACACCACCGACGCGAAGAAGCCCTGAGACGGGCCGAAGGGGACCGTGCGATGAGCACGGTTCCTCTTTTTTATACCCTTTCCATTTCCTCCTCCGGAATTGCAGGAAGCCCGGAGGGGGATTATAATCTCTCCGGTAATGAAAGAAAGGATGTGCATGCCATGATCCGCCGCGCTGAGGACAGGGATATTCCCCGGGTTCTGGAACTGCTCTGTCAGGTGAACCGTCTGCATCACGAGGGACGGCCGGACCTGTTCCGTCTGGCCACCAAATACGGGGAAGAAGACCTGAAGGCGATTTTCCGGGACGACAGCCGTCCCGTCTATGTATGGGAAAACGATCAGGGGGTTCAGGGCTATGCCATGTGCCTTGTTCAGGAAAAAAAAGGCGACAGGATGCTTGAGGATATGAAAACCCTTTATGTGGACGATCTGTGCGTGGATGAAAGGTCCCGGGGGCAGGGGGTGGGCCGTGCCCTGTATGACCATGTCCTTTCCCGGGCCCGGGCCATGGGCTGTCATAATGTCACCCTGAACGTCTGGGCCTGCAATCCCGGCGCAATGGCTTTTTATGAGAAATGCGGCATGAAATGTCAGAAGACAGGGATGGAGGTGCTTCTGTGACGGAGGAGAAGAACCTGAACAGACTGCTTTCCGTACGCCCGCATCCCCGGCAGATCCGGTATCAGGAGCGGGAATTTATCGGGTTTATTCACTTCACCGTCAACACCTTTACCAATCGGGAGTGGGGCGACGGGAAGGAAGACCCGGCCCTGTTCAATCCGGACCGGCTGGACTGCCGGCAGTGGGCACGGACCGCCCGGGAGGCGGGCATGAAGGGGCTGATCCTTACGGCCCGGCACCATGACGGTTTCTGTCTGTGGCCTTCGGCCACCACGGACCATACGGTGAGACGCAGTCCCTTCCGGGGCGGAGCGGGGGATGTGGTGCGGGAGCTCTCCGAGGCCTGCCAGGCTGAGGGGCTGGAGATGGGGATTTATCTGAGCCCCTGGGACCGGCACAGTCCCGTGTACGGTCAGGGCAGAGCCTATGATGATGTGTTTGTGGAACAGCTCCGGGAACTTCTCACAGATTACGGAGACATGTTCTGCGTCTGGCTGGACGGGGCCTGCGGGGAGGGCCCGGACGGCAGGAAACAGGTATACGACTGGGAGCGGTACTATGCTGCCATCCGGGCCCTGCAGCCCATGGCCTGTATCTGCGTGTGCGGACCGGACATCCGCTGGTGCGGGAATGAGCGGGGTGACACACGGGAAAGCGAGTGGAGCGTGGTGGATGCCCGGCTGCGGGATGCGGAAAAGGTGGCCGGTGCGAGCCAGACATCCGACGATGCCGCTTTCCGGGAGAGGCCTCTTTCCTCCTCGGAGATGGATCTGGGTTCCCGGGAAAAAATCAGGGACGCCCGGGAACTGTGCTGGTACCCATGCGAGGTGAACACCAGCATCCGCCCGGGCTGGTTCTACCATCCGGAGGAGGATGGAAAAGTCCGGAGCGCCGACTGGCTGACGGACCTGTATCTGCGTACGGTGGGCGGAAACGCCACACTGCTTCTCAATCTGCCTCCCGACACCCACGGGCTTCTTCCGGAGCCGGACGTCCGGGTGATGAAGGAGATGGGCCGGCGGATCCGGCACATGTTCCGGCGGGATCTCCTCCTTCAGGAGGGGTGCTTTCCCTCCTGGGAAGAGGGGGGCCGGGTATGGCAGGTCCGGCTTCCGCAGCGTGCGCCTCTGGGGCTCCTTTCCCTCCGGGAAGATATCCGGGAAGGACAGAGAGTGGAACGTTTCCGGGTGCGGCTGTACCTGGAGGGACGGCTGGTCCGGGAGACGGAGGGAACCACCGTGGGCAGCCGGAGGCTGGTGAGCCTCGGGGAGACAGCGGACAGGGTGGAGGTTCGGTTTGAGGAATGCCGGGGAGACGTCCGGATGCGGGATATGAGCGTTTACGAAGCGTGAGGCACGGGGAGGAACGGAAGTTGGGTTTTCTGTACGAGACACACATGCACACCTGCCAGGGCAGCGCCTGCGGTGTGAGCACAGGGCGCGAGCACATACGGCGGCATGTGGAGGCCGGGTATACGGGCATCATCATTACGGATCACTTTTTCGGGGGCAACACCGCCGCGCCCCGCACGGGGAAATGGACGGACCGGGTCCGGGCCTTTACCGAAGGGTACAGGGATGCCCTGGAGGAGGGAGAAAGGCAGGGACTGCAGGTTTTCTTTGGCTGGGAACAGTGCTACGGGGACGATGAGTATCTGGTGTACGGCCTGGACGAAGCGTGGCTTCTTGAGCATCCGGAAATTGAGCACTGCTCCCGGGGAGAACAGCTGAGGCTGGTGCATGAGGGCGGCGGCTGTGTGGTCCAGGCCCATCCCTTCCGGTGGCGGCCGAGGTACATGCACACCATCCGGGTGGGGCGCCTTTTCTGTGATGCCGTGGAGGTGGTCAACGGCGGTAATCCGCCCGTTCAGGACATATACGCCATGGCCTATGCCCGGCAGCACCATCTGGTGATGACGGCGGGGTCCGACAATCACAACTCCTGGCCCCGCTCCGGGGAGGTGCCGCTGTTTGGCGTTGTCACGCAGGAGAAGCTCGGGGATGTGCATGACTATGTCCGTCTCATTCTCTCCGGACGTTCGCCGGGTCTGCATTTCCCCCGGGAACGGCTGGAGGAGGACATCACGGGCCAGTCGCTGCCTGCGCCGCTGGAGCTGACGGCGGATGAAGATGTCGTTCCCATGGATCCCCTGCCGGACATCGGCTATAAAGGAGCGTGAAGGCATGCGGCGTCGACTCTGGGTGCTGCTGGCCATCACCCTGGCCTTTGCCCTGGCCGCTTTTCTGTACATGCACCTGCCCTCCGCCCATCTGGATATTCCCATTGACATGCCCGGGGACGGCCGGATCCTGATTCAGGCATCGGAGGAGGACGGAGGCCTTTCCTGGGAGGTCATGCCCGGGCGGAACGGGCAGGGGTTTATCCGGTTCCGGGGAGACATGCGGGAGAGAGAGACCTTCCGGGTACAGAGTGAGGGCATGGACGGCGGGGAAGCCCGGACCATTGTCCTGGAGAAGAACCCGTTCCTGGGCATGGTGGACGCCAGTACGGGCAATTTTACCGGCTTCCGGGGGGTTGTTCTGGCTGTCAGCGGGTTTCTGACAGCTCTGACAACGGTGCTGATCCTGGCTTTCCGGGATCAGATCCGGCACCGCTTTTATACCTACCATACCATCTACTGCGCCGGGTTCGGTGTGTTCTGCTTCGCCACATGCCTGCTGTTTCTGGGCCAGACGCTGAAAATGTTTCTGTCGCCGGAAACCTTCAGCATGGTTCAGATGTACAGCTATCTCATCTCCGCGCCGCAGCGGTTTATGCTCATCACCATGCCCTTTCTGGTGATTTTCAGCCTTCTGATGATGATCAGCAATGTCTTTCTTCTGCGCCGGGAAGGGAAAAGGTTTCACAACATGCTGGGGATTCTTCTGTCCGTTCTGATGCTGGCGGGACTCTATCCGGGAATCTTTCTGGGGGACGGCCTGGAGGGTCTGGAAGGGGATGTGCGCTGGTTTGAAACCTGGGAATGCGTTTACTGCACCTTCTACCTTTACTTCGAGTGCATGCTGCTGGGTGCGGTGGCCTGCGGCATCATGGCGGTGAAGTATCCGGAAAGGCTGGAGAACTCCTGCGTGCTGATTCTGGGCAGTCAGACCTTTTCGGGCCGGGTGCCGCCGCTGCTGGCGGGCAGACTGGACAGAGCGATGGAGTTCGGCAGACGGAGGCGGGAGGAGGGATACGGGGAGACTCTGTACATTCCCTGCGGCGGACAGGGAAGCCATGAGACCGAACCGGAAGCCGAATCCATGAAACGATATCTTCTGGAGCATGGAATTCCGGATGAGCAGATCCTGGTGGAAAACACCTCCAGGAACACCTATGAGAACATGGTCAATGCCGGAAAGCTCCTGAAGGAAAGAGGCTATGAGGGGGACGTTACCTTTGCCACGAATAATTACCATCTGTTCCGCAGCGGTGTCTGGGCGTGGCGCGCGGGACTGCGGGCCAGCGGTGTGGGCAGCAGAACCCGGTGGTATTTCTGGCCCAATGCCTTTGTAAGGGAGTTTCTGAGCCTTCTTCTGGCTGAGCCGGTGCGGCATACGGTGCTTCTGCTGTTTTTTCTGGGCTATTTTTTCACCCTGTCCAGGATGCTCTGAGGGGCGGGACGGAGATGTAACTGTTTTGTAACTTGTCATGTGCTATTCTCCGCTCCGCAGTGAGTCCCGAGGAGGAGCGGAATGAAGAATCAAGCGTGCATGCCCACGGAAAAAAGCGGAACGGGTGAGCGTGAAGCTGAGAAAACGGCTGTGGCCAGGCGTCTTTTGCAGGCAAGAAGGGAAGTCCAGCTGACACAGAAACGGATTGGCGACATGATCGGGTATTCCGGTGCCACCGTGTGCCAGAACGAGCATTCTTTCCAGTCCGGACAGAAGTACCTGGACGCTTTCTGCAAGGCCCTGCGGGTGGATCCGGAATGGGTTCTGAAGGGCGGAAGCGACAGTGTGAAGCGGACGGTTCAGAACCAGGCCACCGCGGCGGATCGGTTTTCACAGATCCGTCGGGAACGGGAGCTCACACCCGTGACCATGGGACGCATGATCGGCGTGAGCGGGGCGCAGGTTTCCGCAATGGAAAGCGGAAAGATGCCCATCCCGGAAAAAGTGATGGAGCGGGTGGAGACGAATCTGGGATACGGCCGGGAGTGGCTGATTTTCGGAGATGAGACACAGAAATACTGGCCCATGAACAGCCGGATGATCCGGTATCTGAAGGACCATCCCCAGAAGCGGCAGGAAATCTGGGAGAGGATCCGGGAGGAGGAGAACGGGCCGGAAGATACACACTCCCTCCAGACACCCGGTGACAGGATCCGCGGCATCCGGACGGAAAGGCGGATCCGTCAGACTGAATTCGCCCTGCTTCTGGGCGTGAAGCAGTCGACGGTTTCCCGACTGGAAAGCGGGGAGATCAGCCTTTCGGGGATCATGGCGGAGAAGATCTGCCGGGTCCTGAATGTGTCTCAGGAATGGCTTCTCACCGGAAGGACCGGGGAGGAAGAAGAAAAAAAATAGCGCAGACTGGCAGGAATTTGCCGATCCGCCCGGAATATAAATTCAGAATCGTGTGTTCGTTAATCTTTTCGGGAAAGGAGGCAGAGTATGCTCTCGCCAGAGCGGTTGCATGCGCTTCTGGCGGTCTGTGAGGACAGGACGGCGGTGAAGGCCGGCCTGGAGGAAGTGAGTACGGAGAACCTTCAGGAGTTTGTGACCGTATCCGCTTCCCTGATGGCTGACCGGAGACCTGATGTACTGGCGCTGATGGTGCGGTCACTCAGTGAAGGCTGCGTCACCGGTGAAGGCGGGAAGGCTCTCCTGAACGCCGCCATGTTCGTGATACATGGCCTGGGAAGTCGACATCCTCTGGAGGAATGTGATGAGTAAAGGACCGACACCTGGCACACAGGAAAAGGCGCTCCGGGTGAAGAGCGCCTCAGGAAAGCGGCCGTATGGGAGCGGAAGCTCCGGTATGACCGTTTTCTTTTTTTCGGGATCTGTGTCCGGAAAAGAGGATGGCGTGAATCTGCCGGAATCCTTCCGGGCGGGGAAGCCCCGTATATACCTTTGTCCGGGTGAATCCGTGAAAGGAAGGAAAGACGGACATTTCAGGACGGCGGAAGACAGCCGGCCTGTTTTTCTTTTTCCGGAGACGGACGGAAACGGCCTGCCGGGGTTTCATGCCCGCGCAGAGCCGGGCGTTACGGGAGGGGATCGCCCAGGGTACGCAGGGTTTCCTGGTACTGCTCTCTGGCGCCGGGATAGGTTCCTGCCTGACGGAAAAACCGGAGGGCTTTTTCAGGCTGCCCCTCCTCCATGAGACGGAGGCCTTTCTCGTAGTAGATCTTCAGAACCCTTGTTCCGGCGTCCATCCAGGAAGAGGCAAGGAAGGCAGTGGCGGCCTCCTCGTCCAGTCCGCGTTCCAGAAGCGCTTCCCCCTGCTGATAGCGGGCACGGGACAGGAGCAGCGGAGCATTCCCGAGACTGCCGGCAAGTTCCAGAACCTCCGCGGCATCCCCGGGTTTCCCCGCCTCCAGGAGAAGCCGACCCGTGTCCAGACATTCTCTTTCGCCAAGAGAGGGCGTACCCAGCTCCCGGGCTTTCCGGATCCTTTCGGCGCCCTCGTGAATCTGTCCGCTGCGGAACATGGACAGGCCCTGATCCAGCAGAAGGGAGGAGGCGCGGGCAGAGGCATCCGAAAAGGGAACGGCTTTCTCAAAGGCGGAGGCGGCTTCCGCGGAATTTCCCGCCTGAAGGGCGTGTTCCCCCTTGGCGTACCACAGGCGCCGGGCAAGCTCCATGGCTTCCGGGGAGAGGGAGGCGGAAGAGAGCATGAGGAGGACATCATCGGCGGAGCTGGTTTTCAGTTTCTCAAGGGCCCGGTGATACAGAGCATCCTCTGCCAGACGCCTGGCGGAGGGCCAGGGAATGATGGAGCGGAAGATCTCCTCCGCCTCCTCCCATTTTTCCTCCTGCATGCAGACAAGGCCCTGCCGGGTGAGGCAGGTGCGAAGGAGGGCGGGACTGTCCTCATAGTCCCCGAGGTTTTCAAAGAGAGAAGCGGCCTGGGTCCACCGGCCCTCCTCCATATGGGTCATGGCGGAGACGTAATCCCGCCGGAGGCGGGTCTGTTCACGGAGCGGGAGAAGGAGAAGGAGGACAGAGGTGCTCAGACCAAGGAGAAGGAAAAGACGAAACAGGCGGCGGCGCATGCGCAGACGGGCAAGGCAGCGCTCCATGACCGGCAGAGGCGGAAGCTCCGGCGTCATTGAGTCAGAAGGCACCCGAACCACCCCTCTTTCCTCGTTTTCAAGAGTATAGCATGGGGGACCGGAGACGTCCACGCGGAGAAAAACACGAATTTTTCACAAGAGAAGAGAGGGTATCGTTCGGCATCAGGGTGTAGACACGCACGGATACGTGGACATAGTGCAGGGGGAGCAGACGGCGTAAAAGCGATGTTTCTGAAACTGGAGTTTTCAGTATTTTCGGGAATCCGGAATCAAAACGCCCGGAATCCGCGGAGGGATGAACACGCTCGGAGGTGTGGACAGGCACAGAGCCTGAAAAAGGCGAAAAAACGCGGAAAGGAGGGAACGGAGAGGAAGAAATCGACGAAAATTTTGTCCGGAAATGGCCTGAAAACATCTTGCAAAGACGGCAGAAAACGTGTATGATCCGTCTGTTGTCTGTTCAGGGATGAAGTGATAAGTTGCCGCCAGGCCAAGCGGGTAATTATCACGGACCAGCCTGGTAATCGGGCGACGGACTCGAAATGCGGGCGGACCTGCACCTGCAGTGGGAATGCCCGACATGCACGAGAACGATCTAAGGAGGTAAGTCAATGGCCAGCCAGAAAATCCGTATCAAGCTCAAGAGCTATGATCACACCCTCGTTGATCAGTCCGCACAGCGGATCTGTGAGACAGCAAAGCGGACCGGTGCCCGGGTTGCCGGACCCATCCCGCTGCCGACCGAAAAAGAGGTTGTCACCATTCTGCGTGCTCCTCATAAGTACAAGGACAGCCGTGAGCAGTTCGAACGCAGGACGCACAAGCGTCTGATCGACATCGTCAATCCCAATCCGAAGACGGTGGACGCCATGATGAAGCTCGAACTTCCTGCTGGTGTCGAAATCGAAATGAAACTGTAATGGCAGGAGGAACGAGATCATGAAGAAAGCGATCGTTGGTAAAAAGATCGGCATGACGCAGGTCTTCACCGAAGACGGCCGTCTTGTTCCGGTCACCGTCATCGAGGCGGGCCCCTGCACTGTCGTGCAGCTGAAGAATAAGGAAACTGACGGATATGAGGCTGTTCAGGTAGGATTTGGTGAGCTGACTGAAAACCGCGCGAAGAAGCTTCTGAACAAGCCCGAGCAGGGCCACTTCAAGAAGGCCGGCGTCGCGCCCCGCCGCGTGCTGCGGGAACTGCGCCTGGACGACTGCTCTTCCTACAAGGTGGGCGACGAAATCAAGGTGGACCAGTTTGCACAGGGTGACCGCATTGACATCACCGGCACCAGCAAGGGTCACGGATACACCGGTGCCATTGCCCGCTGGAATCAGCACACCGGCCCCATGGCTCACGGTTCCAAGTATCACCGTGGCGTGGGTTCCCTGAGCGCCAACTCCGATCCTTCCCGCGTGTTCAAGAACAAGCATATGGCCGGACACTATGGTGTGGAGCGTGTGACGATCCAGAACCTTGAAGTGGTCAGTGTCGATGCTGAGCGCAATCTGCTGCTGGTCAGGGGCGCCGTACCCGGCCCCAATGGCAGCGTGCTGATGGTCCGCGACAGCGTGAAGGCCTGAGGGACGAAGGAGGAAATGAAAGATGCCTAAGACCGCACTGTATAATATGGAAGGTTCGGCCATCGGCGAGGTGGAGCTGAGCGATGCCGTATTCGCGGCTCCCGTGAATGTCGCCGCCATGCACCTGGTGGTTCGTTCCTATCTGGCCGCCCAGCGCCAGGGCACCCAGAGCGCCCGTACCCGCGGCGAGGTCCGCGGAGGCGGCCGCAAGATCTACCGCCAGAAGGGCACCGGCAATGCCCGGCACCATGGCAACCGCGCTCCTCAGTTTGCCCACGGCGGCGTGGTGTTTGCCCCCAAGCCCAGGGATTACGTCATCAATGTGCCCAGGAAGGTGCGCCGTCTGGCCATGAAGTCTGCCCTGACCTCCCGTCTGCAGGATGGGGATATCATCGTGGTGGACGAGATCAGACTGGCGGAAGGAAAGACCCGCCTGATGGCCAAGACCATGGCCGCGCTGAAGGCTGAGAAAAAGGCCCTTGTGGTTCTCCCCGGCAGGGACGAGAATGTGGTCCGCGCCACCGCCAATCTGGCGGAAGCCCGCACGACCTACGTCAACACCCTGAATGTCTATGACATCCTCAATGCCGGCAAGCTGGTCATCACCAAGGCTGCTCTTCAGTCCGTCGAGGAGGTGTACGCATAATGAAGGATATGCACGACATTATCATCCGCCCCGTTCTGACGGAAAAAGCCTATGAGGGTTTTGCGGACAAGCGGTACGTCTTTGAGGTACCGGTCAATGCCAACAAAATGGAAATCAAGAAGGCTGTGGAGGAAGTGTTCGCCTCTGACCGTGTGAAGGTGGAGAAGGTGAATACGGTACGGACCATCGGCAAGGTCAAGCGCCAGGGTCTGCACAGCGGCCGTCGCCCCGAAGTGAAGAAGGCTTACGTAACCCTGACCAGGGACTCCAAGCCGATCAAGTTCTTCGAGGCTATGGGAACGGAAGAATAAGGCGGGGAGGACAGAAAACATGGCTATTCGAAATTATAAGCCGACGTCGCCTGCCCGGCGCTTTATGTCGGTTCTGACCTTTGAGGAGATCACCAAGAAAAAGCCCGAAAAGAGCCTGATTGCGTACAAGAAGAAGAACGCAGGCCGCAACAAGCAGGGCAAGATCACCGTCCGTCATCAGGGCGGCGGCAACAAGGTAAAGTACCGTCTGGTGGACTTCAAGCGTGACAAGCTGGATGTGAGCGCCAAGGTGGCGGCGATTGAGTACGATCCCAACCGCAGCGCATTCATCGCCCTGCTCCACTATGTGGATGGCGAGAAGCGCTACATCCTGGCTCCCCTGGACCTGAAGGTGGGACAGTTCGTGAAGGCCACCCGGGATCAGGAAATCGACATCATGCCCGGCAATGCCATGCCTCTGGCGAAGATTCCTGTGGGTACGCTGATCCACAACCTGGAGCTCAAGCCCGGCCGCGGAGGCCAGCTGGTCCGTTCCGCCGGTCTGTCCGCTCAGCTCATGGCCAAGGAAAACGGTCTTGCCACCGTGCGCCTCCCTTCCGGAGAAATGCGCCGGCTGCCCATGAACGCGATGGCCACCATCGGCACCGTGGGCAACTCTGATCATGAAAATGTCCGCCTGGGCAAGGCGGGTCGCGTCCGCCACATGGGCATCCGTCCCACCGTCCGCGGCGTGGTCATGAACCCCAACGACCATCCCCATGGCGGCGGCGAAGGCAAGAGCCCTGTGGGTATGCCTGCTCCTGTGACTCCCTGGGGTAAGCCCGCTCTGGGTTACAAGACCAGGAAGAACAAGAAGTATTCCAACAAGATGATCATCAAGCGCGCTGGCAACAAGTAAGCGTATCCTGCAGGAAGGAGGCAGCTAACGAATGAGTCGTTCCGTAAAGAAGGGCCCTTATATTGAATCCGCGCTTCTCAAGCGCGTGAAGGAAATGAATGCTTCCGGCAAGAAGGCGGTTGTGAAGACATGGTCCCGCAGCTCCACCATCTTCCCGGATTTCGTGGGACACACCATCGCCGTGCATGACGGACGCAAGCATGTTCCGGTCTATGTCACGGAGGATATGGTGGGTCACAAGCTGGGCGAGTTCGCACCGACCCGGACTTTCCGCGGCCATGCCGGTGACAAGGCCACGGGCAAGAAATAATCAGAGAGGAGAATACCGAGATGGCAACCCATTCCAAGGAAAAGAAGGCTGCCCGCGTGGCAAATGCTGACAAGCGGCCCAAGGCGCATGCCAAGTACATCCGCATCTCTCCTCGAAAGGTGAAGATCGTTGTGGATCTGATCCGGGGCAAGAGTGTGGAGGAAGCCCAGGCGATTCTGACCTATACGCCCAAAGCCGCCGCGCCGGTGGTTCTGAAGGTCCTGAACAGCGCGATTGCGAATGCGGAGAACAACAAGGAAATGAACAGGAAAGACCTGTATGTGGCAGAAGTTTACGCCAATCCGGGCCCGACCCTGAAGCGCTATGTTGCCCGCAGCCGCGGCAGTGCATCCCCGATGCTCAAGCGCACCAGCCACATCAGCGTGGTGCTTGACCAGAAGTAAGGACGAGGAGGTTGAACCATGGGTCAGAAAGTAAATCCCCACGGCGCTCGCGTCGGCGTGATCTTTGACTGGAGCACCCGCTGGTACGCCGATAAGAAGGATTTTGCCAATAATCTCGTTGAGGATCACAAGCTCCGCGAGATGCTGAAGAAGAAGTTTTACGCGACCGGCATCAGCAAGATCGACATTGAGCGCACGGCACAGACGGTGACGGTGAACATCTACACATCCAAGCCGGGCATGATCATCGGGCCGAAGGGCGCGGCGATTGAGCAGCTGAAGAAGGAAGTCAACAGCTTCCTCATTGCCCAGCAGCTGGAGAAGCGCATTTCCTTCCGCCGTGCCATGAAGCAGTCCATTCAGCGGGCTCTGAAGATCAACGGCGTCAAGGGGATCAAGTGCGCTGTCAGCGGCCGGATCGGCGGCGCGGACATTGCGCGGAGCGAGCACTATCATGAGGGCTCCATTCCGCTGCAGACCCTGCGCGCGAACATTGAGTATGGCTTCGCGGAAGCCAAGACCACGTATGGCCGTCTGGGCATCAAGGTTTGGATCTACAAAGGCCAGATCCTGCCTGCAGCCAAGAAGGGGCCTGCTGCGAAGGAGGTTAAGTAACTCATGCTGATGCCTAAGAGAGTCAAGCGCCGCAAGGTGATGCGCGGACGCATGAAGGGCGAGGCCCATCGCGGCAATTTCCTTGCCTATGGTGATTACGGCCTGCAGGCCACGGAGCCCTGCTGGGTGACTTCCCAGCAGATTGAGGCGGCCCGTATCGCTCTGACCCGTTACACCAAGCGCGGTGGACAGGTCTGGATCAAGATTTTCCCCGACAAGCCTGTAACCGAAAAACCTGCTGAGACCCGAATGGGTTCCGGCAAAGGTTCGCCTGAATACTGGGTAGCCGTTGTCAAGCCCGGCCGTGTGCTGTTCGAGATCAAGGGTGTGCCGGAAGAGACCGCCCGTGAAGCACTGCGTCTGGCCAGCCACAAGCTGCCTCTGAAGACCAAGATCATTCGGCGCCCTGAAGCGGCCAATTCTGAAGCGGGTGGTGAACAGTAATGAAAGCGAAAGAAATGACTGCCATGACTAAGGAACAGCTGGAAGAGCAGGTGGCAAGCCTGAAGAACGAGCTGTTCAATCTTCGCTTCCGTCTGGCAACCGGCACGCTCGATAACCCGAAGAAGATCGGTGAAATCCGGCGTGATATTGCAAGAACCAAGACCGTGCTTCGCCTCAAGGAGCAGGCGTAAAGTGAACTTGAAAGGAGGCAGCCGCTTCAATGTCTGAAGAAAGAGGACTTCGTAAAACCAGGGTTGGTGTTGTGGTCAGCGACAAGATGGACAAAACCTGTGTCATTCAGATCAAGACCCGTGTACGCCATCCCCTGTATGGAAAGATCATGAACCGTACCAGCAAGCTGAAGGTACACGATGAAAACAATGAATGCGGCGTAGGCGACACCATCCGCGTGATGGAGACCCGCCCGCTGAGCCACGACAAGCGCTGGCGCCTGGTCGAGATTATCGAAAAGGCTAAGTAAGCTGCTGTCATGAAGGAGGAAATATCCAATGATTCAGCCGCAAACGCGACTCAAGGTAGCCGATAATTCCGGTGCCAAGGAAATTATGTGCATCCGTGTGCTGGGCGGCTCTTTCCGGCGTGATGGCTCCATCGGTGATGTCATCGTGGCCAGTGTAAAGACTGCGACCCCCGGCGGCACAGTGAAAAAAGGTGACGTGGTGAAGGCCGTGATCGTCCGCACCCGCAAGAATCGTCGCCGCAAGGATGGCAGCTATATCCGCTTTGACGACAACGCTGCCGTGATCATCAATGATCAGAATCTGCCCCGCGGGACCCGTATCTTTGGACCTGTCGCCCGTGAGCTTCGCGAGAAGGATTTCATGAAGATCGTCTCGCTGGCTCCCGAAGTGCTGTAAGGAGGCAGACAAAGCATGAATGTAAAAAAGAATGACACCGTCAAGGTGATTGCCGGAAAGGACAAGGGTATTGAGGGCAAAGTGATTGCGTGCTTCCCCAAGCTCAACCGTGTGACGGTCAAGGGCGTGAATGAGGTTGTCAAGCATCAGAAATCCCGCAACGCCAACCAGCCCGGTGGAATCATCCATAAGGAAATGCCCGTGGACGCATCCAACGTGATGGTCGTCTGCCCCAAGTGCGGAAAACCCACCCGCGTGGCCCACAAGGTCAATCGGGTGACCAACGATCAGGGACGCGAGGTCCGGGAAATGGTGCGCGTGTGCAAAAAGTGCAACGCCGAAATTGACTGATAAGGAGGAATTGCCTAAATGGCTACACGTATTAAGGAAAAGTATACGGCCGAGGCTGTTCCTGCCCTGAAGCAGAAGTTCGGCTATAAGAATCCCATGCAGGTTCCCCGGGTTGACAAGATTGTCATCAATATGGGCCTGGGCGACTGCAAGGACAACCCCAAGGCACTGGAACTGGCTCTGAGTGAGCTGGCGCAGATCTCCGGCCAGAAGCCCATGGTGACCAAGGCCAAGAAGAGTATCGCGAATTTCAAGGTTCGTGAAGGTCAGAACGTGGGTGCCAAGGTAACCCTGCGCGGCAAGCGGATGGAAGAGTTCATGGACAAGCTCGTCTCTGTGGCTCTGCCCCGCGTCCGTGACTTCCATGGTGTCTCTGCCAAGGCTTTTGACGGCCGCGGCAACTATTCCCTGGCCATTCAGGAACAGCTGCTCTTCCCGGAAATCGACTATGACAAGGTCGAGAAGATTCGCGGCATGGAGATGATTTTCGTCACCACCGCCAAGACGGATGAGGAGTGCAAGGAACTGCTGGCTCTGCTGGGCATGCCCTTTGAGAAGGCCGAGTAAGGAGGAATAGAACGTGGCTAAGACGAGTATGAAACTCAAGCAGGCAAGAACGCCGAAGTTTTCCACCCGTGCCTATACCCGCTGCCGCCTCTGCGGCCGGCCGCACTCGGTGCTTCGCAAGTATGGCGTCTGCCGCATCTGCTTCAGAGATCTGGCTTATAAGGGCCAAATCCCCGGTGTCCGCAAGGCCAGCTGGTAAGCGGGGAGAAAACGGAAGGAGGTTCCATCATGGTTGTGAATGATCCCATTGCCGATATGCTCACCCGCATCCGCAACGCACAGGTCGCAAAGCATGATACGGTAGAGATGCCCAGCAGCAAGGCGAAAAAGGCGATTGCCAAGATCCTGCTGGAAGAAGGCTACATCAAGGCATACGATGTGATCGACGACGGCGTTCAGGGAACGCTGAAGGTGACACTGAAGTATATGAACGGCAAGCAGACCCCTGTGATTGCCGGCCTGAAGCGGATCAGCAAGCCTGGTCTGCGTGTGTACAGCAAGTGTGAGGATATGCCCAAGGTTCTGGGCGGTCTGGGCATTGCCATCATCAGCACCAGCAAGGGTCTGATGACGGACAAGAATGCCAGGGCAAACAATCTTGGCGGCGAAGTGCTCGCCATGATCTGGTAACCGACACGCATGGAGGTGTGAATATGTCTCGTATCGGAAAACTTCCGATCCAGGTTCCCGCGGGCGTGACGGTAACGATTGGCGATGACAACCTGGTTACGGTAAAGGGTCCCAAGGGTACTCTGAGCCAGCAGGTGAACAGCAGCATTACCGTCAAGCAGGAGGGCAACGTTCTGGTTCTGGAGCGTCCCAATGATGTAAAGCAGAATAAGGCCTATCATGGGCTGTACCGTGCTCTGATCCATAACATGGTGGTTGGCGTGACCGAAGGTTTCGCCAGGACCCTGGAGATGGTGGGCACCGGTTATAAGGCCAAAGCCGAAGGCAGCGGCAAGAGCATTGATATCAACATCGGATTCTCTCATCCGGTGCACCTGGATGCGCCCGAGGGCCTCAGCTTCAAGACCCCCAATGATACCACCATTGTGGTGGAAGGGATCAGTAAGCAGGCTGTGGGCAGCATGGCCGCTGATATCCGCGCCATCCGCAAGCCTGAACCCTATCTGGGCAAGGGCATCAAGTATCAGGGCGAGCATATCCGGCGCAAAGAAGGCAAGACCGGTAAGAAGTAAGGAAGGGAGTGACTGCATATGTTCAAGAAGCGCGACCGTAATGAGGTTCGTGAGATTCGTCATGAGCGCGTGCGCAGAAAGATCAGCGGCACCCCTGAAATGCCGCGTCTGAGCGTTTATCGTTCCAACAAGCACATTCAGGTTCAGGTCATTGACGACACCAAGGGTGTCACCCTGGCGGCTGCTTCCACCATGGAAAATGCGATCCGGGATCAGCTCAATGATGTGGACAAGAAGGGTGCTGCCAAGCTGGTTGGCAAGCTCATCGCAGAGCGTGCTGTCCAGGCCGGCATCGAGACCGTTGTCTTTGACCGCGGCGGCTATGTGTACACAGGCCGTGTGGCAGAGGTGGCAGCGGGTGCCCGCGAAGCCGGACTCAAATTCTAAGTAAGGAGGACACACACGCAATGCAACGCTACGAGCAGAACAGCGAATTCAAGGACCGCCTGGTTGCTGTCAACCGCGTTTCCAAGACCGTGAAGGGCGGCCGCAATGCCAGGTTCTCCGCACTGGTCGTCGTGGGTGACGAGCAGGGCCGCGTCGGCGCCGGTATGGGCAAAGCCGTGGAAATCCCTGAAGCGATCCGCAAGGCGAATGAAGATGCCAAGAAGGCGCTGGTGAATGTGCCTCTGGCCGGGACCACCATTCCTCACGAGAGCACCGGATACTACAGCACCGCCAAGGTTGTGCTGCTTCCCGCTCCCGAAGGTACCGGCGTGATTGCCGGCGGTGCCTGCCGTGCCGTTCTGGAAATGGCCGGTGTGAGGGATATCCGTACCAAGTCCTTCGGAACCAACAACCCCATCAACATGGTTAAGGCCACCCTGGAAGCCCTCAAGCTGCTGCGCAGCCCCGAGGAAGTCGCCAGAATGCGCGGCAAGACCGTGGAAGAGATTCTTGACTGAGGAGGAGAAAAGCGATGAAGCTCAAGATTACCTTGACCAAGTCACCGATCGCCGCTCTGCCTCAGCACAGGGCGACTGTGGCTGCCATCGGCCTGAAGAAGGTCGGGCAGTATGTCATCCGGCCTGACAATGCCTGCGTGCGCGGGCAGATCTTCGCCGTGAAACACATGGTGAAGGTTGAAGAAATCGAACAGTAAGGAGGGAACCCCAATGAAACTTCACGATCTGCATCCCGCAGATGGATCGACCACCGCTCCCAAGCGACTGGGCCGTGGCGTGGGTTCCGGACTGGGCAAAACCTCCGGCAAAGGCCACAAGGGTGCCAAGGCCCGTTCCGGCGGCGGCAAGCGGCCGGGTTTTGAAGGCGGCCAGATGCCCCTGTATCGTCGTGTACCGAAGAAGGGTTTCAACAATATGGTCTTCGGCAGCGACTATGCCTGCGTGAACGTGGAAGACCTCAACCGGTTTGAGGACGGTACCGTCGTAGACGCTAAGGTGTTGTTGGATGCCCGGATTATCCGGAAGCCCCTGGATGGTGTCAAAATCATGGGCGACGGTGAGCTGAAGAAGAATCTGACCGTCCGTGCCGCCAAGTTCACCGCCTCTGCGAAAGAAAAGATTGAGGCTCTCGGCGGGAAAGCCGAGGTGATCTGACATGGTGGATATGTTCAGAAAAGTGTGGGGCAATAAAGAGCTTCGTAAGAAGATTGTCTATACCTTTCTGATGCTCCTGCTGTACCGCCTGGTTTCCGTGATTCCGGCCCCTGGCATTGACAAGGCCAGGCTGGGCACATCCATGGATCTTCCCCTGCTGCAGCTGGTAAACATGATGACCGGTAACAGCTTCTCCAACATGACCATCATGGCCATGGGCATTACCCCGTATATCAATGCCAGCATTATCATGCAGCTCCTGACCATTGCCATTCCGGCTCTGGAGCGGCTCAGTCAGGACGAGAGCGGCGCAGGCCGTCAGAAGATCAACCGGATCACCCGCTATGTGACCGTCGGTCTGGCTGCTCTGCAGGCCATTGGTCTGGTCAGCGGTCTGAACTACATGAAGAGCGGCTGGCTCAACTACGTGCTGGTGGGTATCACCATGGCCGGCGGTACCGCCTTCGCCATGTGGCTGGGTGAGCAGATTACCGACAAGGGTATCGGTAATGGTATTTCCCTGCTGATCTTCGTGGGTATCATTTCCAACCTTTTCAACGGTATCTCCTCCGGCTTCACCAATGCTTCCGCCAACGGAACCACCTCCGGGTGGGTGAGCCTTGTGGTGGTAGTCCTGGTGGCCATCGTCATGACCATTCTGGTCACCTTTGTGGAGCTGGGCGAACGCAGGATTCCCCTGCAGATTGCCAGGCAGACCAAGGGCCGCCGTGTGTATGGCGGACAGAACACCAGACTGACGCTGAAGGTCATTTCTGTGGGCGTTATGCCTCTGATCTTCGCCTACTCTTTCCTGGCGTTCCCCTCCACCATCATTCAGCTGGCGGATCCCAATGCCAATGGCGGTTTCACCAAGTGGTGGCTCACCAATATGAGCAATGGAAGCCCTCTGTATCTGATCGTTTCCGCGCTGCTCATCATTGCCTTCACTTATTTCTACTCCTCCATTTCCTTTGATCCCGCCAAGCAGGCTGAACAGCTGATCATGCAGGGCGCGACCATTCCCGGCCAGCGCGGCAGGAACATGCGCAGCTATCTGGCCAATACGGTTTCCCGTCTGAATCTGTTCGCTGCTCTGTTCCTTGCGATTCTCTCCTCTGTACCCACACTCCTCACCCGTGGCCTGAATGCGAGCGTGCCCTACGCGGCCTCTTCCATTCTCATCGCGGTGAGCGTGTCTCTGGAGACCATCCGGACGATCCAGGGCGAAATGAGCATTCGCGGAATCGAGATGGATGTGGAAAAAGGCGGCTTCATGTAAGAAAAGCATCCGTGCGCCTGGCATGATGCCGGCGCACGGATTGCTGATTGTATCATGGAACTCCATGAACAGGAAAGGAGATTCAGAATGAACATTATCTTTCTGGGACCTCCCGGTGCCGGTAAGGGCACCCAGGCTGTTCGGGTCTGTGAAGCGCTGAAGATTCCTCAGATTTCCACCGGCGATATTCTTCGCGCGGCCATTCGTGAGGGCACAGAGACCGGACTGAAAGCCAAGAGTTACATGGACGCGGGACAACTGGTTCCCGATGAAATTCTCGTGGACATCGTCCGGGATCGTCTGGCTCAGAGCGACTGTGCCAATGGGTATATCCTGGACGGTTTCCCCCGCACGGTTCCCCAGGCGGAAGCCCTGGAAGGCATTGCCAGGATTGATGTGGTTCTCGAGCTTCAGGTGGAGGACGAAAAGATTGTTTCAAGACTCTCCGGCCGTCGTGTATGTCCCGCCTGCGGCGGAACCTATCACGTCTCGCTCCTGGGCGGCAGAACAAGCTGTGAAAAGTGCGGCGGAGAACTCATCCAGCGCAAGGATGACGCTCCGGAGACGGTGCAGAACCGTCTGAAGGTCTATCATGAGCAGACTCAGCCCCTGGTGGATTACTATCAGGGAAAGGGCAAGCTGAAGGCTGTGGACGGCGATCTGGGACTGGATAAAGTGTATGCTCAGATCATGGAGATTCTGGGAGCACATGCATGATTACGCTGAAAAATGAGGCGCAGATCGAGAGCATGCGTCAGGCCGGGAAACTGCTGTACGAGGTGCTTCAGGCAGTGAAGGCGGCGGTTCAGCCCGGCGTGACGACCCTTGAACTGAACGATATGGCAGAAAAACTGATCCGGGACGGGGGGGCAGTGCCTTCCTTCCTGGGTTACGAAGGTTTCCCCGCCTCCCTGTGTACCAGCATTAATGATGTGGTTGTGCATGGCATTCCCTCCCGGGAAGACGTGCTCAGGGAAGGATCCCTTCTGTCTGTGGACTGCGGACTGCAGCTGCATGGCTGGCAGGCTGACAGCGCCCTGACCGTTGGGGTGGGCAGGATATCGCCAGTCCACCGTAAGCTTCTGGAAACCGCGGAACGCTGCTTCTTTGAGGGCGCTGCCAGGGCCGTGGCCGGGCTTCGCCTGGGGGATATAGGCGCGGCGGTGGAAGCCGAGGCCGTGAGAAACGGTTTTACGGTGGTTCACGATCTGTCCGGACACGGGATCGGACGTGAAATGCATGAGGATCCCTATGTCTACAACTTCGGTTTTTCCGGCAGGGGGCTGCAGCTCCGCAAGGGGATGACCCTGGCCATAGAACCGATGGTATGCGCAAAGGACTGGCATGTCACCTCCGATGAGGACGGCTGGTTTGTCAGAACCTGTGACGGCGGCTGGGCGGCTCATTATGAGCATACCGTGGCTATCCTGGAGGGCCGGAAACCTGAGCTCCTGACACTGCCGGGGTACGTTTGGAAGGAGGATTCCTGATGGAACTTCTTTCCCTGGAACCGGGCCGTGTGGTGACCTCCCGTCAGGGACGTGACCGGGACCGCAGCTTTGTGATCCTGCGGGTTGAGGATGACAAGTATGTGTATATGGCCGATGGCCTGAGCCGCAGAATGGATCATCCCAAGAAAAAGAAGATCAAACACATCAAGGCCAGACCCGCCCTGATGGACATGCGCCAGGCATGGCCCAGCGGACACATGCTGGACAGTGACCTGAGAAGCTTCCTGAATGATAACGGGTACGGCATGGAACGGCCCCTGTGCAAGGAGGACTGAAAACTTGTCAAAGGATGACGTCATCGAAATGGATGGAAAGGTCGTTGAGGCCCTTCCCAATGCCATGTTCCGTGTGGAGCTCCCCAACGGCCACCAGATTATGGCGCATATCTCGGGAAAGATGCGCCAGAATTTCATCCGCATCTATCCCGGTGATAAAGTTACTGTCGAGCTTTCGCCCTATGATCTGACCCGGGGTCGGATCACCTGGCGCAGCAAGAGCTGAGAAACACCAAAGGAGGAATTCCCATGAAAGTCAGGCCGTCTGTAAAGCCGATCTGTGAAAAATGCAAAATTATCAAACGCAAGGGCAAGGTCATGGTGATCTGCGAGAATCCGAAACACAAGCAGCGCCAGGGCTGAAGTACCATGAAACATCTGCCGCGGGCAGATGTTTTTCTTTTCACGGGGCATGACAGAGTGCAGGGGGAATGGAACACATGCAGATGATGGACAGTTTTTTCAGGGAAAGTGTGAAGAAAGCCAGGCACAGAATCTGGGTTGTGTCGGATCTGCAGCAGAAGGATCCGGACAGGGCCCGGACCTGCATGACGAAGGCCATGGAGGACTTTCTGTCCCTGGACTGTGCTGTCGAAGCAGTCTGCTATCTGGGGGATGGGGCGGAAGGTTCGAATCCGGATCATATCCGTGAGATGGCCCGGATGCAGGTGGATGAAATGAGGAAGGTTCAGGCGCCGGTCTATTATGTGCTCGGGAATCATGATTTTGATTTCTTCCACGCACAGGGCGGCCGTCTTGCCCTGCCCTTTCTGGAGACCGTCCGGGGGAGCTGGTACGTACCGGACGTGACAGCGCTGGGGTATACGGTTGATCTTGGGGAGCTGCGCCTTTGTCTCCTGACGGATCATGGAGATCCGGAGGGAAAATGGCATACGCATCACGGAAAAACAGACGGGGACAGGAACAGCTACCCCTATGACGAGAAGGACTACCGGGCTTTTGTGGAGGCGGTGGGAACGGACAAGCCCGTGATCTCCATGGCACACTATGCCTTTCCCGGAGGCAACCGGGCGGCGGATCTGTACCGGTGGTTCATGCCTCTGCCGGATTCCTTCCGGATGCATCTGTACGGACATGCTCACATTGGGGACAGGAACTGGGCGGGCGTGGATGCTTTCAGGAAATATGCCTGCGTGGATGACGCGCGGATTCTGCAGATGGATGTGGCATCCCTGGAAACCGGAAGGGGATGCGTCATCCGTTCCGTGATTCTTCTGTATATGGAGGACGGAGAGATCGGCCTGTTTTCAAGAAACCATTCTCTGAGGAACTGGGACACCTGTCTTTTTCAGAGCAGGGATGACGGAAAATACGTTCCCCTGGAGGGGGAGAGATTGTAAATCTTTTCCCTGCCGGGGGTGCAGGAAAGGCGGAATACAGGCCTTTTCCGCCTTCCCCGTGTGCAGGAGAAGGCGCGGAACTTGTGCAGTGACGGTGCTTGCGTTATAATCCGACGTGTTGGAATCTGCAGTTAAAGGAGTAAGCACCTTGAGCGAACAGCATGGAGACAGAAACGTGACGCCGATGGTGAGGGAAGAGCCGACGCAACGCACTCCCACGGCATCTGCATCCACGACAGCGGTGCCTAGGGTGCGGCATCGCCGTTCGAGTCACGGTCAGGAAGAAGCACCCCCTCAAACTTCCGACCGTCCTGCCGCCGGGAATCCGGAATCACCCTATGGAAACAGGTTCCCTCAGGACAGAGCCCGTTCAGCGACACCGCGGCCCGCCGCACTGAGACGGGTGTCCGGGGAGCAGACGGGAAATCGCAGTGAGGCGCAGACGACCAGGCGGCCGGTTCAGGAAAACGGATATACCCAGAGAAGACCTCTGGGTTATGCCTATGAAGGAGAAATCAGACCGCAGCCCCAGACCGTGCGCAATGAGGCGCGGGAGGAAAAACCCCGGAACGCCCTGCACAAGGTATCGCTGATAATCCTCATTCTTTTCATGATCATAGGTCTTCTGGTGCTGGGCATTCATCTGATTCCCGAAACCCAGCAGGGCTTCCTGGGGGATCTGAAGCGGAATGTCACCGGAACCGTCCAGAATTTACTGGGTGTGAAACCCGCGGAAGAGACGCAGGATGAACCGGTCCCGGAAGAGGTGAGTTTCCGCGCGGATATTTCCAGCGGATACGCACCGGTGGAGGTCACCTTTACCCTCACCACCGGAGATGCCTATGATGATGTCCGGCTGACGGATCAGAACGGACGCGTTCTGGAGAGCCTGGTCTCCGAGGAACCGCAGGAAGGCGGAAGTACCCGCTGGACCATGATGATCACCTTTGACAGCGCCTATTTCGGCCCTGTGCAGGCGCAGGCACTGAAGGAAGAGGAATGGATCAGCGTGGGCAGCAGTATCCCTGTTTCCATTGTGGAGGAAACCGTCCGGGAAATGTCCACGGAACCTCCGATGACGGAAGTGCGCAGTCAGGTCTCGGACCAGGTGATCGATTTTTCCGCGTCACCTTCCCAGGGCACGGCGCCGCTGAATGTGGCTTTCAGCATGACCACCAGTCTGAGCGTCAACAACGTGCGTCTTGTGGATGCCTGGGAGATCCCGCTGGAAGCGGAGTCCTCTGTCCTGGTGGACAATACCAATACGCGGGTCTGGGCCCTGAATTATACCTTTGAGTACGGATACAGCGGAACCGTTCATGCTCAGGTTCTGGACAACGGTGAATGGGTGAGCACCGGAAAGGCCTGCACGCTGCAGATCGAGAGCCCCATAGAGATTGTCACCTCCACGCCTCTGCCGGTGGTGACCCCGACCCCTGTGCCCGTGGTCACGGAATCACCGGTACCCACGGCAACAGAAGAACCGGAGCCCTCCATGACCCCTGCTCCCCGGGAGGAGACCGCGGCGACGGGCGCACCGCAGGAGAGCAGTGACGCGATCCGTACACAGGTGCCCCTTCAGAACAGTCTCGTGCTTCCCATCGATCTGACCCCCACACCGGCACCGGAGAACGCGCCGAAAGCGGAGGCAAGCCCGGCGCCTACGGATACCCAGGCGGCACAGACGGCCGTTCCCTCAGGGGAGATGGTCCAGGAAAGGAAGCTCACGGCCAGCGCAGCCGAAGGGGCGGCGCCTTCTCTGATCAAGACCAGCGTGATCTATGACGGGACCAAGACGGTCAAGACGTATGAACGGCCTGCAGATCAGCGTCTGAACATGCTCTCCGCGGCCGGCTATGCCCGGCAGCCCTACGGTGTCATGACTTTCCGGGGCTCCTCTTTCCGCCAGAATGCGGCGGAGGGGACTGTGGAGGACCTGAAGGAGATGGAGGTGCTCTGGCGGACGGATGCTTCTTCCGTGAAAGGCGCGTCCTCCACCTACTACGGAATCGGCTGGACAGGTCAGCCTCTCATTGTCAAATGGAGCAAGGAAGTCCGGGAACTGTCCAATATTCTGGAGGCCAAAAGGGAGACCAAGGCCCTGCGGGAAGTGATCCTGGCCGGTGAGGACGGGAATATCTATTTCCTGGACCTGGAGACCGGTGAGCCGACCCGGAATGTGATCGCCCTGGGTTATCCCATGCGGGGCACACCCAGTGTTCATTCCATGGGCTTTCCCCTCATGTCTGTGGGGCAGTATGCCCGGAAGATGGCCAGGGGCACGGGCGATATCGGACTGCGTGCCTATGATCTTCTGAATCAGAAGCAGACCTTCTTCATAGACGGCCTGGACGGGAAGCTGAAGCGGCCTTATTATACCGTGGGCTCCTTTGAGACTTCTTCCCTGTTTGACCATAATTCGGACTCCATGGTCAGCGCCGGTACCAATGGCATGCTGTACGTGACCCACCTGAACACCAGCATCGATCGGACCTCGGGCACCATGACCGTCAAGCCCACGCATGTGTCCATGAAGGCCAAGGCATCGGGCGAGGATTCGAAGCAGACTGCGGTGGAGTCCAGCATGGCCGCTTATCAGAACTATGTATTCTATGCGGACATGGGCGGGTATCTGCGATGTGTGGATACCAATACCATGACCACTGTCTGGGCGGTCAGCACGCAGGACAGCGTGGAAGCCGCCATCGCCCTGGACCTGGATGAAGAGGGCAATCTCTGGCTGTATACCGCCAACACCCTTCAGCAGCGCAAGAAGGGGGACTGTGCTGTCCGCTGCTACAATGCCATGAGCGGCGAGATGCGCTGGTCCACAAGCGTGGGCGTGGACAAGGCGGCCAAGAAGAACGGGAATGTGGTGGGCGGCTTCCGTGCTTCCCCTGTCATCGGAACCGGCCCCCTTTCGGAACTGGTCTTCTTTACCGCCAGCTCGGTGAATTCCATCGGCGGGGTCTTCTCGCCGTCCATGGTCTTCGCCCTGAACAAGAACAGCGGTGAAATCATCTGGACCAAGTCCATGGAAAGCTACACCTATTCCTCGCCGGTGGCCGTCTATACGGATCAGGGTGAAGGATATATCATTCAGGCGGCCAGTGACGGGAATCTGTATCTCCTCGACGGACAGAGCGGCAGTGTTGTGTATACCTTGGGTCTGGACGGGGCCATCAATGCGTCCCCGGCTGTGTACAAGGACACACTGGTGATCGGGACACAGGGGAAGGACACTTCCTATATCTACGGGATTGCACTCCGCTGATTCTCACTGCGCGGCTCAGCCGCGCAGTTTTTACAGACAGCATGAAAAAAGGCCGGCATACGCCGGCCGGACGTTTGGATCACTTTTCGGGTTTTGCAATCTGGCGCCAGGTATGAACGGCATAGCTTACCCCGGCCACATAGGAGAGGGCCACGGAAATCCACAGGAGGACGACGTCCAGGGCAAAGCCCAGGTTTGCCGGCCAGAATTCATGAAAGAAACCGGCCACAAGACTGCCGAGGAAGACACAGGTGGCGGCCTTCCCATAGATATTGGCGTAGACCACGATATTCCTGTTGAGCAGCAGCAGGGCGCCTATGACCATGGCGCCTTCCTTGACCAGCATGAGGATGATGGGCAGGAGGGGGAACACACCATGGGCGCAGTGACAGATCAGGGCGGTGATCACCAGAGCCTTGTCCGCCAGAGGATCCATCAGCTTTCCGAAGGATGTGATCTGGTTGAGTTTGCGGGCCAGGTAGCCGTCAAACAGGTCTGTGATGCTGGCTGTGCCGAAGACAATGAGAGCGGCGGTATACTGCCCCCTGGAGTAGAGCACGGCAAAGACAGGTACAAGGACCAGACGCAGGATGGTGAGCATGTTGGGAATGGTCCAGATATCCTTCAGCAGATCCCGGATCTTTTCTCTCACTTGAGAACCCTTCTTTCCTTTGCACAAGATCGGTATATGGATTATAACATGGATGTCCGCGCAGGCAAGGCCGGATGATTGTATGGAGGGATTTTATGAAACTGCGTCGTGTGGACGGAAGGGAACCGTCCCAGGCAAGGCCCGTGAGCATTGAGACTCATTTTATGGAAACAGCGGCAGGATCCTGTCTGATTTCCACGGGAAGAACCCGGGTAATCTGTACAGCATCGGTGGAGGAGGGCGTACCTCCCTTTCGCAGAGGTACCGGCCTGGGCTGGGTGACGGCGGAATACGCCATGCTCCCGGCTTCCACGGGCAGCAGAAAGCCCAGAGACGGAATCAAAAAGGACGGACGCAGCGTGGAAATCCAACGTCTGATCGGGCGCAGTCTGCGGCAGGCGGTGGATATGCGGCTCCTGGGGGAGCGGACGATTACGCTGGACTGTGATGTGCTGCAGGCGGACGGAGGGACCCGTACGGCCAGTATCAGCGGAGCCATGGTGGCCCTGACGCTGTGTATCGACCGACTGATCCGGGAGGGAAGGATTCCCGTGTCTCCTCTGCGCCATCAGGTGGCGGCCATATCCTGCGGCATTGTGGAAGGCACGCCCTGCCTGGACCTGTGTTATCAGGAGGACAGCCGGGCACAGGTGGACATGAACGTGGTGATGAATGAAGAGGGGGCTTTTATTGAGCTGCAGGGGACTGGGGAAGGCCGGGCCTTTACCCCGGAGGAACTACGGATACTCACCGGATATGGTGAGAAGGGGATCCGGGAGATGATGGATTCTCAGCGCAGAGCACTGGGGGACGCGGCCCGATGGCTGTGCGCAAAGCCTGTATTGGTGGCTGCCAGCAGCAATGTCCATAAGATTCAGGAACTGCAGTCGATCTTTGGGAAGTACTATCAGGTGTGTTCCATGAAGGACTTCGGGTTTGACGGGGAGATCGAGGAGGACGCGGACACCTTTGCCGGCAACGCGGTCCTGAAAGCCAGAGCGGTGTGCGAAGCCCTGAAGCTTCCCACCATTGCCGATGACAGCGGACTGAGCGTTGATGCCCTGGGTGGAGAGCCCGGAGTACACAGCGCCAGGTACTGCGGACGGCATGGGGATGATGAGGCCAACAATGATCTCCTGCTGGAAAAGATGAAAAACGAGGAGAACAGAGCATGTGCCTTCCACAGTGCCATCTGCATCATGCATCCCGGGGAGGAGCCCATGGTGGCGGAAGGCGTATGCCCGGGGATTCTGCTGCGGGAGCGGCGGGGAGAGGGCGGTTTCGGCTATGATCCGCTGTTCCTGTATGAGGAGCTGAACAAGACCTTTGCCCAGGTGACGCCGGAGGAAAAGAATGCGGTGAGCCACAGGGCAAGAGCCTGCCGGAAAATGCTGGAGATGCTGGAGGCCAGATATGAAGGCGCTTGTGATGAGTGACAGCCATGGCAATCCGGACTCCATACGGTTTCTGTGCAATGAGGCCTGGAAACGCACGGGCAGGGTGGATTCTTACCTGCATCTGGGGGACGGGATTGCTGAATTTCTGTATCTGGAACCCTTTTTCCTGGCCCATGATCCGGAGGCGCAGATGATTGGCGTCCAGGGCAACTGTGATTCCTTCGTTTACGGCATGCCCCTCCAACAGGTTGTAATGCTGGGTGGTGAGCGTGTTTTCATGACCCATGGTCACATCCAGGGCGTGAAGAGCGGACTGTACAGACTGGATGACGAAACCCTGGCGGAGAAGTGCGGGATTGCCCTGTACGGACATACCCATGAGCCCGCAATGGACATGTACAGTGTGCTTATGGTGAACCCGGGCTCGGTGATGGACGGACGGGTGGCCCTTCTGGAGATCGAGGGGGGAAAACCCAGAGTCCAGTTGTGGCATTTTTCATAAGAAAGGGCTATGGTCAAACGGAAAAGGTTGCGCAGGTTCGGGTCCCGTATGTTTACGAGACCACGCACCTGCGCAACCTTTTCTGATCATTTGCCATGCATGGCCCGTATGGCGTTCATGACGGCCAGGACCATGACGCCTACGTCCGCGAAAATGGCAATCCACATGCCGGCAATGCCCAGAGCCCCCAGGATCAGGCACAGAGCCTTCACGCCCAGAGCGAAGAAGATGTTTTCCCGGACAATACGCATGCATTTCCTGGCGAGGGAAAGGGCCATCGGGATTTTCCGGGGATCATCGTCCATGAGGACGATGTCCGCTGCTTCAATGGCGGCATCGCTTCCCAGAGCGCCCATGGCGATGCCGATGTCCGCCCGGCTGAGGACAGGGGCATCATTGATTCCGTCCCCCGCAAACACGAGGGTATGCCTCGTCTTCCGCTCAAGCAGTGTTTCCAGCACCCTTACCTTTTCATCCGGAAGGAGTTCCGCGTGCACGTCTGATATCCCCAGGAGTCCGGCCACATGCCGGGCGGTTTTCTCCTGATCACCCGTGAGCATGACCAGGCGATGAACGCCCATGGCCTTCAGGGATTCCATGGCCTGAGGAGCTCCGTCCCGGATGGTATCTGAAATGAGGAGATGTCCCAGGTACTGCCCGTCCATGGCCAGATGCACCACGGTCCCGACGCCGGAACAGATCGAGCAGGGGATGGACAGGCGCTGCATGAGTTTTTCATTGCCCACGGCCATGAGGTGACCATCCACCCGGGCACACACGCCCTGACCGGAGAATTCCTCCACGTCCCGTACCCGTCCGGGATCCACCGTACCGCCCCAGGCACGCTGCAGGCTCAGAGCAATGGGGTGAGTGGAGGCGGATTCACACAGGGCGGCATATTCCAGAAGCTGTTCCCGGTCCATGGTGGCATGGTGCACTTCCGTCACTTCAAACACACCCCGGGTCATGGTTCCGGTCTTGTCAAAAACCACTGTGTCCGCTCGGGACAGAGCTTCCAGATAATTGGAGCCTTTCACCAGAATGCCTGACCGGCTGGCGCCTCCGATCCCCGCAAAGAAGGTCAGGGGTACGGAAATCACCAGGGCACAGGGGCAGGAGATCACCAGGAAGGTGAGGGCCCGGGTGATCCAGTCGAGGAAATCTCCCGGGAGCCCCAGGAGGAGACGGATCAGGGGAACCGCCAGTCCCAGAAGAACGGCCAGACTGCAGACCACAGGCGTATACACGCGGGCGAAACGGGTAATAAAGGCCTCGGACCGGCTTTTGAGGCTGGAGGCATTTTCCACCATTTCCAGAACCCTGGAGGCAGTGGATTCCCCGAAAACCCGGGTGGTTTCCACAAGGATCAGACCCGTCTGGGAGATGCAGCCGGAGATCACTTCATCTCCGGGATGTACGCTCCGGGGCACGCTCTCCCCGGTGAGGGCGGAGGTGTCCAGGCTGGTGTGGCCTTCCCGGACAATTCCGTCGATGGGGATCTTTTCTCCGGGACCGACGCGGATCAGGGAACCCACTTCCACCTCATCCGGGTCCACCTTCTCCACATGTCCGTCGGAAAGGACCCGATTGGCGCTGTCCGGACGGATGTCCATGAGCTGTGCGATGCTTTTCCGGCTTTTCCCCACGGCGCAGGACTGGAAAAGCTCCCCGATCTGATAGAAGAGCATGACCGCCACGGCTTCCGCGTAGTCTCCGGTCCGGACCCGTCCCAGGACAAGAGCTCCGAGGGAGGCAAAGGCCATGAGAAAGTTTTCATCAAAGGGCTGGCGGTTCCGGATGCCCCTGCCCGCCTTGATGAGAATGTCATATCCAATGGTCAGGAAGGGGATCAGGTAGAGTCCGAACTCCAGCCATCCATTCCAGATATCCTCAAGAGGCAGGAAAAAGAGAAGAATCCATTCCGCTCCCGCCAGGAGGATCCGGATGAGCACCAGTTTCTGCCGACGGTTCATATCCCGCAGCACGGTTTACCGCCTCTTTTCCCGGACCCGTCAGAAACGGATCTCGCAGTCGCTTTCCACCTTACGGCATGCCCGCAGGACCCTGGGCATAACCTCTCCGGGATCAGCACCTTCCTGAAAGGTCACGGTCATTTTCAGAGTCATGAAATTGACCACACAGTTCTGTACACCTTCGGTTTTCCGGCACGCGTCTTCCATCTTTGCGGCGCAGTTGGCACAGTCTACTTCGATTCCATAGGTTTTCTTCATGGCCCGATCCTCCTTCTGTGTAATGACCAAACATATGAACAACTGTTCATATGTTTGACGAGAGTATATCACCCGGACAGAACTGTGTCAACGACAAAAGCCATCCGGATTTTACGGATGGCCTGGTTCAGGCAGTGATACCATGGATTTCACAGTTCCGAACGCGCTCTCTCTTGCATCTGAGAAGGGCTGTGTCCGCGTCCTTGAACAGATCAGGTCCCGGATCATTGCGGTCCCAAAGAGCAATGCCGGCACAGACGGAGACAGGGGGGATATCTGCCTCCATGGTACCCAGATCCTGGTTCATCATGGAAATTTTGCTTTTCAGGGTATCCAGATCCGCGTTGCTGACGTTCTGCATGATGACGCAGAATTCATCGCCGCCGATACGGCTGATATGGTCAGAAGCGCGGAAGTGCTTTCGCATGGAAGTGGCGACCCGTTTGAGAACCTTGTCTCCCACATCATGACCATACTCATCGTTAAAGGTTTTGAAATGATCCACATCCAGGATGACGACGCCGGTCTGTCCACCTGCATGCTGGCGGTAATGCTTATCGTAGGCAGCCCGGTTGTACAGACCCGTGAGGGCGTCATGGCTTGCGCTGTAGGACAGTGCTTCGTTCTTGGCCTTGTTGTCCTGAAGCACATCATTGTAAACCCGGGCCAGATGACGCATTTCATAACTGCCGCGGACAGGAAGTTCCTTGCGGCTGTCCAGGCGCGAAATACTTTTCTGAATGGGACGGATGATGAGGAACATATTCAGGAGCAGAGCGAAGGCCGCGCAGAAAAGGAACAGATAGATCATGATTTTCTGGGACAGGAGCAGTCTGAACATTTTTTCAGCGTTGGCGCCATTTCGCTGGTCCAGAGCGCCACTGATAAAGCGGTGGCTGTCATCCACACCTACATTGATCCTGGAGAGGAGTGTGGTGACGGAGGAGGAGAACAGGGAGGCCCTGGCGGTTTCCTGTTTCCCTTCCGGAGATTTTGCCGCGTCCGCTTCGGAAATCCGAGCCGACTGGATCCATTCCGGATAGGCGTTCAGCGGGACATCCAGTGTGTCCGCATGAAGACGGAGAGCGTATCGGATGATATCGGAGAGTTCGCGAAACGCGTGGATGGAATCCTCCAGGTAAACATCCCGGATCGGCTTGTCCACGAGCTGGAACTGATCCAGAGCGGAATTGACGGACTGAAGCTGTCCTGATACGGCATGAGCCTGACCGGGATTGCCGGAATTCAGGAAACTTCTGGCGGCTTCCAGAGAAGAACCGGTCAGGTCCTTCATCTGTCCGGCGGTCTGCTGGGACAGGATATAGAAGTCGGTATCCCGTATCATGCTGTGATAGGTTACGTTGGTGGAATGGGTGGTATAGATCATGCCCACAGCCAGAATAATGCCAATGATCATGATCAGAATATTGGTGATGGAAAGATTGATCCCGGATTTCTGTTTGCGGGAAGCCGTTTCCCGGGTTGAACTCAAGAATATCACCTTCAATGCGAAGCGTAGCAAGAACCGGTCCCCTGATGAGCGGAGGGAGGGGCAGGCCGGCACATCCATTGTACCCGAAACAGAGGGAGTGTGCAACCGTCCAGAGGAGAGGTGGGTGACCTTTTCTGCGCCTTGCGGAGAGAAGGCGGCGGCTGTACAATGAGCTCAGTCCCTGGATGCCAGGTCAAATTCTTCAGGCCTGAAACGGGGGCATACGCTTTCCTTGGTGGCGATGACGGATGCGGCCAGACGCGCCCCGATGGCACAGCTTTCCGCCAGGTTTTTTCCATAGGTGAGGCCGATGGCCACGCCGGAGAAGAAAGCATCCCCGGCTCCGGTGGTGTCAATGACATCCACCTTCCAGGCGGGGCAGATGCCGTTCTCACCGCTCTGGCCGGTATAGACGGCTCCCTGGGCACCCATGGTTACGATCATCCTGGGAATGGAAGCTCTCCGGGCCTTTCCGGTGATCACCGGGAGCAGCTCCTCCGGTGAAAGGCCGGTATAGTCTTCTGAAAAGAGCAGTCCGGCTTCCTGCTCATTGCAGACGATGCACCCTGTACGCTGCAGGAGATCACGGCGTTCCATGGCAATGGACATATTGGAGACCACGGCATAAATCTGCCGATGGTATTTTTCCGCCAGGGTGAAGATCTGCTTGAGAATCGGGACGTCCATGTCGATCTCCACCACAATGCTGTCCGCTTCGGCGAAGAGCTCATCTCCGCACTCTTCCAGGATGTTCCCGATGAGACTCATGTCCGGACGGCTGGATATGGAGGAGACCACATCCCCCGCGTTATCGAAGATGGCCAGCCAGGTACCCAGGCCGTTCTCGGTGCGCCGCACATAGTCCGTGTTGACCTTGTGACGGTTCAGTTTGGCCAGAATATCCGTGCTGGTCCCGCTGTGGTCCACGACTCCCACAAAGGTGGGGCGGAGTTCCACATTGGCGATATCCTCCACCACATTGCGGCAGACACCACCGTGGGTCTGCACCACCCTTCCCACGTTTCTGCCTGCCGGTATGTACTGGGATATGGGATAGCCCTTGATATCAATGAATACGGAACCGATGACCACAATGCCCTTTTTCATGGACCCTTCATCCCCCTGCCTGCGGCTCAGAATAGAAGATACCTGTGCATCTATTCGAGCCCGGGAGAGTAATTCCTGTTTTTTCGTCAAAAAAGGGAACCATGGGGAAAATGATGCGTCTGGAAAGGGGAAAACACAAAAGAAAGGATGAATGAATGATGAAGAAATTTCTGGTGTGTCTGCTTGTGTGTGTGCTCCTGCCGGTGATGGGGATGGCGGAGACTTCCCGGATTACGGTAATGGGGAAGGCCACGGTGAGCCTGGAACCTGATCAGGCCACCCTCACGGCCTCCGTGGTGACTCAGGGGGAAAGCGCTGCGACTGCGGCCGCAGAAAATGCGGAGCATGTGACTGGCCTGCTGTCCGCCCTGAAAGCCTTTGGTCTTCAGGATGACCAGTTTACCACGGACTCCTATCAGGTCAGCACCGTCTATGACTATACCCAGGGAAACGCCCGGGCTGTGGGTTATGAAGTGCGCAACCGGATTACAGTTCATCTTACGGACATGACACAGCTGGGTGCGGTCATTGACCTCTGCCTTACGGGAGGCGCCAATGAGATCGGCAGCATCCTCTACGCTTCCTCCCGTCTCGGAGAATGTGAGGACGAGGCACTGCACAAGGCCATCGAGGAGGGACGCCGGAGGGCGGAACTGGCGGCGGAAGCCTGCGGGCTGAAGCTGGGCGGGGTTGTTTCTGTCACAGAGTCCTACAGTTCCTACACCGGTGCCCGGTATGCCGCAGAGGACAGTCTGTACAAGAACAGCACGCAGATCTTCGCCTCGAATCTGGAAGTTTCCGCTTCTGTGGAAATGGTTTTCCAGACGGAAAACTGAAAAAAAATAGGAACCGTCCCTTTGGGGACGGTTCCTGGTAAAGAACGGTTTACTGTTCGGGAGCCTTGAAGGTGATGGGGGTGGCGCCGGTCATGGCATCCTGGGCAAGCAGGGTGATGGGAGCCACTTCATAGGACAGGGTCTCGAACTTGGCTTCGTAGCCGCTTTCGGTCTTGAAGGACAGGGTCAGGCGGTGATGTCCGTCCAGGCCGGCGGGCAGGGTGCAGGTGATGACGTTGCAGGCATCCGCCGCCATGCCGTTCACGGCATAGTTGACGCTCTGGGCACCGGTCTCATTGTCGGTGAGATAGAGCTCGGTGACGGTTTCGCCGGTCTTGTTGTAGATGGTATAGGTGGCCACATTGTCGCCGGCAGCCTTGGCGGCGGCGATGATGCCCTTCACATAGCCCAGGGAGTCCGCCAGGGTGGCGCCGGAGACGACATCCACGAAAGCGGCAGCTTCCACATCGGCGGTGGCGGCTTCCAGCTCAGCGACGGTCTTGCCTACGGCATAGGCCTGAATGAAGTCGTAGTTGGCGGCAATCTGCACGGTGGAGCCGGAACGCTGCATGTTCAGGCTGTACAGGTCGCTGTTGGCCCGCTTGGAGCCCAGCACCTTGCCTTCGGGATAGTTCTCGCCAAAGCTCTTGTCGCTGTTGGGCACGCCCACAGCCTTCATGTCCTCGCGGTCACCGATGAACTGGAACTCATCGATATAAGCCGCGACGATGACATCGTCCTGCACCACAGCGGTAATGACGGCAAAGCAGCCGGCACCGTGGGCAGCATAATCCACCTGGCCGATCCGGATTTCACCCTCCGCCAGAGCGGCGGTGACGCTCAGCACCATGATGAGAGCCACAAGAAGAGAAAGCAGTTTCTTCATAGAGAAAAGGCCTCCGTAAACATATTTGCACCTTAGGTGCAGTTGCGAAGAGTATAACAGAGACGACCGGGGATCAACAGACAAAGGAAGGCTTCCTGTCGACTGAAAGTGTCGACTGCGGAAATGCGTGATAAACAGGAAAAGAAAGTCTTGCCTGAAGGCTGTTTGTCAGGGTTGCCCGGTGGAGAGGGAAAGCATGGACAGAAGACTTCGCTCATCCGTCATGACGGGGCAGAAACTGCAGGATGCCCTGATCGAAATGCTGCGGGAAATGCCCTTTGAGAGAATCACGGTCAGCGCCCTGACAAGGCGGGCAGGCATTAACCGCACGACCTTCTATCTGCTCTACGGTTCCATCCATGAACTGCTGGAAACCACATGGCGGGAGATGGTGGAAAAAGCCCTGCAGGGTCTGGAACCGGATATGTTCACAGGGAAGGGACGTGAATGGTTTATCCGCTGGTTTGCCTCCCTGATGGAAAGAATTCAGACGGTCCGTCTCTTTTTCGGCATTCCGGGTTTCAACCCCTATGAGAGTATCCATCTTGTGTTTCATGCAATGATTGAAAACCACATGCCGGATTGCAGGGGGGAGGAGGACGAAAACCGGAAAAGGGTGGCGGCCCGGGTTTATGAATCCCTGGTCCTTGCCATTATCCGTCTCTGGCTGGAACGGGATGGAAAGACGACTCCGGAGGATGCCTGGAGAATCGGGAATCTCTGTGTGGAGAAGGGACTGATTGCCCTTGTGGAAAACTGAACGCAAAAAGGACCTGCCCGGCGGGCAGGTCCTTCATGGTTTTACTGAGCCACGGAATCCACAATGGCAAGGGTGACGGTGAAGTCCAGATATTCGCCTTCCTTCAGTTCGGAGACGTCTTTGGCTTCCGCCATGTTCTCAATCCGGAAAACCTTGACCTTCAGCGTGTCCCCCTCCTTGTGCTGGGCGACGATCTCTTGAAGCTGTGTGACGGTGGTGATCACGGTGTCGTCCAGGTCCACGATGATGTCACCGGCCTTGATGCCGGCAGCGGCAGCGGGACCGTTGTCATCCGTGCTGTCCACGTACACTCCATTGGGGAGGATGCCGGAAAGAATGAGACTGGAGCCGGGATTGAGGGATTTCACGGTGACACCCAGGCGAGGCTTGCCTTTCAGCCCGTTCCTGGATTCCTGATCAGCTTCGCTCCTGGAATCCTTCCCGGCCTCGTCCTTGGACTCCGCCGTGGTCTCAACCTTGGCCTTCAGCGCTTCCTCAATGATGGGCTTGGCGGCGTTGATGGGGATGCACATGCCGATGCCCTCAGCCACGGCGCCGGAGTAGAACTGACCGCTGTATTTCAGCGTGGGGATACCCACCAGTTCTCCGGTGACGGAGAACATGCCGCCGCCGGAGATGCCCTTGTTGATGGCGGCGTCCGTCTGGATCATGCTGTTGACCACGGCTTCCCTGCGTCCGTACCTGTCATAGGTGTAGGATTTGTAACCACGGTCCAGTGCGGAGACGACGCCCACGGTTACGGACTTGGAAAAGCTCAGGGCATTCCCGATGCAGATGGCCCAGTCACCCACCTGCAGGCTGTCGCTGTCGCCCAGTTTCACAGGCGCGATGTCCAGTGCCGGCACATAGAGCACAGCCACGTCCACAGACTCGTCATAGCCGGCCACCTGGGCGTCGTACAGGGTCGGATCTTCACTGTCTTCCCTGTACACGCTGATCTTCAGGGAAGAGGCGCCTTCCACCACATGGTAGTTGGTGAGAACATAGTGATCTGCGATCACCACACCGGAACCGCTGGAAGCCTGAACCTCCTCAGCCTGTTCCCGGTTGCCGAAGCCGTAGCCGAAATAGCTGTAGCGGACACTCTGATAGTTCCGGACGCCGACCACCGAATCCCGTACCTGGGAAATCGCCTCGGTGAAGGGCGATGTCACAACAACCTTATCCTCAGCGTTTGCGTTGCTCTGTGTTGCGGCACCAACGCCGGCGCCCAGCATGACGCAGACAGCCATCATGGCGATTACTTTCAGATACGTATTTTTTGACCACTTCATATGGATGCCTCCTTGCCAAGCAATCATCTGCCGGAAGCCTCTCTCGCTTCCGCAGTGTGAGTATAACCGCAGATTTTAACAGATGTATGAACAGACTGTGAATGTTTTTGAAGGAACTGTAAAACCCCCAGGATCGTTGTGAACAGGGGATACGCATGATACAATCCTGAAAAAAGGAGGCGTGTCCATGAATCTGCAGATCACCCGAAGCAGGCTGACGGAAGGCGTCGGCATGGAGGAAAACATACTGGTCCTGCCCCCGGAGGGAGGAGGGATTCTTCTGCCGGAAATCGCCCGGAGCAGGGAACGGTGGCTGAACCTTCACATGGAGGTCCTGGGCCCCTGGTCTCAGGCTTTTGAGCTGCGCCTGTACGCGACGGAGGAAGAGCCCAGGGTGATCATCCGCTTCGGACTCCTTCCCCGTTTTCGCACCTGTGTGGCCCTGGACCTGAACTGGATGGACGGTCACATTCTTTTCCCGGGACACAGGCCGGGCTGCCAGAAAATCGTGGTGCACGGGTCCCGGATCTGCCGGGATGAAATCCGGAAGGCGGAAATGGTGAGCATGCCCTCCGAGGGAGAGATTCGTCTGTTTCTGGGGCAGGCCGCCCTGGAGGATGCGCCCGGAGCCCCGGAAATGCCGGAGGCGGAATGCCTGATCGATGAGATGGGCCAGTGGACGGGAAAGGGATGGGACCGCTGCAAGGATCTGCAGACCATGACGGAAAGGATGCGAAGGGAGGCGGACAGGGAGGCTGCCTATCCCGAAAGCACATGGTCCCCCTACGGCGGGGACAGAAGGTATGTCCTGAGGGAGGGTACCGGTTTTTTCAGCCGGGAGCGGAAGGACGGACGGTGGCATCTCACGGATCCTGAGGGGAATGCGTTTTTCAGCATGGGACCGGACTGTGTCGTCTCCCGGTGCGATGCCAGGATTGACGGCATGGAAGCCTGGCTGTCTCCGCTTCCGGAGGAGAAGGAATACCCGGAACTGTATGCAGGGCGGGAACCTTTCGGGGAATCGGGAAGGGAAGCGCGGCTTTTCTCCTACGAGCGGTGGAATCTGATGCGCTCTTTCGGGGCAGACTGGGAAGAAAAGTGGCGGCGGATGACCGTGGGGCAGCTGAAGCGCATGGGCATGAACTCCCTGGGCAACTGGTCGGACCCCGCTCTGTTTGGTGCCATGCCCTATGTGACCAGTCTTCCCCGGTTTCCGGATACGAAGCACCGGATTTTCAGGGACTTCCCGGATGTACTCAGCGAGGAATACCGCCGGGACGCACAGGTCTGTGCCCGGGCGCTTGAGGCCCGAAAGGATGACCCCTGGATGATCGGGTATTTTCTCAGGAACGAACCGGCCTGGGCCTTTGTGGACAACCTGATCCTGGCGGAGGAAGTTCTGCGGGATCCGGAGGACAGTGCCTGCAAGCGGGAACTCATGGCCTTTCTCCGGGAAAAATACGGAACGCCGCAGGCGCTGTCGCTTGCATGGGAGCATCCCGTCCATACCTTTGAGGAACTGGAAAGGGGGGTGGAGCATGCTTCCTCCTTCTCTCTTCAGGCCAGGGAGGATCTGAGAACCTTTTCCGCGCGTCTGGTACGGGCCTACATGACTATTCCCTGCCAGGCCTGCAGGCAGGTGGACGGGAATCACATGATCCTGGGCATGCGCTGGGCCTGGATCTCCGATCCGCTTCTGGTGGAGGGCTGGGAAGCCTTTGATGTGTTCTCCATCAACTGTTACGCGGTGGATCCCACCCCCGCACTGGAGCGGGTACGGGAACTCGGGGTGGACCTGCCCGTCATGGTGGGGGAATTTCACTTCGGCGCAAGGGATGCAGGCCTTCCCGCCACAGGCCTGGAGGCGGTCAGGGATCAGGCGGACAGAGGCCGGGCATACCGGTATTATCTGGAGCGCGTGGCGGCCCATCCCCTGGGAGCGGGAGCCCACTGGTTCCAGTGCTATGATCAGTTTGCCCTGGGTCGGTTTGACGGGGAAAACTACAATATCGGACTGTTTGACGTGACTTTCCGGCCGTACCCGGCCCTGGCGGAGGCTTCCCGGAAAACCGCGGAGCGTGTCTACGCCCTGCGTATGGGGACCGAAGCGCCTTTCGGGGAAAAGCCGGATTCCAGACCCATGATTGCCTACTGAGAGGAGGATGTATATGGCGGAGCGGGTCAGACTGTGGGAGGATTGGAAGTTTCATCTGGGGGATGTGGCGGACGGAGGCTTTATGGGCATGGATGACAGGGCCTGGCGGACCGTCTGCCTTCCCCATGACTGGGCGGTGGAGCATCCCTTTGACATTTCCCATGCCAGCGGTACGGGATATCTGCCCGGAGGCACGGCCTGGTACCGGAAGCATTTTACGCTGCCTGAGGAAACCGTAGGGAAACGGGTTCGGATGACCTTTCAGGGCATCTACAAGCATGCCCGCGTTTATGTGAACAGCCATTTTCTGGGCAGTCACGCCTGCGGCTATACTTCCTTTACAATGGACCTGACTCCCTTTGTCCGTCCCGGAGAAAATGTCATTGCCGTCCGGGTGGAGCATGAGGAGGTGGCGGACAGCCGCTGGTACACAGTCAGCGGCATGGACCGGGATGTCCTCATGAACATCACGGAGATGAATGCTTTTGAGCAGGATGGGATTTTCGTCACTACCGAATCCCTGGAACCGGACAGGGCCTGTCTTCGGATCCGCAGTGAAATCCTGGGAGAGGGCCGGTGTGTCTGCACGCTCAGGGAAGAGGGACGGATCGTTGCCGAGTCTGAAGACGGTGGGACAGGAGAAAGCCGGATGGAAATCAGGGCTCCCCGCCTGTGGCATCCGGACCATCCCTTCCTGTATGACCTGGAAGCCCGGCTTCTGGACGGGGATGGCCGGGTGATGGACACGGAACATCTTTCCGTGGGCATCCGCGCCTTCCGCTTTGATCCCCGGGAAGGGCTGATCTTCAACGGCGAACCCCTGAAGATCCGGGGGGTCTGTGTTCATCATGACGCAGGCTGCCTGGGGGCGGCCGTGCCGGAATGCGTATGGAGGAGAAGGCTGGAAAAGCTGAAGGCCTGCGGATGCAATGCCATCCGGACGGCCCACAATCCTCCGGATCCGGGTCTTCTCCATCTGTGCGACGCCATGGGTTTCCTGGTCATGGACGAGGCCTTTGACGAATGGGAGGGGATCAAGAACAAGTGGTGGCAGGGACACAATGTGTATCCCCCGAAGCATTTCGGCTACGGGGAGGACTTCCCGGAATGGCATGTGAGGGACCTGACCGGCATGGTTCGCCGGGACCGGAATCATCCCTCCATTCTGCTCTGGTCCATCGGCAATGAGATTGACTATCCCAACGACCCCTATGTGACGCCCCTGTTCCGTGAGGTTCTGGGAAACAATGATGCCGGCAAGCCCGCGGCGGAGCGGGTGTATGATCCCCGCAAACCCGACGCGGGGCGCCTGGTCACGGTGGCACGGGAACTGGTGGATCTTGTGCACGCAGTGGATGACAGCCGGCCTGTGACCTCCGCCATGTCCTTCCCGGAACTCAGCAACCGCACAGGATTTGCGGATACGCTGGATCTGAGCGGATATAATTACCGGGAGCAGTTCTATGATGAGGATCACCGTCTCTATCCGGACCGGCCGATTCTGGGCAGCGAGAACAGCCACGCGCCGGAGGCCTGGTACGCCGCTGAGGACAGGAAATTCATCGCCGGACAGTTTCTCTGGACCGGTGTGGACTTCCTGGGCGAGTGCCGGGGATGGCCGGTGCGCATCAGCCAGGCAGGCATGCTGAACCTGGCGGGGTTTGAAAAGCCTCTGTATTATCAGCGCAGAGCTCTGTGGACCCGACAGCCCTTTGTCCGCATCGCTGTGGGAGAGGGCGAAAGTGAACGCCATGGAGTCTGGGATGAGCATTTCCGCTGGTCCGGCTCTCCCGGGGAAGCGCGCCGGGTCAGCCTGTACACGAATCAGAGCCACTGCCGCCTTTTCCTCAACGGCCGCCTGGTGGGCGAAAAGGATATCGGTCCCCGGGACGGGTGCCGGGCGGTGTTTGAGATTCCCTATGAGGAGGGAGAGCTTGAGGCTGTGGCAGGTGACGCGAGGGATCAGCTGCGCACCACGGAGGCGGCGGAGAGAATCAGTCTCAACGCGCTGAAGGACGGAAACATCTTCCAGGTGGAACTTGAGCTGCAGGACATGCAAGGCCAGGCGGCAAAGGACGAGGATGTGTTCGCGCAGGTCCTGGGAGACGCTGAGATACTGGGCATGGAGAACGGAAAGCCGGATGATCTCCTGCCCTATCCGGAAAAGCACCGCATGACATGGGACGGGCGCCTGATCCTGTATCTGCGGGTCCGGAGCACGTCACAGCTTTTTGTCTGGACCCGCTCCGGGCTTACGGAAACCGTGGGTCTTGAGATGGAAGAATGAAACAGAAAAAGGACCGCTGCCCGGCAGGGCGGCGGTCCTTCTCCTTAAAAGGGATCAGTTTTTGTAGGTGGCATCGATCTGGCGCTGGAGTTCGGCGGTGACTTCGTCAGAGCCGGCAGCCCGCAGAGCGGCCTGGAATTCCGCCACGATCTCTTCCGCATCCTCGAACTGGCCGTAGCAGATGAGCTTCATGTAGCGGGTATAGGTCTCGTTGACCTGGTTGATGTAGGACTGCACATTGGTGTTGTCGAACACGAAGGCTTCGTAGGGATACATGACGGCTTCCGCTTCATACTTGTCGTACAGAGCGTTGATGGCGTCCCAGTTCATCGCGGCGCTGGGGATCTCCAGGTCGTCATTGCGGCCCCACCACCAGTTGGTGGAGATGCCGTCCTTATCGCTGCTGAAGGAGTCGGGAGTGAACCGATAGCCTTCTTCATTGATGTCATAGCTGCGGCCCTTGATGCCGTAGTTGAACAGATCATAGCAGTCCCGGTCGTTCCGCAGCAGGTCATAGACCATCAGGGTGCGCTCAGGATTCTTGGAGGCGGCGGAAACGGCGGCCACACCATGGGTCACCAGATCGCGGCACACATAGCCGGCAGGCTCGGTCCAGTAGAAGAAGCCCACGTCGGCATCCTCGTCGGTGAGGTACATGGTGTTCTGGGTGTCAGCCTTGGGGGAAACCAGGCCGGTCCAGGTCTGGGTGTGATGCTGTTCCAGACCCACCTTGCCCTGACGGAATTCCACGCGGTTGTCGGCACCGGTGTTGGACAGAACATCCGTGGGCCACACGCCGATCTCGTCCCATTCCTTCATCAGCTTGGCATAGGCCACCAGAAGGTCGGTCTCGTCCAGGAAGATGTTGTTGATGGTGTAGGGATCATCCAGATAGCCGCCCCACAGGGCGCCGGAGGCGATACCGTCAATGCTGCGCCACTTCCTGAAGGAAGAAATGTAGCCGCTGGCGGGATACGCAGTGCCGTCGGAATCCCACACGGCCAGCAGATCCTTGCCGTAGGTTTCCTTGACGTACTTCACATAGACGGTGAGGTCATCCCAGTTGTGCACGCCGTCCTGCAGGCCGGCTTCCTTTGCCCAGTCCAGACGATAGGCCCAGCCGTGGTTGGTCCACTGGGAATAATGATCCTCGGGGATGAAGTAGATGTTGCCCTCATAGGTGCAGACAGCCCAGTGTTCGGCGGGAACGGTGGCGAAGGTGACGGGCGCATACTTGGCCAGCATTTCCTCGCTCAGTTCCAGGAAACCGCCGCGCTTGGCGTTGGGCCACGCATCCAGCCAGTCGGTGGAAGAACCGATCAGGTCGATGGAGCCGTCCATGGAAGCGATTCTCAGATTGTAGTTGGCCAGATAATCCGTCCAGGAAATCCAGACGATGTTGATCTCGGCATTGGCCTTTTCGGTGAGAATCTTGTTGAGCATCTCCAGCATTTCCGGATTGGCACCGGTGGTGGGAGCGTCGCCGGTGGTCATGTAGTTGATCACCACATGTTCGGAAGTGTCCACATCGGCCCAGGTCTTGGCCCAGACGTCAGCAGCGTTCGCCACGGAAATCTCTTCGGCGAAGGACACTGCGCTGATGCCCAGAACCATGGCCACAGCCAGAACCAGAGCAAGGAACTTTTTCATAATGAAGCCTCCTTGATAAAAATATGTCCGGCCCGCGCAAAGCGGGAGGGAACCGAGGGTTTTTATCCCTTGACGGCGCCGACGGTGATGCCGCCGATGAAATAGCGCTGCACAAAGGGATAGAGGAAGATGATGGGGCCGGTGGTCATCATGGCCGTGGCCATCTTCAGGGATTCGGAGGGAAGATTGCTGACATTGACGTACTGGGCGGCCACGGAGTTCTTCAGGGCAGCGGCCTCGTTGACGATCTTGTACAGCCGGTACTGCAGAGGCAGCACGCTCATGTTCTGCAGGAACAGGGAGGACTGGTACCATTCGTTCCAGTAGCCCAGAGCCAGGAACAGACCTACGGTGGCCAGGCCCGGCTTCAGCATGGGCAGAATGATGGACAGGAAAATCCGGAAATCCCCGGCGCCGTCAATCTTGCCCGACTCGGTGAGCTCATGGGGAATGGACTTGGCGAAATTCTTCATCAGGATGATCAGCCAGGAGGAGACCATCAGGGGGAGAAGCACCGCCCAGTAGGTGTTGTTGAGATGGTAGGTCTGGGTCATGAGGAGATAATAAGGCGCCAGACCAGCCTGGAACAGGGAGGTGAAGTAGATGAAGAAGGAAATGGCGTTGCGGAAGGGAAAATCCCGGCGCTGCAGGGCGTAACCCGTCATGGCGCAGATGAAAAGGCCGATGAGGGTGCCCACCACCGTCAGAACAACGGTCAGGCCGTAGGAAGCCCAGATGGTCCCGCCCTTGATCACCAGATCATAGGCAGCGACGGTGGGGGAGCGGGGAAAGAGGGTCACGCCATAGGAAATGATGTTCTCTTCCGTCTCAAAGGAAGTGCCCAGAATGACCAGAAAGGGGAAGATGCTGATGAGGGCCATGAAGGTGATCAGGACATATCCGATGCCGCGGATGACATAGTCTGAGGTCGTCAGCTTGATTTTTGCGGAGACATCCATCATGTCGTCATTGTTCTTTGCCATATTGCACCTCCATCAGAACAGGGAGTAGTCAGGCTCCAGTTTCTTCACCACGCCATTGACGGCGAGCACCAGAACAAATCCGATGAGGGACTGATACAGGCCCACCGCGGATGCCGTGGAGAAGTTGAAGTCTGAGACGGTTGCACGATAGACGAACATTTCGATGATGTCCACCTTCTGGTACAGGATGGGATTGCGGCCCACCAGGTTCCAGAACAGGCCGAAATCGCCTTTAACGATGCCGCCCAGGGCGAAGAGCAGAAGAATGACGATGGTGGGACGCAGAGAGGGCAGGATAATATAGCGGATCTTCTGCCAGCCGTTGGCGCCGTCGATCATGGAAGCTTCAATGACCTCCTGGTCAATGCCCATGATGGCGGCGAAATAGACCACGGAATTGTATCCCGTCTTCTGCCACAGATGGACCATGACGATGATGAAGGGCCAGGGATCGCCATTCTTGTACAGACGCAGAGGCGCGGCCCCCATCTGCGTGAGAACGGAGTTCAGGAAGCCGGTGTCGGAGTTGAGGAGGGAGTAGACCAGAAGACCCACCAGCACCTGGGAGATGAAGTAGGGCAGGAACATCATGGTCTGGGAGACCTTCCGGAACATCTTGGACTGGATTTCCTTGAGCAGGATGGCCACCACCACGGCCACCAGATTGTCCAGGAGGATAAAGGCCAGGTTGAAGAGGATGGTGTTGCTGGTGAGCATCCAGAGCTTGCCGGAGTTGGCTACAAACTCAAAATTCTTCAGGCCCACAAACTGGCTGCCGAAGATGCCCAGGCGGTAGTTGTAGTTGACAAAGGCCACATAGATACCGGGCAGCGGGGCATAACTGAAGGCAATGAAATAGACAATGGCGGGCAGACACATGAGCAGAAGGACTCTGGAATTCCAGAATTTTCTGCCGAATGTCGTTTTGCGCCCTGGAAGAGCCGGATTGATCACCTTTGACATAATTCGCCTCCCGAGCATGTTTTTCTGATCGAAGGGACCGGGAATCAGGCCTTCCCGGATGCCGTGGAAAGCCGGACGTGTAATGATATCCCATTGATAATCCGGTCAGATTGACAGGGAAAGTATACAAGATTATGACGGGATGTCAATGGAGTATATGGAACGGATTTATCACAGAAAGCCGGAACCAAGTGTTCCGGCGGGTTGGATCATCGGAGAATGGACTCCAGAGTGGCCAGGGTTACTTCCATGTCCAGGTATGTCCCGTCTTCCAGCCCGGATAGGTTGTCCGCCTGCAGAAGGCCTTTCACCCGGTAGACACGGACGCTGACGGTTTCCCCGGCCTTTCTTCCCAGAATGGCTGTCTGCAGATCTCCGTCGCTGCGGATGATCTGATCCCCGATCTGGACAATAATGTCCCCGTTCTGCATGCCGGCCCTGTCCGCGGGGGAATTCCTTTCCACCTCCGTGACCAGGGCACCGGAGGGCAGAAGTCCCGTAATGGTCACGGCCGGGGAGAGGACGGTGATTCTCACCCCCATCCGGGGCCTGCCGGAGAGCAGATCCGCGGAAGCGGACACGGTGCGGTTTTCCTCCCGGGCGAGGGAGCGGACGGGTTTTTCGCTGAGAACGGACCGGATCATGGGCATGGCCTCGGAAACGGGGATGAAGAATCCCATGCCCTCATAGCCCTGCAGGGGACCGGCGGGAATACCCAGAAGATCGCCCTGAGGGGAAAAGAGAGCGCCGGAGGCCGCATCGGACCAGGGGCCGAGGATCAGTTTCCGCGTGATCCGGGCTTTCAGTCCGTAGATGTCATAGGTGGGGAGGGAAAGCTCCAGGGTACCGGAGAGGACGCCCGCATCCAGAAGGATCGGATGATTCCGGGAGGCGGGCGGGAAGACATAAAGGGCCCAGTCACCGGCCCCGGGCACAGAATCGTCAAGGGGCGCGGGGGAAAGGGATGCGTCTTTCACATAGAGGACTGCCAGGTCCAGCGCCTCGTCCCTTGCCACGGTCACCGCCGTGAGGACGGTGTCCGATTCCTGCGATGGGATCACAGTCTCACCGCTTTCCCTGAGCAGACTCAGGCGGCACAGCACGTAGCAGTCGCCCACGGCTACGCCGGTGCCGCGGAAGGTGAGGGTATCCCCCACTTCCTCCTTCCCCTCGGAAAAACGGATCCCGAAGTTTTCACCCCAGCTCCGGGCCTGATCGGCGGATCCCGGGTCAGGGGTCTGTCTGCTGAAAACGGACACAAGGGAGGCTCTGTTGTCCTCCGCGCGGGGGAAGGCGGGCAGGCTTTCCGAAGCGGCGGGCATGAAGGGAAGCAGAACCAGGAGCAGGATGAAGAGAAAAAACCTGTGTTTCATGAGCACCTCCGGTCAGGTCAAGGGGATGCAGGCGTATCCGGACTGTTCTCATCCCCGCCGTCCTCCGTGTCCTCTTCCTCCATTTCCTCCGTCTTCCTTCTTCCTGACCGCCGCATCAGGTCAGTCAGGTAAAAGCGGCCGATCCGGAAATCCTCAATCCCCCAGAAGGGACCTGCGGATGTCCCGGAGGGGCAGGGGAAGAGCAGGAGGGTGACCATGGCCGGAATCATGCCCGTGAGCGCGGCAAAGAGCAGCTGCAGCGGGGTCATGGAGGAAAACAGGGCAGGCAGGGCCGGAAGCAGGCAGAGAAGTGGCAGGGGCCGGAGCCAGGAGGGAATCAGAAAGAGACAGAAGGGCAGGGCAAGGCTGAGGGCACATAAGCCCTGGGACAGGGCGGAGGCAGCGGACAGCGTTTCCGGAGGGATGACCCAGCGGAGCAGCAGGAAGGCGAAAACAGCCGTGAGCCAGGTGCATCCCATGAGGAGCAGAGTGGAGGGAAGGCGAAAAGGCTTCCCCAGGGGCAGGCGGGTCCGGAGAAACAGGATTTCTCCGCCCACAAGGGCGAAGGCACCCAGCGCCCCGGACCAGGCGGGAGGCTCCAGGAGGAGGAGCAGGAAAAGGACGGAGTTCAGGGCGAGACAGACGCGGAGAAAGCGCGCAGCTCCATGCACTCTTTCCAGGAACAGCGCGAAGGCCTCGGGCAGATCCCGGACCGGACAATCCACCTCCGCCCGGTACAGTCCTTCGGGACTGTGGCAGGGCGGTATCTCCAGTCCCATGGCCTGGACCGGGTCGTACAGGCCCTCTCCCGGCTGAGCGTAACAGACCTCAAACCCGCTGTCCTGCAGGGACTGCACGCAATCCAGCGCCTCAGGGGAAGGCACATCGGTTTCATGGAGCAGCAGGGACCCGAGAAGCGTGAGACAGGTGGGCACCCGTTCCATGGGGGCACAGGCCAGAAGGATGGCCTCCCGGGGCAGGAGCATCAGCTGATTCAGGTCCTCTGGTGTCAGGGGACGGGTTCTGCCCCCGTCCCGGATTTCCCCGCAGCAGCGGAGAAAATTCAGACGTTCCTCTCCCTGGCTGTCTTCCAGAAGGAAAAAACCCATCAGGGAATTCCCGGCGATGACCTGAGTACCCAGAGCGCCCCGCAGGTCCAGGGTACGGGGACTGGCGTACTGGCGAACGATCTTCTCTTTCCGGATATGGGCATCGGTGAGCACCTGCTCCAGAATCCGGGCATGCCGGGACCGGTCCGCGTTGAGGCAGAGGGCGGCGGACATGAGCATGGCGTCCTGGCAGGTGCGCAGATCCGTCAGAGGGATGGGCACGGCAGGCTGGCGCAGGGTACCCGTCCAGCGCTTTCCGCCCGGGAAGATCTGATAAGGCAGCATCAGACCTCTGGGATTCAGAGCGGTCTTCAGACTCCCCCGGAATCGGAAGCCTTCCGGCTGGATCCGCCGGGAGGCGGAGAGGAAGGCGCTGCGCAGGAAAGCGGCGCTGAGCAGTCCGAAGCCCAGGGCCCGGACGGGCCCGATGGGCAGGAGGATCAGGATAAAGCCGGCGATGGGGATCAGCGTCCAGGGCATGGGATCACCCCCGATGGTTGTCCAGAAGAATGGTGTTGACCATGAATTCCCCTCCGAAGAAGAGATCGGTGCCCAGGTCAGACTCCACCCTGCTGTCAAAGAAGAAGCGGAGTCGGCGCATTCCGTAGGCATTGCAGAAGGTGTTGATCAGGGCGTAGCAGCAAAGCTGCTGATCCTGAAAGGAAAGACGCCGGATCAGGGCAGCGGCGTGGGCGCTGAGGTTGAGGAGAATGGTGTCCCCCTCCAGGGCAATGCCCACCAGATCGCTTTCCATGAAGCCGTCGGGAACGGCGGAGCGCCAGGTGTCCTCCTGACCCAGAGGCGGCTGAGACAGGGTGCGAAGCAGGAAACCCGGGTCCTGAATCCGGTCCTGGGCCGCCGTGATGGACAGATTATGAAGGCGAGCACCGTCGGTGACGCAGATCCGGGCCCGGGAGAGAATCCGGGTCTGGAAGAGACGGCGCCGCAGAAGCCCGTTTTCCAGGGTCATGACCCCGGCGTCCTCCGAGCGCAGGGAAGTGATCGGGGTGTCCCCTGAATAGATGCGCAGGGCTGAGACAGCCGGGAGAAAGGTGGTGAGGCTCATGACCATGGAGCCCACAAGGCCGACCGGGTCCAGGTTCTGAAATTCCATGCGGCTGATGAACTCCGGTACGAAATACAGGGTCAGAAGCCGGCCGCCCCCCGCAAGCTCCGTCACTTCCGGGGCCTGGGTCAGCAGGGAGGAAAGGTCCGGCATCTGAGCCATGCCGGTGAGATACTGGGGGCCTGAGGACAGGGCCGTGAGAATCCCCCGGGCCATCTGGGGCAGGGACTGGCCGGCAAAGGTGAGGCTGCGCACCTCCGGAAGCAGCCCGCTCTTCCCCGCCAGGGGGAAGTACAGGGTGGCGGAGGTCGTCAGGGGCATGTCCGCGGGGGTGGTGCCCAGAGGCGTTTTCCGGGCGTTCATCTGGTCCCACAGAGTGGTGAGATCCACGCCGGGATGGGCGCTGACACTGCCCAGGGGCAGATTGTCCGTGAGATCCAGCCCGAGAGGCCGTTCATTCACCAGAAGATTCACCACGCTGACATCCGTGCACTGGGAAAGGGTGGAGACCAGGGAAAGAGCCAGGATATAGAGCTCCTCCGCCTCCAGGGAGACGGCGGAACTGTCCAGGTTCACCGTGCATACCTGCCCGCTGTGCTCCACGGGGGTGCGGCCGCTGAGGTGCAGGGGGACGCTGCTGAGGCTCCGGACCTGGTCATCCCCGGGATAGCTGAGAAGGGCCTGAATCACGGAGGTGCAGGGATCCTCCTGGGCGTCCGTCTCCAGATGCGTCACAACGCTCAGCAGTTTCTCACCGTCCAGGGAAGGGAGGGACAGGGCCAGCACGGACTCCCTTACCAGGCCCGACCGGTCTTCGGGAGCCGCCCCGAAGGCGCCCGGGGGCGGCAGGGTGGCCGTGGAGGAGGGGCCGGAAGAGAGGGTGGAGGAACAGGAAGTCAGGAAAAGCAGGGATGCAAGAGCCAGGCACAGGAACTTCTTTTTCATAGCCAGTCCTCCAGCCAGCCCAGCAGCTGGGTCATGCTGATTTTCCAAAGTCCCCCCGACCGGCTGAGACGCAGGGTGCAGGTCCGGGGCGACAGGGTCTGCGAGCCGGAGAGGAGACGGGGATGGATCGCGAAGGTGGCATTCAGCCCGTCCAGGGAGATGGAGGGGGCGGAGAACGACCATTCCAGAAGCTGGGGATAGTTCTGCATCCGGGCCACGAAGTCCGGATAACCGCTCCGTTCAAGCCCCGTCGCCGGATCCGTTTCCATAAGGGTATCGTAGAGATTCTGCCAGTCCCGCAGTTTCCAGAAATTCAGAATCCTTTCCAGGGCCCGCTGGGTCGTGAGCAGATGCGTGTCATCCCTGGACATGGGACCCGCCAGGTCCGTGCCTTCCGTTTCCAGAAAATAGCGCTGGGGCAGGCGGAGACTGCTGACCATACTGTTTTTCTGTTCCACCAGAATCTGTACCCGGTCCACATCGCAGTTCTCCGTGACGGTGAGCACCAGGGATTCCATGCACAGCCTGCGCCGCAGCAGAGCCTCCTGGGAGGTGGCGGCGGGCCGGGGCTCGTCCGGATAGGCACTGAGAATTTCCTGACTCAGGGTGACAAAGAGAGTCCGTCCGGACAGGGAGGTGGACAGAACCCGGGTTCCCTCGGGGAAAAGTCCCGTGAGGCGGGGTGAATTGGAGGCGGGCCCCCCGATGAGGGCCTGCAGCAGGGCGGTCTCATAGGACTGAACCGGAGTGCGCTGCAGGACCCGGTATTCCGGAACCAGCCAGGGCTCTCCCTCCAGACGGAAGAACAGGGCGGAGGAGCGGGTGTCACTCCTTTCCTCCGCCTCCAGTGCCTGAGGAAAAACGGAGGCGGTTCCGGGAACGGGGGTGCTCAGGGCACCGGTGGGCAGCATGGTCATGCCGCTGCAGGCGGTGAGGAGCAGAAGGGACAGAAGACAGACCAGAAGGCACAGCACTTTCATTCGCTCTTTCCCTCCTCTCCCCGCCGGGGCAGGGTGACGGTGAAGCAGGAACCCGAGCCGGGAACGGATTCCACCGTCAGGGTGCCTCCGTGCAGAAGCACAAGCTGCCGCACGATGGAAAGACCCAGGCCCGTTCCGCCGGTTTCCCGGCTCCGGGCCTTGTCCACCCGGTAGAAGCGCTCGAAGATGTGGGCCTGATCTTCCGGGGAAATGCCCACACCGTCATCCTGCACCTGCAGGTAAACGGAATCTCCCCTTGTGCCGGACCGGAGGCGGATATGCCCGCCGTCCCCGGTGTACTTCAGGGCGTTGTCGGTGAGATTGTACAGGACCTGCTCCAGCTTGGCCCGGTCCCCCCGGAAGGGCACGGAGGAGCGGGTTTCCACCCGCAGGGTCTGCAGGCGCTGCAGGGCCTTGGGCTTCAGGAGACGGACGGTTTCCATGCACATGGACTGCAGGTCCAGGTTTTCCCAGTGCATTTCCGCCCGGCCGCTGTCCATCTGGGTCAGGCTCAGCAGATCCGTGACAATTCCGGTCAGCCGGTCAATCTCATGATTCATGTCCTGCAGGAATTCCTGCCGGACGTTCAAGGGCATGTCCGGCTCATACATGACGTTTTCCAGCAGGATTTTCATGGTGGTCATGGGCGTTTTCAGCTCGTGGCTGGCATTGGACACAAACTGGTTCCGGCTGTTGTCCAGGTTTTCCAGTTCCTGGGCCATGGCATTGTAGCTTTCCGCCAGATGCCGCATTTCCGAGCTTCCGCTGACCCTTGCCCTTATGCTCAGGTCTCCCTGACCCATTTTCTGAATGGTGCGGGTGAGGGCGGAGATGGGACGGGTGAGAATGCGGCTGAGGAAAAGCGCCGCCAGAAGGGCCACGGCGGTGATGATGGCAAAGACCCGGAAAAGATGCTGCTGCACGCCGCTCAGGGAGGTCAGCATTTCCGTCACCGGGGACACATACAGGAGTACCCCCAGGAGCCCCTGGGTGCCGGTGATGCGGCTGGCGCAGTAGGCCACCATGGAGCCGGAGTCCGTCAGGGGGGAATTCGGATCCAGATGGTGGATGCCCCAGGAGGAAACCTCCCCTTCCAGGAGCACGGACAGAACTTCCGGCAGCTGGAGCCGCACTCCCATGAGCCGGCCGAAGGAATCGAACTGGACTTTCCCGTCCCCGTCCACCACAAGCAGTCTGCCTCCCATTTCGCTGCCGGAGACGGAGAGCGTTTCGGACAGGGCGTCATGGGAAGCAGACTGAAAAAGAGGCGCAACCGTGGTGGACAGCCTCTCCACGGCGAGGGAGTCCTGACGGATGCGCTGACGGTACAGGTATGAACTCACATAATCGGTGAGAGAGGAGGCCATGACGGCAAAGGAAACCCCGATGATGCCCAGAAACATCAGCAGAATCTGCCAGCGGATGCTGGTATGCGGCAGACGGTTAATCCTTGTCCGTGAAATAGTAACCGACCCCCCATTTGGTGAAAATGTACTCAGGCTGAGAGGTGTCCTTTTCGATCTTTTCCCGCAGGCGGCGGATGTGGACGTCCACCGTCCGGTCATCCCCGGTGTAGTCATTCTTCCAGATGGTATCCAGGATCTGCTTGCGGTTGAACACCTTGCCCCGGCTGCTGAGGAACAGGAGGAGGAGATCGAACTCCTTGGCGGTCAGGCTGATCTCCTGTCCCCGGAGATATACGCTGCGCTTGACCGAGTTGACTTCCAGATCCTTGACATGAATGACACGCTTTTCCTCCACGGCGGGGGCCATGACGGTGCTGCGACGGAGGATGGCCTTGATCCTCGCCTTCACCTCCAGGATATTGAAGGGCTTTGGAATATAATCATCCGCGCCGTATTCCAGGCCCAGAATCCGGTCCATGTCCGTCCCCTTGGCGGTGAGCATGATGATGGGCACGCTGGAATGCTCGCGGATGCGCTGGCATACCGCGATTCCGTCCAGCTTGGGCAGCATCACATCCAACAGAACCAGGTCATACGGACCGGCGAAAAACATGTCCAGGGCTTCTTCCCCGTCCAGTGCGCTGTCGATCTCATAGCCTTCCTGCTGAAGGGTATACTTGAGTCCCTTGACGATCAAGGGTTCGTCGTCCACAAGGAGTATTTTTCTGCCCATGCTTCCACACCTTCCGTCCCAGTCCAGTGGTCAGAGTCATTTCCGCACCCATTGTAACGCAAACGATTTCTAAAATCAAGAGAAATGAAACAATTTCTTAATAATTCACTCCAAAAGGAAAAAAACCGGCGGAGGGCCGGTTGAAATCAGGAAGAGATGCGGTGGAAATAGGCTGTGAAATTCTCCCCGGCCACCTTCCGGATCTGGGTTTCCTCCATCCCGTGAGCACGCAGAACGTCAAAGAGGGCGGGAAGGTCCTGAGGGCCGGAGAGGCCCCGGGGCGTGCGGGCGATGCCGTCAAAGTCGGAGCCCAGGCCCACGATGTCCTCACCCCCCAGATCGCAGATGTGCAGGATATGCCGGGCCACGGTTTCCAGATCCGCGTCCTCCCCTTCATCCAGGAAGGCAGGGCAGAAGTTTACCCCGATGTAGCCTCCGCAGCGGATCATCTGCAGAATCTGTTCGTCCGTCAGGTTCCGGGGATGGCCGCACAAGGCGCTGCAGCAGCTGTGGCTGGCCATGGGCGGTCTGAAGGTATACCGGTACAGATCCCAGAATCCGGCCTCATTCAGGTGGGACACATCCACGGCCATGTGAAGCTGCTGCATCTTCCGGGCACGGGCAATGCCCTCGGGCGTCAGTCCCTGGGTGAAGCCGCCTTTGGCGGGGAAGCCCAGGGCATTGGGATGATTCCAGAGAAGAGCCACCATGCGCACCTTCCGCTCATGCCAGAAGCTGACCTTCTCGTCGGAGGCGGAGAGGGCCTCGCCTCCCTCCATGGACAGAAGGATGCCCGGATGATCCGCGGAAGCTTCCTGCGGACTCAGGACCTGACGGAATCCGGCTTCCAGAAAGAAGGGAAGGGCCTGCAGTTCCTGCAGGACATTGCTCTCCGCCTCCGCCTCCTCCGTGGCACCCCCTGTAAACAGGGCCAGGGTCTGAAGGGTGACGCCCCCCTGCCTGAGCTTTTCGGGGGTGATCATGAGCCTGTCCGGCGCCGCGCCGCGCAGCTTCAGGGCATAGAGCGTGTCCGCGTGGGTATCCGCTGTGAACATGGCTTACTCTCCTTCCAGCACCTCACCCTTTTCCAGACGGGCGATGAGATCCACCCTCCGGGCATGCCGGCCGCCTTCATATTCGGCCTCGAGCCAGTGCCGGGCGATCATCCGGGCCAGGTCAGGCCCCACCACCCTGGCTCCCATGGTGAGAATATTGGAATCGTTGTGGCGCTTGGAAAGCTCCGCGGTGTATACGTCCGAGCAGGTGCACACACGGATGCCGGGGATCTTGGAGGCGGCAATGCCGATGCCCACCCCGGTGCCGCAGATGAGAATGCCCCGCTGGCATTCCCCCCGGGCCACGGCCCGGGCCGCCCGGGCTCCGGGGACGGGATAGTCACAGCTTTCCGGGGTATATGTACCGTAATCCTTCCATTCCAGATGCATTTCATCCAGCATTCCGGCGATGTAGGCCTTCAGTTCCAGGCCGGTGTGGTCGCAGGCCAGAGCAATCATGGAATCCTCTCCTCGCTGTTTCCCCGGCACAACCTGTGTTATAATCAGGAGCCGGGTTTTTCTGGATCATAGTACGTTTGTTGCGGGATCGCAAGGGAGGGAATGCGGATTGAATCTTCTGGAGCGGTGTCATCTGTGCAGGATTGATCTGAAGCATATCCGGGTGGTGCGGGGCGGCCAGGAAGTGCTCCGGGACATCAACATGCATATTCACTGTGGACAGCTCACGATGCTCATCGGCCAGAACGGAGCGGGAAAAACCACCCTGATCCGGGCCCTGCTGGGGGAGATTCCGTATGAGGGGAGCATCCGCCATGAGGACGGGCAGGGGAAGGCCATGCCCAGGATGACCACCGGCTATGTGCCCCAGCATCTCGCCTTTGATCCCGATATTCCCCTGACGGTTCTGGACCTGATGGGCGCCGCCCTGTCCCGCCGTGCCGTGTGGACGGGGGTGGGAAAGAGGAAAAAGGAGGAAATCCGCGCAATCCTGGAGATCGTGCACGCCGGGGAGCTCCTGGACAGGCCCCTGGGCCGCTGTTCCGGCGGGGAGATCCAGAGGGTCATGCTGGCCCTGGCTCTGCATCCCGCCCCGGACCTTCTGGTGCTGGACGAGCCTGTGTCCGGCGTGGACGAGAACGGGCAGCGGCTGTTCCTCAATGTGGTCAATGAACTCCGGCGGGGCAGGCATATGGCCATTCTCATGGTGAGCCACGATCTGAATCTGGTGCGGGATTACGCGGACCATGTGGTCCTGCTGGACAAAACGGTGCTGATGCAGGGCAGGCCGGAGACCGTGTTTGAATCCGATGCCTTCCGGGACACCTTCGGTATGGAAAGGAGGCAGCTGTGATGCAGGGTATCTATGATCTCATGGACAGACTGCTTCCCCTGGAGGCGCTGCACTATAACTTCATGAAGAATGCCCTTCTGGCCATTCTTCTTCTGACCCCTCTTCTGGGGCTCCTGGGCACCATGGCGGTGAACCGGCAGATGGCTTTCTTTTCCGACGCTCTGGGCCATTCCGCCCTGACGGGCATCGGACTGGGCATTCTCCTGGGGGCCGCCTCGGACCTTCTGTCCATGCTGGTGTTCGGTGTTCTCTGGGCGCTGCTCATCAGCCTGATCCGTCATACGGGGACGGCGGGGGCGGACACGGTGATCTCCGTGTTTTCCTCCACCAGCGTGGCCCTGGGCCTGCTGATCCTCAGCCGGGGCGGCGGGTTTGCCCGGTATTCCTCGCTCCTGGTGGGGGATGTGCTGGCGGTGACGCCCCTGGATCTTCTGTACCTCCTCCTGGCTCTGGTGCTGGGGGTTCTGGCCTGGTTCCTCCTGTACAACCGTCTGCTTCTCACCTCCGTGAGTGCTTCCCTGGCCCGGAGCCGGGGCGTGCATACCCGGCTGTGCGAGATTGCCTTCGGTGTTCTTGTGGCCCTGGCGGTGATGCTGGCCATCCGATGGGTGGGAGTCATGCTCATCAACGCACTGCTCATCATTCCCGCCGCCGCCGCCCGGAACCTGGCGGGGAGTGCCCGGCGCCACGCCCTTTTCAGCATCGCCTTTGCCATGGTATCCGGCGTGGCGGGCCTGTTCAGCGCCTACGCCTGGAACACCTCCGCCGGGGCGGCCATCGTCCTGTACGCGGCTTTCTTCTATCTGCTGTCCCTTCTCCTCCACCGGCGTGTCAGGGGGTGAGGCTTGTGGAAAGGATCCTTCTTCTGGTGCAGGCGGCAAACTGCGGGGAAGCCCTGGAGGCGGTGGAGTCAGCCATGGAAAATGCCCACGCGCCGCAGGCCCTTTCCGCCGGGATTCTGGCCGGGCAGGAACCCGGGGAGGAGGAAATCCGCCTTCTGGCCCGGCAGGCCCATCTGCACTATGTCGTATCCGATGCGAATCTGTGGCAGAGCCTGGAGATGTTCTGGCAGGGCGAGCCCCTGGTGCTCATGGGACATCCGGGGCTCAGGTTTGAGCGGGGGTGGGACCGCCGGATCCTGAAAATCCTGCGGAAATGCCCGGAGAGGACAGTCCTCACCGGCTGCCCGCCCTGTCCCCTGGATCTGGTGGACGCCATGATCCCCGTGGCGGCAGAGGAAGTCCGGGAGGGAGTGCTGAAACTGGGACGCGGGTCTCCCCTGCGGTATGTCTGCTCCCCCCAGAAGGCTGCCTTTCTGAATCCCTGCTTCTGCTTCGGCCCATCCGCCTTTTTCCGGAGCGTGGATCCCAGCCAGCCTCTGTTCCTGGAGGCCTGGCGCGGGGGCTGGAACCTCATGACCCTGCATGCCCGGATCCTGTCCATGACCGGGTACCTGGAAATGCCCCGGATCCGTCTGGAGGCGGGGGAGGAACTGGAGCGGTTCTGTGAGTTCTGCGGAATGGATGTGCGCAGGGGGGAAGTGTCCACCATGCTCCGCACCGGCATTCTGAAACAGAAGGAGCCGGAAATCCATGTGCCCCTGCCGGTGAAGATCCAGGAGGGTTTCCGGCGGCTGGACAACGTCCTTTCCCCCCTGGCGCCCCTGTGCGTCACCACATGCATGTCCCTGCCCAATCGCCCCGTGACGGACCTGGAAATGGCGCGTTTCCGGCGCCTGTGCGGAATCCGGGACATGACGGTCCTGTGCTACGCGGACCGGGAGAATCTCCGCCGGGTCCTGCTCCATCATCCCAATACCCGGGAATTCAAGCGGAGCTACGGCCTGGTGCGGGAGGGAAGGATTCCGCCGGAGGAAATGGAGGAATATCTGCGCCTGTCGGTTCCCTCCCTGCTCCTGCATACCTGGGAGTCGTCGCCGGAATACAGCCATTATATCGCCATGGACTTTGACTACCTCCGCTACTCCGTCTATGACAGAACCGCTCTGGACTGGAGGACGGTGTGCGGCGGCAGGATTACCCTGGCCATGGTGGACGGGAAGCCGGATCTGGGCATGGTGGCTGTGCCCGGGGACTGTATCCGCAAACTCCAGAGGGAATTTCAGGCTCTGGTGAATGATGCCCTGATGCGCACCTATATCCTGCCGGCGGCGGACGGCATCTGGCTGCGGGTCATCCGGGAGCACCCTGACTGGTTTCAGCTGCTGGATCTTCCGGGGCCCTCTGAAATGCTGGCTCTCACCATGACGGTCCGGGGAGAGGAATGGAAAACCCGGAGATGATACGGAGAGGAAATCTCTCCGTTTTCTTTTTGAAACAGTTTTGAAAAAACTTTTTGACACATGCTTAAAGTCGCGGAAAGCAGTCAGGACGGGAGCGGAGGCTTCCCGGAAGAAGTTCCGCCGGATACACAATATATTGTTGAGACCTGTGAACACGCATACAAAGGATAGGGCAGGCAACCTTGACGGGAGACTGCCCCCTCAGTATAATCGGCCCTGCCTTACCCCCCTGCGGGGAGGAGCGGACAAGGAAAGAAAAGCTGTCATAAACGGAGGCAGATTATGAAGGTTATCAAGAGAAACGGCATGGAGGTCTCCTTTGATGCCGCCCGGATTCATCGCGCCATAGAAAAGGCCAACAATCAGGTTCCGGAAGGACCGGACCGCCTGTCGGAGGCGGATATCGACAGGGCGGAACGGGAGGTGACATGCAGGAGTCAGGATCTGAACCGGACGATCACCGTGGAGGAAATCCAGGACATGGTGGAGAACCAGCTCATGAGCATGGGATTCTACGAGGTGGCCCGGCTCTATGTGCGATACCGCTACAGGCGCGCTCTGGTGCGCCACGCCAATACCACCGACGAACGCATCCTGACCCTCATTGAGTGCAACAATGAGGATGTGAAGCAGGAGAACGCCAACAAAAATCCCATCGTCAATTCCGTCCAGCGGGACTACATGGCCGGTGAAGTGAGCCGGGACCTCACCCGGCGCATCCTTCTGCCCAAGGAAGTGGCGGAGGCGGATGAGGCGGGCATCATCCATTTCCATGACAGTGACTACTATGCCCAGCACATGCACAACTGTGACCTGGTGAATCTGGACGACATGCTCCAGAACGGAACCGTCATCTCCGGCACCCTGATCGAGAAGCCCCATTCCTTTTCCACGGCCTGCAATATCGCCACCCAGATCATTGCCCAGGTGGCCAGCAACCAGTACGGCGGCCAGTCCATTTCCCTGACCCATCTGGCCCCCTTTGTCCAGGTTTCCCGGGAGAAGATCCGCCGGCACGTGGAGGAGGAGTGCAGAATTCTGGGAACGGATGCCTCCGGCGAGGCCATGGAGCAGGTGGTGGAAGGAAGGCTTCGCAGGGAGATCCAGAAGGGCGTGCAGACCATCCAGTACCAGGTGATCACCCTCATGACCACCAACGGACAGGCGCCTTTCCTCACCGTTTTCATGTATCTCAATGAAGCCCGGAACGAACAGGAGAAGAAGGATCTGGCCCTCATCATCGAGGAGGTGCTGCGCCAGCGCTATGAGGGGGTCAAGAACGAGAAGGGCGTGTGGATTACCCCCGCCTTCCCCAAGCTCATCTACGTCCTGGAAGAGGACAATGTCCGGGAGGGCACGCCCTATTACGAACTCACCAAGCTGGCGGCCAAGTGCACCGCCCGGCGCATGGTTCCGGATTACATCTCCGAAAAGAAGATGTTCGAGCTCAAGGAGGGGACCTGCTTCCCGGTGATGGGCTGCCGCAGCGCGCTGAATCCCTGGAAGGACGCAGAGGGACACTACAAGTATTACGGCCGGTTCAATCAGGGCGTGGTGACCATCAACCTGCCGGATGTGGCCCTGTCCTCCGGAGGGGACATGGATCAGTTCTGGGCCATTTTCGAGGAAAGACTGGAGCTCTGCCACCGGGCGCTCATGTGCCGTCATGAGCGGCTGAAGGGGACCCTCAGCGATGCGGCGCCCATTCTCTGGCAGTACGGTGCCCTGGCCCGCCTGGGGAAGGGAGAGGTCATCGACCCCCTGCTCTACGGCGGCTACAGCACCATCTCCCTGGGGTATGCCGGACTGTGCGAATGCGTCAGGTACATGACCGGAAAGAGCCACACGGACCCCGAAGCCACCCCCTTTGCCCTGAAGGTCATGCAGTACATGAATGACAAGTGCAGGGAATGGACGGAACGCACCGGCGTGTTCTTCTCCATCTACGGAAGCCCCATTGAGAGTACCACCTACAAGTTTGCCCGGTGTCTCCAGAGGCGTTTCGGCGTGGTGGAGGGCGTGACGGACAAGGGATACATCACCAATTCCTATCACGTGAATGTCTGCGAGGACATCGATGCCTTCAGCAAGCTGAAGTTTGAGAGCCAGTTCCAGTCCCTGTCCACCGGTGGGGCCATCAGCTATGTGGAAGTGCCCAACATGCAGGACAATCTGGAAGCGGTGCTGAGCATCATGGAGTTCATCTATGACAACATCATGTATGCGGAGCTCAACACCAAATCGGACTACTGCCAGGCCTGCGGATATGACGGGGAAATCCAGATTGTGGAGGATGACGGCAAGCTGGTGTGGGAATGCCCCAACTGCGGCAACCGGAACCAGGACACCATGAACGTGGCCCGCAGGACCTGCGGCTATATCGGAACGCAGTTCTGGAATCAGGGCCGGACCCAGGAGATCCGGGAACGGGTGCTCCATCTGTCCAGATCCGTGATGAATCCATAAAACGGCAGCCGGAGAAAATCCGGCTGTCTTCCGTGCGGGGAGGAGAAGAAGCGTGTATATAGGAGAAGTGCTCCAGGTGGATATCGCCAACGGGCCGGGCATGCGGACCACGGTGTTTGTGTCGGGCTGCCGCCGCCACTGCAGGGGATGCTTCAATGAGGTGGCCTGGGATTTCAGGTATGGAAAGCGAATGGATGAGGCGCTGATCCGGAAAATCCTGGAGATGACGGAGCCC